>JAFZVF010000011.1 GCA_017617935.1 Clostridiales bacterium | reverse complement strand
TGCAAACAACGCTCCTACGATGAAGAGAATTCAGCCCAGATCCCAGGGTCGCGCTTATCAGATCCTGAAGAGAATGAGCCACATCACCGTAGTTTTGGATGAGAGATAAGGAGGTATCGCATGGGACAGAAAGTAAATCCGCATGGATTAAGAGTCGGTATCATTAGTGATTGGGACTCCAAGTGGTATGCAGAGGGTGACTTTGCAGACAACCTTGTAGAAGACTACAAGATTCGCGAGTTCCTCAAGAAGAAGTTGTTCAGCGCTGCGATCTCCAAGATCGACATCGAGCGTACAACTGACAAGGTCAAGGTTACGGTTCACACCGCAAAGCCCGGTGTTGTCATCGGTAAGGGCGGCGCTGAGATCGAGAAGCTGAAGGCGCAGGTTGAGAAGCTTACGACCAAGAAGCTGAACCTTGAGATCAAGGAAATCAAGAGACCGGATACCAATGCGCAGCTTGTTGCCGAGAACATTGCGGCACAGCTCGAGAACCGTGTGAGCTTCCGTCGTGCTATGAAGTCCACGATGTCCCGCACGATGAAGAGCGGCGCTAAGGGTATCAAGACCTGCTGTGCCGGCCGTCTCGGCGGTGCGGACATGGCTCGTATCGAGTTCTACAGCGAGGGCACCATTCCGCTGCAGACGCTGCGTGCAGATATTGATTACGGTTTTGCCGAGGCCAACACGACCTACGGAAAGGTCGGCGTCAAGGTTTGGATCTACCACGGCGAGGTACTCCCCACAAAGGGAAAGAAAGAAGGGAGCGATAAATAATGTTAATGCCTAAGAGAGTGAAACGGCGTAAGCAGTTTCGTGGAACGATGAGAGGAAAGGCTTTAAGAGGCAACACCATTTCTTATGGCGAGTACGGCATTGTTGCGACCGAGCCTTGCTGGATCAAGTCGAATCAGATTGAAGCAGCCCGTATCGCTATGACGCGTTACATTAAGCGTGGCGGTCAGGTTTGGATTAAGATTTTCCCGGATAAGCCCGTAACGGCGAAGCCCGCCGAGACCCGAATGGGTTCCGGAAAGGGATCCACGGAGTTCTGGGTAGCGGTAGTTAAGCCCGGACGTGTGATGTTTGAGATTGCCGGCGTTTCGGAGGAAATTGCGAAGGAGGCACTCCGCCTTGCAACTCACAAGTTGCCTTGCAAGTGCAAGATCGTTTCTCGTGAAGATTTAGAAGGAGGTAACGGCAGTGAAAACTAAGAAGTTTCTCGATGATTTGAAGACAAAGTCTGTGTCTGAACTGAATAGTGATCTGGTTGCTGCCAAGAAGGAGCTCTTTAACCTGCGCTTCCAGAACGCAACAAACCAGCTCGACAATACAAGCAGAATCAAAGAGGTTAGACGCAACATTGCGCGTATTCAGACCGTTATTTCCGCTAAGGAAACGGAGCAGAACTAACCCGGAGACTTGGAAAGGAGAATTCACGTGGAAAGAAACTTGAGAAAAGTACGTACCGGTAAGGTCGTAAGCGATAAGATGGACAAGACCATCGTCGTAGCCGTTGTGGACAACGTTAAGCATCCTCTCTACAACAAAATTGTGA
>JAFZVF010000010.1 GCA_017617935.1 Clostridiales bacterium | reverse complement strand
GTGAGGAAAAATCTATGAAGAAGTTTCTTGCGGTTTTGATGACAGCTACTTTCGGTCTCGCAATGGCCGGCTGCAATGCAAAGCCTGCTGCTACAACAGCAGCTGCTACAACTGCTGCTCCCGCTGCGACAACAGCTGCTCCTGCAGGTGACGGACTTATCAAGGTCGGTATCATCAACAACGATCCTAACGAGTCCGGTTATCGTACAGCAAACGACAAGGACATGAAGGCTACTTTCACAAAAGAGAACGGCTATGACGCTAAGTTCGCTTACAGCCTTAAGAACGATGAGCAGATCGCTGCTGCTAAGAAGTTCATCACTGATGAAGTTGATTATCTTCTTATCTCCGCTGCTGACGTTTCAGGTTGGGATTCCGTTCTCCAGGACGCAAAGACAGCCGGCATCAAGGTTATTCTTTTCGACCGTACGATCGATGCAGATCCTTCTCTTTATGAAGCATCCATCGTTTCCGACATGAGAAAAGAAGGCGACACAGCTATGGCATGGCTCGAGAGCCAGAAGCTCCCTGAGTACAAGATCATCCACATCCAGGGCGTTATGGGTTCCGCAGCTCAGAAGGGCCGTTCCGGTGCTCTCGACGACAAGGCTAAGGCTAACGGTTGGACAATCGTTACACAGCAGACCGCTGAGTGGAACGCAGAGAAGGCACAGCAGATCGTTCAGTCCGTTATCGACAAGGGCGACAAGTTCAACGTTATCTATGCTGAGAACGACGATATGGCTAAGGGCGCTGTTGCAGCTCTCGACAAGGCTAACATCTCTCACGGCGTAGGCGGCGACGTCATCGTTATGGGTTATGACTGCAACGCTTGGGCACTCAAGGAACTGCTCGCTAAGAAGTGGAACTATGATGGCCAGTGCAATCCTTTCCAGGCTTCCTACATCGACAAGATCATCAAGGACTTCGAGGCTGGCAAGGCTCCTGAGCAGAAGACCATCATCATGGACGAGAAGGGCTTCGACGCAGCTACGATCACACAGGAAGACGTTGACAAGTACGGAATCTAATAGGTTCTTACTGGTTTACAAGACTTAAGTAATTGGCCGGCACGCGGTACGGGAACTTCCGCACCGCGTGCCTTTTTAAGAAATACTCAGAGGAGTGGGATTATGGAGAATACCGAAGTGCTGCAAATGCGCGGCATCTGCAAATATTTCCCGGGAGTTAATGCTCTTCAGAACGTGGATTTCACTTTGAGAAGCGGCGAGATCCATGCCCTCATGGGAGAGAACGGCGCAGGAAAATCCACTTTGATCAAGGTTCTGACCGGTGTTTACGTTAAGGACGGCGGAACGATATTAATCAGGAAAAATACTTCGGACGAGGCAATGCCCGACTTCGAAGAAGCACATATAAGGTCACCTCAGGATGCCCAGAATTCAGGCATCTCAACGGTTTATCAGGAAATAGCCCTCTGCCCGAACCTTTCGGTCGCGGAGAACATGTTCATAGGAAGAAGCGGCGCGTTCACCAATTGGGCGGACATGAACAAGAAGACGGGCGAGATATTAAAGCAGCTCGACATCCCCGCAACGCCCAGACAGCAGCTCGGTTCCTGCTCGATCGCAGTCCAGCAGATGGTCGCGATCGCGCGTGCGGTCGACATGAAGTGCCGCGTGCTCATCCTTGACGAACCTACGTCTTCATTGGACGAGCAGGAAGTTGAAAAGCTCTTCAAACTGATGCGCGACCTCAAGAAAAAGAACGTCGGCATCATATTCGTCACGCACTTCCTTGACCAGGTCTATGAGGTCTGCGACAGGATCACTGTTTTGAGGGACGGAACGCTCGTAGGCGAGTACGTCATCGAGGACCTTCCGAGGGTCAAGCTCGTTTCAAAGATGCTCGGCAAGGACTTGGACGACGTCGCGGACATCAAGGGCGACAGCGACGTAGGACCCGTTGACAAGACGCAGACTCCGGTCCTTGAAGCTCACAAGCTCGTCAGCAATGCGGGCATCAAGCCTTTCGATTTCAACATCTACAGCGGTGAGGTAAACGGCTTCACCGGTCTTTTGGGTTCAGGCCGAAGCGAGTGCGTCAGGGCGATCTTCGGAGCCGACAAGGTCTTGGGCGGAACCGTTAACGTCAAAGGAAAGCACGTAAGGATCAAGAAGCCGATCGACGCGATGAAGAACGGAATCGGCTATCTGCCTGAAGACAGAAAGCTCGACGGCATCGTCGCCGATCTGTCGGTCAGGGACAACATAATACTCGCACTTCAGGTCATGAAGGGATTCTTCAGACCGTTCTCGAAGGCAAAGGCGGAGGCAATGGCTCAGGAGTACATCGCGCTCCTCGACATCAAGACCGCTTCGTCCGACACTCCGATCGGACAGCTTTCGGGCGGTAACCAGCAGAAGGTCATCCTCGCACGCTGGCTCCTCACGAATCCGGACTTCCTGATCCTTGACGAGCCTACGAGAGGCATCGACATCGGAACCAAGATCGAGATCCAGAAGCTCGCGTTAAAGCTTGCTTCGGAAGGAAAGAGCGTCACGTTCATTTCGTCCGAGATCGACGAGATGCTCCGTACCTGCTCACGCCTTATCGTCATGAGAGACCGTAAGGTTGTAGGTGAACTGACCGGAGACGATCTCACTCGAAACAAGGTAATGGCAACCATAGCCGGAGGTGAAGAGACATGACACCCGCCAATTCATTAAAGAAAAAGAACAGCATCGTGTCACAGTTTGTCGCTCTGACGCAGAAGCAGCTGTTCATCCCCGTAGCGGCACTTTTGTGCCTCATAATATTCAACCTGATAGCGGACCCTTCATTCTTCGCGATCAAGCTTGGTCACAACAGCGACGGTCAGCCGATCCTTTCAGGCTACCTCATCACGATCCTTGACTACGGTTCAGAGCTTGCGATCCTCGCGATCGGAATGACTCTCGTTACCGCGGCGTCAGGCGGACAGGACATCTCGGTCGGTGCGGCGATCGCAATTGCCGGATCGGTCATCCTCAAAGTCCTCTGCGGAGACAATTCAAGACCTGACCACATGCAGGCTCCGATCATTGTAGCGTTCCTCGTAGCCTGCGTCGTCGCAATGCTCTTCGGTGCCTTCAACGGTTCGCTCGTAGCATTCTTCAAAATACAGCCGATGGTCGCGACGTTGATCCTTTTCACGGCAGGACGCTCGATCGCCGCATGGATCAACAACAACGAACTCCCGATCATCGCCGAGCCTGAGTTCTCATACTTCGGAACGTTCATTCCGGGAATTCCGATCCCTACGCCGGTCTTCATAGCCGTCGCCTGCATGATCGTCATCTTCCTGGTCCTCAAGTTCACGAACCTCGGACTTTATTCACAGGCGGTCGGAATCAATCCGAACTCGTCAAGACTTAACGGCATCAACCCCGCGGTCGTAAAGCTCATCACTTACGTAATCCTCGGATTGTGCGTTGCGGTCGTCGGCCTCATCAAGGTCAGCCGTATCTCTACGATCAACTATTCCGTTATCGCAAAGGACATCGAAATGGACGCGATCCTCGCTGTAGCCCTCGGCGGAAACTCCTTGGGCGGCGGTAAGTTCAACATGCCCGCTTCGATCATGGGTGCTTACATCATCCAGTTCCTGACGACGACGCTCTACAAGTTCAACGTGCTCTCATCAGCACTGCCTGCTTACAAGGCCGTCGTAGTCATCATCCTCGTCATCCTCTCAGCTCCCGTCGTAAGAGAGAGGCTGGCTTCTTTCAAGAAGTCCCGTTCAGCGAAAAACAGCGTAAAGGAGGTTGCATGACATGAAGAATCAGTTATCCTCCAGAAAAGGCTTGAAGGGAATGTCAGATACCAATCTGCTCCTTCTCATCACCATCGTGGTCTTCGTCATAATGTATCTTTTGGCGGTAGCGTTCCTTGGTTCCGGCTTCCTTAAGCCTCAGAACTTCTTCAACATCCTTAACGAAAACGCGAGCCTTATCATACTTTCATGCGGCATGAGCCTTGTCATGATCACCGGCGGCATCGACATTTCGGTCGGCCAGCTGACGGCCCTCGTATGCATGAGCTCCGCGGTATTGCTCGACAAGCAGGGCGGAAACGTGGCAGGTTCCATGGCTCTCGCATTGGCGATCGGTCTGGCATTCGGTCTCGTACAGGGCACGCTCGTAGCTTACCTCGAGATCCAGCCGTTCATAGTCTCCCTGGCAGGACTCTTCTTTGCAAAAGGCCTTACCACAATAGTCAACGCGACTCAGTTCAACGTTGAGAACAAGGAATTCGTCAAGCTCAAGAACACCAGGATCGAGATCCCCTTTATGGGTTCCGTTAATAAGAAGGGAATATACATTCCCGCTTATATCGAGATCGGCGTCATCGTAGCACTTCTGGTAGTCATCCTTCTGTTCGTCCTCCTCAGATGGACAAGACTCGGAAGAAACTTCTACGCGGTCGGCGGAAACGCTCAGAGCGCAAGGCTCCTGGGCATCAACGTCAAGCGCACGAGATTCTACGCGCATCTTCTCTGCAGCGTGCTTGCGGCAATCGGCGGTTATGTGTATTTTATGCATGTAGGCTCCGGTTCTCCTTCACATGCAGATGGTGCTGAAATGAACGCCATAGCATCCTCCATCGTTGGTGGAACGATGCTCACGGGCGGCGTAGGAAACATCATCGGAACATTCTTCGGAGTGCTGAGCCTCAGCACCATAAAGAACATAGTCTCCTCACTTGGACTTGATGAAGCTTGGTGGACCAACATCACGGTCGCATTCATGCTTTGTCTCTTCCTCCTGATCCAGAGTATCGTTCTCCGCCGCAAGGCTGGTGCAAAAAAATAATAGAGGCACGGAGGATCTAAAATGAGTAACTTTCTGGGCATTGAATTCGGCTCCACACGTATCAAGGCTGTCGCGATAGACGACAACTTTACGCCGCGTTCTTCAGGCGACTACTCCTGGAAGAGCGACTTTACTGACGGCGTATGGACGTATAGCCTTGATGAAGCCTTTGAAGGACTGAGGAAGGCCCTGTCAGAGACCGATACGGCGGACGTTGCTGCTGCGGGAATTTCAGCAATGATGCACGGGTATCTGGCATTTGATACGGAATGGAATCTCCTTGTGCCATTCCGTACATGGCAGAATACGATGACGGCTCAGGCCGCATCTGATCTGACAGGCCTCCTTGACTTCAACATCCCCCAGAGGTGGAGCATTGCCCATCTCTATCAGGCAATCCTTAACAATGAGGAACACGTATCACGCATTGCTCACATTACGACGCTTGCGGGTTACGTTCACTATAAGCTTACAGGCGTTAACGCTTTGGGCGTTGGCGACGCATCGGGCATGTTCCCGATCGACAGCTCCAGGCTCGACTACGATGAGGCCATGATCGCCAAGTTTGACAACCTCATCGCTGAAAAGAACTTCGGCTGGAAGATCAGGGACATTCTTCCCAAGGTCCTAGTCGCAGGCGACGACGCAGGCTCCCTTACCGCTGAAGGCGCTGAGCTTTTGGGCGGCGCGCTTCCCGTCGGAACTCCTTTTGCACCCGCAGAAGGCGACGCAGGCACCGGCATGACCGCTACCAATGCGGTTTCCGCCAAGACCGGCAACGTTTCCGCAGGCACGAGCATCTTCTCGATGGTCGTTTTGGACAAGCCCCTTTCAAAGGTATATGAAGAGATCGACATGGTCACCACGCCGAGCGGCAAGCCCGTCGCGATGGTCCACTGCAACAACTGCACGAACGACATGAACGCTTGGGTAGGCATCATCAAGCAGGCGGTCGAGCTTTTCGGAGGCTCCGTTGACACGGGCGACCTTTATACGAAGCTTTATCAGAAATCAATGGAAGGCGCGGCTGACTGCGGCGGCGTCTGCACCGTCAACTACATGGCGGGCGAGGGCGTAACGCACCTCGACAGCGGCAGGCCTTTCGTAATCAGGACTCCCGACAGCGACTTCTCGCTTGCCAACTTCCTGAGATCACAGCTCTATTCGACAATGGCAACGCTCAAGATCGGCATGGACATCCTTGCCAAGGAAGGCGTTGAGATCGTAAGCCTCACGGGCCACGGCGGCCTTTTCAAGACTCCCGTCGTAGGCCAGCGCTACATGGCTGCAGCCTGCAAGGCTCCCGTTACCGTCATGGAGACGGCAGGAGAGGGCGGACCTTACGGAATGGCGCTTCTTGCCGCTTACCGCATGAAGAAGAGCGGCGAGACCCTCGAGGCATTCCTTGCCGAGAAGGTTTTCTCCAACGCGAGAAGCTCTACGATCGCTCCCGATGCGGAAGACGTCGCAGGCTTTGACAAGTACATTGAGAAGTTCTCCGCGGCGCTCGACGCTGAGCGCGTAGCTGCGGTAAAATTCTGATATCAAATATCAAGGAGCCGCAAGCAATGTTAGAAGCACTTAAAGAAAAAGTTTTACAGGCCAATCTCCTGCTCCCGAAGCACGACCTCGTCACCTTCACTTGGGGCAACGTTTCCGAGATCGACAGGGAATCAGGCCTCATCGTCATCAAGCCGAGCGGAGTCGATTACGACGGCATGAAGGCTGAGGACATGGTAGTTCTTGACCTTGACGGCAAGGTCGTTGAAGGCCACTACAAGCCTTCGAGCGACACGCCCACGCACATCGCCCTCTACAAGGCTTTCCCGGGCATCGGAGGCGTCGTTCACACCCACTCCAGATGGGCGACGAGCTTTGCTCAGGCAGGCGTCGGCATCACTGCATACGGAACGACTCAAGGCGACACCTTCTACGGCGAGATCCCCTGCACCCGCAAGATGACTCCCGAGGAGATTGGCGGCGAGTATGAGCTCGAGACGGGCAACGTAATTATCGAGACGTTCAATACCAGGGGCATCGATCCGGTTCAGGTTCCCGCAGTCCTGGTCAACAGCCACGGACCCTTCACCTGGGGCAAGGACGCGAACGACGCGGTCCACAATTCAGTCGTCCTCGAGGAGTGCGCATTCATGGCCTTCCACGCGAAGATGATCAACCCTTCGCTTGGCGCGATGCAGCAGGAGCTCTTAGACAAGCACTATCTGAGAAAGCACGGTAAGAACGCCTACTATGGTCAGGGCTGATTAAGTTTTCTTCATAACACTTCCAAAATAGATCGTCCCACCCGATGCTGTCTTTGCGGGTGGGACGATTGCATTGTTTTCTGTTTTTAGTGTGCTGAGGCGGGTGTACCAAAAAGTGTAACGAAATCTGCCAATAACGGTACACTAAACAGCAAATCGGACAGGATTTGCCGAAAAGTGTACCAAAATTGAGCAAAAAAGTGACACTTTTAGTTACACTCCCCAGGCTGCTCGATCCCGGAAGTCAGAAGCTTGACCGCGATCGCGCATTCGATCCTCTTTTTGAAGAGCTTGCAGCCGTATTCGTAAACGCCCTGGATGTCGCCGGTAGCGTGATAAGAGTTGGCAGCGCACCCGCCGGAGCAGTAGAGCTTTGCCCAGCAGTCCTTGCATTCGGGCCTGCTGTAGGCGTTGCAGGAAGCGAACTTGTCCCTTGTCTCGGTAGCGGTCACGCCGGTGTAGATGTCGCCCATTTTGTACTTGGGGTCGCCGACGAACTGGTGGCAGGGATAGAGGTCGCCCCAAGGGGTGACCGCGAGGTATTCGGTTCCTGAGCCGCTGCCCGCGACGCGCTTATAGATGCAGGGTCCGCAGGTGAGGTCGAGCATGTAGTGGTAGAAGGTGAAGGGCTTGCCTTCCTTGTATCTTGCGATCATGAGGCGCGCCAAGTCTTCATACTGCTCGAAAATGACGGGCATGTCCTCTTCCGTCAGAGCGGAAGGGCTGGAAGGATCCGTGACGACGGGCTCCATGGAGAGCTCGGTGAAGCCGAGGTCCAGCATGTGCTTGATGTCGTTTAAGAAATCAGGATTGTAGTGGGTGAAGGTGCCGCGCATATAGTAGCTCTTGTCGCCGCGTTTGGCAACGAACTTCTGGAAGTTGGGGACGATCCTGTCATAGGAACCGTTGCCTGCCATGTCGACCCTGAACCTGTCGTTTATTTCCTTGCGGCCGTCCAAAGAGAGGACGACGTTGTGCATTTCCTTGTTGCAGAAGTCGGTGACCTCGTCGTTTAAGAGGACGCCGTTGGTCGTGAGGGTGAAGCGGATGTTCTTGCCATGGAGCTTTTCCTGCTCGCGGCCGTACTTAACGAGCTCCTTGCAGACCTCCCAGTTCATGAGGGGCTCGCCGCCGAAGAAGTCGATGTCGAGGTTCTTGTGGAAGCCCGAGTTCTCGATAAGGAAGTCTATGGCCTTTTTGCCGGCCTCAAGGCTCATGAGGGCGCGCTCGCCGTGGTATTTGCCCTGGCTTGCGAAGCAGTAGGAGCAATTCAGGTTGCAGGTGTGGGCGACGTGCAGGCAGAGGGCCTTGATGTTGAACCTCTTTTTCCTGAAGTCGTGAGCGAGGTTCTCGTACTTGTCGGGAGCGTAGAGCTTGCCCGCATTCTTCAGGCCGTCGATGTCTGAAAGGCATTCTTCGGCCTCTGCACGCGTTATGTTATGGGCAGAGACCGCCTTTTCGATGACTGTTTCGGCAGGTTCGGTCTCGTACCAGCGGATCATGTCAAAAGCGACGGAATCCGTCATGTGGATCGATCCCGAAAAGACGTCGAGCACTATGTTAAGGCCTTCAAACTGATAGCAGTGGATCATAAAAGGAGCTCTCCCGAGAGTTTACATAAAAAAAGGCCTCATCACTTGAATGAGACCTTAATCTCAAATTTACCGCGAATTACTTAGAAGCTTTCTCGCAGGACTGATTAGCAACGCCGCAGCTTGTCTTGCAAGCAGACTGGCAAGATGTCTGGCACTCGCCGCATCCGCCTTCCTTGGCAGACTTGTCAAGGTCACGGGTCTCGATGGTAACGATTCTGGTCATTTCACGCTTCCCCCTTATTTATAATAGGGAAATTATACTTTGCAAGGCCTTTTCAGTCAAGGCAGGACCTTTATCTTTCCGTCAAAAGAGCGCCTTCCGTTCATGAAAAGATCGCTTCCGGCTTTCCTTGCAAACTGGATCGTCTGGTCGGTGATCATCTCGCCGGGAATCAGGAGGGGTACTCCGGGCGGATATGCGAAAAGGAATTCGCCCGCTATCATGCCACAACTCTCCTCGAGAGGGGCTTCCTCGGCGGTCATTCCACGGAGGTACGCATCCCTGACGGTCGTAAGGAATCTGGGCTGGGGACGCCCCATAAAGCTCTTTTCCGGTTCAGCAGGCTCATTGTCCTGCAGTTCGTCGAGCCTTATGACCGCGTCGCAGAAGCGCTTGATCGAATCTTCGGTGTCGCCGATTCCCGTCATGGCGATAAGGTGGGTGGCAAAGGCCGCCTCGCACTCGACGTTGTAATCGCACCTGAGGTTTGTGGCGAGCTTTATTCCGTCACCCAATATGACGAGCTTGGAGCGTTCCCTGCAGGGGGCCTTCCAAAGCCTGTAGTTCTTGAGGCCCGACAGTTCGCTTTCCGCATAGGCGATTCCCGCTTCCCAAGGCTTCATTATCTCTTTGCCCTTGGTGAGCGAAGCAACGCAACGGGAGATACCGCCGAGAAGCACGTAGGAAGGGCTCGTCGTCTCGAAAATGTCAATGAAGTTCATTATCACTCCTGCGGGGACCGGGCAGTCCTTGGAAGTCAGCATGACCGCGGTCTGCGTTGGCGCGTTGAGCGTCTTGTGAAGGCTCTTGATGACGATGTCGCCCGCTGCGTCAGGACCGAAGAAGGAATCGTCCAAGCCGAGGTGCGCGCCGTGGGCGCAGTCGGTGATGAGGCACGCGTCGTAGCGCTTCGTGATCTTGTAGATCTGTTCCGTATCGGAAATGACGCCCTCATATGTCGGAGAGGTTATGATGACCGTCTTTATATTGGGATTTCTCACCAGGACGTTCTCGATCTCGGCGGGCGTGACGGGCCCGGAGAAGGGAAACTGCGGGTCAAAGGCGGGCATCAGGGGAACGACCTTGCTTCCTGCGAGCGCCAAAGCGTTCCAGACGGAAAGGTGGCAGTTCATTGCGACGAGGACTTCCGAGTTGGGATTGCAAATGGCGGAGGCGCACACGGCGGAAAGGAGCATGGCGGTCGCGCCACCGACCGAACAGTACGCGCGGTCCATGTTCCAGAGCGCGGCAGCGGCATCTTCCAGGTCCTTTAAGAGCCCGGAAGGGGAGTGGAGGTTGTCAAAACCGCTGATCTCCGTGATGTCGCGGCTGAAGGCGTCCGAGATGACGTCCGTGTTGCGCTTGTGCCCGGGCATGTGCATCGGGAGCGGCTCAGTGCCGAGATACATCTTGAGCGCGGCGCCAAGCCTGTCGTTGTCGTACTTCATTAAAAATCCCCTTACCTAAAAAGAACCCTGCCTCTTAATTGAGGTAAGAGGCAGGGAAAAGAAATGGAGTAAATATGAAATAATCAGCTGGGATTGATGACGGTGAAGCTGTAGCTTGAAACCGTGTCAGAGTTCTCATAGATCGTCTTCTGCATCTGAAGAGCGGTCGAGAGAAGGAGCGTGTAAGGGCTGAGCTTGCCGTCGAGGAGCTCGACGTCGGAAGCATAGCTGATAGCCTGAGCCTCATCATCGGAAAGCAGCATGTACTGCGAAACGAGGAAGAGGGACCTTACGCCAACATTCATGTGAACGAGCTTGTTGTTGATCGAGTAAGAAGGACCGGAGGAAGAAGAAGAGGAGGAAAGCCTGCTGGAGAATGAGAGGCCCAGAGCGGAAGTGCTGCTGAGGGCGCTCGTCTCTTCCTGGATGAAGAGGGGCTTGCCTTCGATGCCGACCTTGCCGACTTCGTGGAAGAGGGCGATGATGATCGCTGATTCTTCGTCGAGCTGAGGCATGATCGTATCCTTGATCCTGAGGAGCTGCTTAGCTACTGCAACGCTCCTGATGAGGAGTCCCTTCTCGCAAGCGAGGGGGCCCTTGATCTCAGCGGGTGCGGTGAGCCAAGAAGTACGGTTCTCGAGGAAATCGATGAAGTGATCGAACTCGGTCTTTCTCTTAACGATAGCTGCCTTGAGCTGTGCATACAGAGTGTCAACGTTATCCTTGTTGACGTCGACCATGGGCATGATGCCTGCGACCTTGTCGGACTTACCTGTAGCTGCTGCGGAAACTGCTGCTGCCTGAGGTGTTACTGTAGTCTCTGTATCGGCTCCGCTCTCAGCAGAAGTGAATGTATACTTACACTTAGGGCATCTGATAGCCAGATTGGCGATGACCATTCAGCAATCCGGACATTTTTTCATAATTCGATCCTCCTGATAGTGCGTCATACCCGAAAAAACGAGCTGCCGCCGTTAATCTATATGACATTTTATAATTTATTTTTTGCATTATCAATAAGAAGGGGCGCTGTTTACAAAAGATTTATAGCCAAAAAGACAAAATTTCCACATATTTCAATAATTTGCGCAAAAAATCTTGTTAATATCGCTGTCTTTTAACGGGGTCTTTTTTGACTTCCCCGATCCGGCAAAAGAAAAAGACACTGACGAGGGGATGTCAGTGTCTTAAGGAGGGTGTTATGAAGTAAGGAACAATTACTTTGAACAACTGTATGATACCACGCAGGCAGTTTACTTTAAGTTCCAAAAAAGGCAAAATAGTGGCAAACATCAATCGAAATTGAGGCATGGCATGAAACTCGAAGGAAGGCTGTTTGTAGCCAACAGAATGACAGAGATCAAAGAGGTTGAAACGCCTGACAATGAGGGCGAACCGTACTCCGTGAGACTGGAGCGCGCCCTGGTTGAACTGTGCAGACAGATGGATATCCCCGTGCCCATGTGGATGAAAAAGAACACCCACGAATTCGCGGCCTTCCGCCAGACCATTTTCTTCAAGGAACAGTATACCGAGAAGGTCAGGTTTGACCGTTTCCAAATTAAAAACAACGAGTGATGTTTCACCTCGCTTAGGTCCTCCGCGCTACGCTTGTGCGGAAATCGCTCGGCAAAACATCGATCGTTGGAATAGGAAATCGCTCGAAACAGCATTAATCTCGGGAATTTCCAAGCTCAATCATATTCAGTACCTGTTAGTTCCTCCGATTGGAGGAAAGAGAGGAGGCAACAGGTACTCAGCGAGGCGGACATTTATAAGCCAAAAACCGAGGCCGCGGACAGGTAATTCACAGCTTCCTGCCGCAGCCCCGGTTTTCCAACTACAGGTTTATTTCCAAGTCCGGAGGACTTTGGGTTACTTGTTCTTGTCGGTCGTTACTCTGAAGATGACTTCGCCGGGATAGACCATGTCGAGCTGCGCACGGGCGATGCTCTCAATGTAATGGCTGTCCTTGCCGAATTCTTCCTGGGCCCTGATCTGCCTGAGCTGCTCGGAAAGAGCCGTAGACTGGGCCTTGAGTGAACTGTTCTCAGCCTGAAGGCGGGCCCTCTGCTGGATGATGCTCTGGAAACGCGTGTAGCAGAGGATGCCAACGACGACGAGGCAGATGCAGAGCATCGCCGTTACGAAGTTGATTCCGCCTGTCTTCTTGCGCTTAACCTTATGCACTTAAGTTCTCCCTTATCTTACAAAGTGACTGTATGCCGAATACTGTTAATATGTCATAACGGGGCGGCCAAAACAATGAAAAGCGGGAAAACTTAACCGAGTTGTAAAATAAGAACGCCGGCCCTCATTCCTGAGCTTCGCCGGCGGTATCTTCGATCAATTCGTACATGGAAGACGCTTCGTCCCGTTTGGGTGATTCGGGGAGCGCCATTACCTTAAAGCTTACGGCTCCTCCGCCAAAGAGGACGGTGACCACATCGCCTATCTTGAGCTTGGTGCCTGCCTTGGCAGGGCGGCCGTTCACGTTGACGCGGCCGGCCTGGCACACGTCGTTTGCGACGGTCCTGCGCTTGATTACCCTGGAAAGCTTAAGGAATTTGTCCAGTCTCATCTCAGCCTTCCCGTCCGCCTGCTAAAGTGACCCTGCCGCGGAGCGCGTTCATGAGGGTCAGGTCGTCGGCATATTCGATGTCGGATCCCATTGGAAGTCCTGAAGCGAGCCTGGTGACGGTTATGCCGGAAGGAGCGAGCATCCTTGAAAGGTAGAGCGCGGTCGCGTTGCCCTCGGCCGTCTGGTTCGTCGCGATGATGACTTCGGTGATCTCCTCGTGCTGTGAGAGACGGTTTATGAGATCGGGGATGGTCGTGTCCGAGATGTTCTTGTTCTTGATGGGGTCAAAGACTCCATGAAGCACGTGATAAAGGCCGTTGTACTCCCTTGCACGCTCAAAGGTCGAGACGTCCCTGGGAGTCTCGACTACGAGAACGGTGGTCTTGTCGCGTTCCGGATCGGAACAGATGGGACAAGGATCCCTGTCGGTGAAGTTTTGGCAACAGGAGCACCTCTTCGTGGAGGTCCTGGCAGCGTTGATCGAATCGGTAAGGGCAGCCGCCTCGGCGTCATCCATGGCGAGGATGTGGAAGGCGATGTTCTGTGCCGATTTGCCGCCGATGCCCGGAAGCTTCGACAGGTTTGATATTAGGTTCTGTATTGAAGGCGAGTATCGTGCCACTTTAATCTTCCTTTATCAGAAAGGCATCTTGAGGCCGCCGGTGATGGCGCTGATCTTCTCCTGGTTGGTCTTGTCGATCTGCTCGAGTGCCTGGTTTGCAGCTGCGATGATGAGGTCCTGGAGGCCCTCGATATCTTCGGGATCAACGACTTCCTTAGCGATCTCAACGCTCTTGAGCTGATGCTTGCCCGTAACGACGACCTTGACGAGCTCGCCGCCTGCGGTGCCCGTGAATTCCATTGCCTGGATCTCGGCCTGCGTCATTTCGATCTGTCTCTGCATCTTCTGAGCCTGGGCAAGCATGTTGTTCATGTTGCCTCCCATACCCATTCCGCGGAATCCGCCCTTTGCCATATTGTTATTCCTCCTGAATAATGATGTTTATTAATCTCCGAAATGTATGTCGGTGTTGATTCCCTTGCTCTCCGCAAGGTTCTTGAGGTCTTCGATCTTCTTGTCCTGCGCCTTCTCCTCGGCAGCCTTCTGAACGTTCTGGAACTGGGTCTGCGTGCACAGGTAAAGGTGTGCCGCGCCAAACTCGTCCTTGATGTTCGCGGAAACGGCCCTGAATGCGGAGACGCTCTTGAGGTTGCTCATGAGGCGCGAGTCGGAGTTTTCGAAAACGATGTATATCGAGTCGTCGTTCCTCTTAAGAGAGGACTTCTCGAGGATCGATGCGATGTTGCCGTTGTCTTTGGCGATGTTGGCGATCATGGACTTCCACTTGACCGCGATGTCGGCGTCAACGGGCGTGAGCGAAGGCTGGCGCACCGGCTGGTCGTGCGGGCGGCCGTCAACGATTATGCCGCTCTGGGACACCTGCGAAGCAAGCTGCGAGGTGTGGACCGGAATGGGAGGTCTTTCTTCTTTCTTGGGCTCTTCCGGCGTCTTTCCGAGATCGTCTAAGAACGAATCTGAAAGGTTACCGAAAACGCTTTCAAGGATTGCCTTTCCGGCCGCCTTCTTGTCGGAATCCTCCTTGGATTCCTCTTTGGGCTCTTCCTTAGCGGGCTCAGGTTTGGCGGGTTCTTCCTTCTTTTCGGAAGAGCCAAGTCCCATAAAGGAATCGAACGAAGTGGCCAGAGGACTCTTTTCCTCAGTCTTGGGGCTTTCCTCCGTCTTTTCGGATTTCTCTTCCTTTTTCTCTTCAGCGGGCTTGTCTTCCGACTTGCCGGTTACCCTTGAAAAATAGGATGCTCCGGAGAAGGGAGACTTCTTGGGTTCTTCCTTCTTTTCAGGTTCTTCGGACTTCTCAGGCTCAGCCTTCTTTTCGGGCTCCGACTTTGCGGGAGCGGATTCCTTGGCCTCTTCCTTTTTCTCAGGCTCGGCGGGAGCGGGAGCAGGAGCGGAAGGCTTCGTCTCGGAGGCCTTCTCCTTTGAATCGGAGGCGCCCTTAAGGCTGTCCGGCATCTTGATGGGGACGACGGGCAGGTTGGACTTTCTGCCGCACAATCTCATGAGCATTATCTCAAAGCTCGTCGGAATGTCGGGCGAACGCCTGAGTTCAGGATATTCCTTGGAAAGGAAGCTGATATAGCCTGCCAGAGTGTCCGCGGAGACCTTGGAAGCGGTCTGGTACATGTCCTTTATCGTCTCTGACGGGTAGGGCAGATAGATGAGCGGGTCCGCGTGAACCCTGATTATCAGAAGGTCCCTGAAGTATGCCGCGAGATCGAGAGTGAAGACGGTCTGGTTCTTGCCTGAATCCCTGAGCGTCGCACAGAGTTCGACGAGTTCGTTGAAATGCCCGTCAATGAGGCAGTTGGCCATCTTGAAAAGGAAGGTGCTGTCAACGGTTCCCGTCATCTGTTCGACTGATTCGGGAGTGATGACCGCATCCTTGGACGAAACGAATGAGATCTGGTCGAGGAGCGACAATGCGTCGCGCAAAGCGCCGTCCGAACGGGAAGCGATGAGTTTGAGCGCGTCATCTTCGATCTTGATGCCGACCTTGTCGGAGACTTCCCTCAAGCGTGCGACGATGTTGTCGACGGGTATTCGCCTGAATTCGTAGCGCTGGCATCTTGAGATTATCGTGGCCGGGATCTTCTCGACTTCGGTGGTCGCGAAAAGGAAGATTACATGGGCCGGCGGTTCCTCGATGGTCTTGAGGAGCGCGTTGAATGCGCCCTTTGAGAGCATGTGGACCTCGTCGATGATGTAGACCTTGAACTTGGTCCTGGTGGGCGTGAAGTTTACTTCCTGAAGGATCGGCCTTACGTCGTCAACGCCGTTGTTGGAGGCGGCGTCCATTTCGACTACGTCAAGGATCGAACCGTCAAGGATGCCCTTGCAGGTCGGGCACTCGTTGCAGGGATTGCCGTTTACGGGGTGCTCGCAGTTGACCGCCCTGGAAAAGATCTTGGCGATGGTGGTCTTGCCGGTGCCGTGCTGTCCGCAGAAAAGATATGCATGCGCGAAACGGCCGGAGATGACGGACTGGCGGAGGGCTCCAACGGAAGCCTTCTGTCCGACGACGTCATCAAAAGTTAGCGGTCTGAATTGCCTGTAGAGCACGACATGTTCTTCCATAGGTCCGTCCCTCGCGCGAATGAATCACAAAATGAAAATTCGTCCCGCCCGAACTGCCGCCGACAAGGCTGACCCGCGGCGCACGCATGAAATCCGCTTACTGCTGCTTCCTTCCGGACCTGACAGGGTTCACGGCTCAGCGTCGCACGGGACCCTGACCGGCAGCAGACCGGACGGGACGAACAGATGAATTATAACATAAAAAATCAGAGTGCCCTATAAAAGAAGAACCGTTATGAGGACAATCCGCTACGTCTTGTAGCAGCTTGTAACGAATTCGGCCGTATACCTGCCTATCTGCTGCATTATGTTGGTCGCATGCTCCTCGCTCGACGCCTCAACGTAGACCACGACGGCAATGGGCTCTTCACAGTCGATTATCGCGCATTCCATATAGGCGCCCATGTCGGTGTTGCGGCCCATGACGTGAAGTATCGGGGTATCCTGGACGAACGCGCCCTTAAGAGGCGAAACGGATTCGTTGTAGTACATGTCGTTGATTATCCTCTGGTAAACGTCGGGCGTGTTGATGTAGCCGTTGTAGAGGTATCTGAGGTACTCGCCCATGTCGAAGCAGGAAGTCCTTGCGGGGGCCTTGTATCTTCTGCTCCTGTAATCCTGATAGAGGGTCTTGGAGTCGTAGCTGACGTAGCCGCTTATCTTGTTGATCTCGGGAATGATCTTGTCCATTCCCTCCATCGAGTCGATTATGAAGTTGAGAGCGATGCTGTCGTTCTTCGTGATCGCGTAATTGAGCGCGTTGCGGTGGAAGAACTGCTTTCCGTACTTGAAGGTGTGGCCTATGTAAGATGCGGAGTAGGCGCCTTTTGAACTCCTCTGATAGGTTGAAGTGCCCGCGAGGTCCTGTTTTCCCTGGGCGTACTGGTCGTACCAAACGAGCTCGATCGGGATCGCGTACGCTCCGGAAGGGAGGACCGGCTCCAGGTTCTTGTAGCCGATGCCGTCACCGTGTTCGAGCGAGATGAACTGGAAGCATACGCGCATGTAGGTCTGTTCTTCATCGACCGCCTTGACCTTCTCCCTCAGATTGTCGAGCAGGACGGCCCTCTTCTGATAGGTAGCGGTCTGATGCCACGTAGCCTTCTTGAAGGTGTAGTCGGGGTTTTCGAGGACCGGGTCGGGTGAGTTGTTCTGCGTAACGGTCGAAGGAGTCTCTGAAGTGCTCTCGGAAGTCGCGACGAACGAAGGAGCCAGGAAGGTGGTCGTTTCCTCAGTAGTCGATTCCGTGGTGGATTCGGTCGTCGTGTGCACGGGACGCCTGTATTCCTCGTAAGTGGTGGTCTCCCTTTGCGCCGCCCCCACGAGATCCGGGAACAACTGGGCGTAGGTCTGGCCGTCGTAGGAAACCTTGCGGAAGAACATGATGACCAAAGTCACTCCGAGCGCGATAAGCACGATCGACAGGGTCCGCTTGCGGCGTGACGACTGGATCTTCGGAGCTTTCTGCAAAAATGTCGGATTTGGTCTCTTCATCAGGTGTCCTTGGGGCGTTCTAAATGCATCACGCAACGATTGTAAATATATTATACTTGGTTTTCAACGGCGAACCTTCGGTAAATACCTTCCGAAAACGGATTTTCGGGCACAAAAACACTATATTTTGTTTAAAATACCCATTGATTCACTAAATGTTGTGTTTGTTTATTGACAATTTATCAAGCAAAGGTTAGAATTGTCCTGAGTTTCAATAATCATTCATTTTTTTATAGATTTTGTGATTATTCGTCATACTTTAAGACTCCGGCGGAGGGTAAATTAATGATTATCAGTTCAGATCTCGATAAGTGCAGAAGCAAGTTTCAGGATCTCATCGGAAAGAGGATCGTCTGCAAGACAAACGGCGGCCGCAAGAGGATAATCACGTACATTGGAACCGTAGAACATTGCTATCCCAATGTTTTCACGCTCCTTTGCGAGAACGAGTCAGGCAAGAAGTCGATCGTTTCATTCAGCTACATCGACGTTCTTACGAAGACCGTACGCGTAGGCATCATGCCCACGAAGTCCGAGGAAGTCGCAGTCTGAGGAAGCTTATAACGGAAATCGGTACCGCAGGTCTGTTAATCACGCCTGCGGTATTTTTATGGCCTGCGGTATATAATACAATCAAGCAAAGATAATGACGGGAGCCGGAAAATGCCGACGGATTCGTATGAGATAACAGCCAATGCCAAGATAAACCTCTTCCTGAGGGTCAACGGCACGCTGCCAAACGGATATCACAGCCTTTACACGATAATGCAGGAGATCTCCTGTTCCGACCGCATCACCGTCAACATCGATCCATCCCGCAAAGGCTTTAAGATAAAGTGCATCGGCAGGGATGACATCGATCCGAAAAAGAACCTGTGCAGGAAGGCTTCCGACAGATTCTTCTCCAATCTCAAGAAGATCAAGGGCAAGGAATTCACGGTCCCCAGGATCGAGATCGAGCTCGTAAAGAACATTCCGTCCGAATCCGGAATGGGAGGCGGGAGCTCTGACGCGGCCGCCATCCTCATGGTCCTTCAGGAACATTATGGACAGCCCTTTGACGAGGACAGGCTCCTTCAGATCGCAGTCAACGTAGGCGCAGACGTTCCGTTCTTCCTCTACGGCGGGACGAACCTTTGCGAGCGCGTGGGCGAGGCGATCACGCCGCTTGCGAGCCTTGACGGATTGGGCATCCTTATCGCGAAGCCCAACGCCGGAGTATCAACGCCCGAGTGTTTCGCGCTTATAGACAGGGAGCCCGCAAAGCCTTTCGACCATAAGGCTTATTCGGATTACATGGAGACGCTGAAGGCTCCTTCAAAGGATCCTTCTGAAAAACTCGCGAAGATCCTCGCAGGAGGAGACCTGCTGATAAACGACCTCGAAGCGCCCGCGGAAAAGCTCATTCCTGAGATCGAAGCGGTAAGGAAGGCTCTCTTGGAGACGGGTTCGCCTTACTGCAGGATGACCGGTTCCGGAAGCGCGGTCTTCGCTCTGTTTGAAAGCATTGAGGAAGCCTCGCGCGCAAAAGAAAAGGCCAGGCTTGACCCGGTCCTTTCAAAGTGCAATCTCATTCTCGCGGAAACCGTTTAGATCCGTTTGGCGAAAAGTCCTCTGGGATAACCCCTCGAATTCTCACTTTCGATCAACTCAAAGCCGCGTGCCTTGTAGAACGCGGTCATCTTCTTGTTCGTGGTGGAGCAGTGAAGGAGCATGACGTCGCATCCGTTCTCTTTTGAATATTCCTCGCAGGCCGCCATCAGGCTTAGCCCCAAACCCTCGCGCCTTAAGCCCTGGATGACCGCGAAACGCGATACGTAGGATGCCTTCTTGAACTGGGAAAGGTACTTTTCGGTCTTCTCGGAAAAGCTGTAACGGACGGGCACCATCGTGATCCCCGCGGTGATCGTGCCAACCGCGTCGTCACCGTCGAAAACGGCGATGCAGTGGCGGTTCCTGATGCGGTCCTCGACCGATTCTATCGATTCGGTCATGGCTTCGAGCATCGTCACCGGGATCTTCGATTCGGTGCAGTAGGTGAGCATGGCAGTCCGGAGCAGCTGACTTATTGCAGCCGCGTCACGGATCTGTGCGGTCCTTGTGACAAGATCGCCGTTCATCTAGTCTTGGATTTCCTTTGTCTCAGCCGTTGAGATAGCAGTTGACGAGGATCGCCTTGTGGGCGTGGAGCCTGTTCTCAGCCTCGTCGAAAACGACGCTCTGAGGTCCGTCGATTACGTCCTCGGTTACCTCGTAGCCCCTGTAAGCGGGCAGGCAGTGGAGGAAGATCGCGTCCTTGTGGGCAACGCCCATGAGCTTGGAGTTGACCTGATAATCCTTGAAGATCTCAACCCTCTTGGCCTTCTCGGCTTCCTGACCCATTGAGGTCCAAGTGTCGGTGTAGATGACGTCGGCGTCAGCGGCAGCCTCGAAGGGATCGGTCGTCATGAGAATCTTGGAGCCTGTGATCTTAGCATCCTCTTCGGCCTGCTTAACGTACTTTTCAGGGCAGGTGTAGTCTGCGGGAGAACCGATCGCAACGTCCATTCCAGCCTTTGCGCAAGCCTGGAGGAGGGAGTTTGCGACGTTGTTTCCGTCACCGACGTAAGCGAGCTTGAGGCCCTTCAAAGCGCCCTTGTGCTCCTTGATCGTGAGGAGGTCCGCGAGCATCTGCGTAGGATGCTGGTCATCGGTAAGTCCGTTGATTACGGGGATCGAACCGTAGTTGGCGAGATCGACTACGTCCTGATGGTTGAAGGTCCTGATCATGATGCCGTCGACCATGCCCGAAAGGACGTGGGCGGTATCGTAGATGGTCTCGCCCCTGCCGATCTGGATGTCGTTGTTGGAAAGGAAGAGGGCCATGCCGCCGAGCTGGTACATGCCGACCTCGAAGGATACCCTTGTCCTCGTGGAGGACTTCGTGAAGATCATGCCCAAGGTCTTGCCGTCAAGATAGTGGTGCTTGATGCCCTTCTTGGTCTTGTCCTTCATGTCAGAGGCGATGTTAAGGAGGTAATCGAGCTCCTCAATGCCTACGTCTTCGTGAAAATCTATGTAATGCTTCATTTTCGTATCTCCTTAATCTAAATCGTCTTCTGCGGGTGCGGGAAGCGCGGGTGCCGTCTCTTCGGGCTTTGCTTCGGCGGGTGCCTTGACAACCGGAGCTTCCTTGCGGCCGATGTTCTTGAAAGCGTTAAGTATCGGATTCGACTTGCCGCCCATTCTTGTGGAAAGGAGCGAGTCGAGCGTTCTTATGAAAGAACTTGCCTGCGACTTCGTCAGGATGAGCGGGGGAGCGATCCTGATGACCGACCTGCCGATCGCGCTGACGAGGAAGCCGTTTCTCAAGAGCTCTTCCCTCAGTCCTGAGGCAATGACGGTCTCGTCAAATTCGATTCCGATAAGAAGGCCCAAGCCCCTTACGCTGGTAACGCAGCCGTATTTGTTCTTGAGTTTGTTGAGCTTCTCGAACAGGAACGCGCTGACGAGGTTGACGTTGTCGAGGAGGTTCGCCTCACCGAAATATTCGAGGACGGCGATGCCTGCGGCGCAAGCCAGCGGGTTTCCGCCAAAAGTCGAACCGTGGTCTCCGACCTTGAAGCCCGTGGCGACCTCGTCGGTGCAGAGCATCGCTCCGATCGGAACGCCTCCGCCAAGGCCCTTTGCGAGCGTCATTATGTCGGGCGTCACGCCGTAGTTCTGATAGCAGAACATCTTGCCCGTTCTTCCGATGCCCGTCTGGACTTCGTCGAAGATGAGGAGGATGCCCTTCTCGTTGCAGAGTTCCCTGACTGCCTTGACGTACTCGACATCGGCGGGGCGGACGCCGCTCTCGCCCTGGATGAGCTCGAGCATGATGGCCGCGGTCTTGGGAGTGATGGCAAGCCTGATGGCGTCAACGTCGTTGTAAGGAACGTACTTGAAGCCGGGAACGATGGGACCGAAGGGCTTGGAGAACTTCTCCTGGCCGGTTGCGGTCATGGAGCCGTAAGTCCTTCCGTGGAAGCTCATCTCGGCCGTGATAATCTCGGTCTTGTCCTCTCCCTTGTAGTAGAAGTAGCCGCGTGCGATCTTGATCGCAGCCTCGTTTGCCTCAGCGCCCGAGTTGCAGAAGAACGCCTTGTCGGCAAAGCTTGCGCGGCAGAGCCTGTATGCGAGCTCCGACCTCTGCGGGATGTAGTAGTAGTTGCTGCAGTGGATCAAATCCTTTGCCTGCTTCGAGATTGCAGAAACAAGCTTGGGATTTCCGTGACCTAACGCATTTACGGCGATGCCGCCGATCATGTCCAGGTACTTGGTTCCCTGCGTGTCGTAAAGGTAGCTTCCCTTGCCTTTTACGAAGGCGACGGGAAGGGGTGCGAAGACCTGAAGGCAATAGTTTTTGTCAAAATCGCTTATCAGGGCGAGATCATTTTCTATACTCATAATTTTCTTGTTTCTCCTTGATGATCATTGTCCCGATTCCGTTTTTCGTGAACGTCTCGAGGATGATTGAATGAGGTATCCTGCCGTCTATTATGTGCGCGCGGCCGACGCCTCGCAATACCGTCCCGAGACAGCCTTCGATCTTCGGGATCATGCCTCCGCTGATGATGCCCTTGTCGATGCAGTCCTTTACGTCCTGCTCGTCAAGGACGGGGATGATGTGTTCCTTGCCTTCCGCGGTCGTCTCAAGAACGCCGCCGACGTCGGTCAGGATGATGAGCTTGGAAGCGCCCAAAGCGACCGCGATCTCGGAGGCCACGGTGTCAGCGTTGATGTTGTAGCTTTCGCCGTTCTTGCCTACGCCGATCGGCGCGATTACCGGAATGTACTCGTCGTTTGCGAGCATGGAGATGACCTTGGTGTTGATCTTCGTGATCTTGCCGACGTAGCCGATGTCGACGGGATTGCCGTCTGAATCCTCGGTCATCTTCTCGGCTTCGATCAGGTTGCCGTCAATGCCGCTGATGCCGACCGCCTTTGCGCCTTTGCCGCAGAGGACGGAAACGATCTCCTTGTTGGTCTTGCCTATGAGGACCATCTGGGCGTATCCCATCGTCTCGTCGTCGGTGTACCTGAGGCCGTTTACGAAATGGGATTCCTTGCCGACCTTCTTGAGCATCGTGCTGATGTCGGGACCGCCTCCGTGAACGATTATCGGGTTGATGCCGATGAGCTTGAGAAGCGTGATGTCGTCCATGACCGACTGCTTGAGCTCATCGTTGATCATGGCGTTTCCGCCGTACTTGATGACGAAGGTCTGACCGCGCATCTTCTTGATGTAAGGAAGCGCCTCGATCAGGATCGAAGCCCTGTCGACGTTGTTCTGCATGTCGCCCGAGATTACGGGCGTTTCGTTGTGTCCGGCCATGTCATACCCCCCTGACTATCGTTTTGAGTCCCGTTTCCTCAGGCAGGCCGAACATTACGTTCGCAGCCTGGATCGCCTGGAGCGCGGCTCCCTTGCCCAGGTTGTCCTGAGCGGAGAAGAGCTTTATCATTCCCGTTTCAGCGTCATAGACGCCGTTTACGTCTATGTAGTTTGAATGGGAAACTGCTTTGACGTCAGGCAGGACGCCTGCGGGAAGGACCCTTACGAAGGTTTCGTCTTTATAAAATTCATTATATACGTCATTGATCTTCGCGGATGTTACGTCTTCGAGGCTCTTTGAAGGCTTGCAGTAGATGGTAGCGAGCATGCCCCTCTTGAAAGGCGCGAGGTGGGGAGTGAAGGTGACCTTCAAGGCTCCGGATTCCTTGCCGGCGAGGAATGAGCACTGCTCGGCGATCTCGGTAGTGTGCCTGTGGCCGACCGCGCCGTAAGGCTTGAACGCCTCGTCCAATTCGCAGTATGCATAAGCAAGATCCGCCTTTCTGCCTGCGCCGCTGACGCCAGAAACCGCGTCGATGATTATAGAATCCTCATCGATGAGGTGGTTCTTGAGGAAGGGGGCCAGGGCGATGAGCGAGCAAGTCGGGTAGCATCCCGGATTTGCAGTCAGCCTTGTCGTCTTAAGCTGCTCCCTGTAAAACTCGGGAAGTCCGTAAACCGCTTCGCCAAGAAGCTCCGGATGAGGGTGCTCGAGCTTGTAAGACTTCTCGTAAGTCTTAAGATCCTTGTATCTGAAGTCGCCGCTGTGGTCGATGACCTTGCAGCCCGCTTCAAGAAGGACGGGTACCGTCTGTGAGGAAACGCCGTGGGGAAGGGCGGTGATCACGAGATCGCTGTCCTTTGCGACTTCCTCGGGAGAAAGGTCCTCTATGGTTACGTCAACGATGCTCCTGAACTCGGGATATACGTCCGAGAACTTCTGGCCCGCGAAGCTCCTGCCGATCAGGTGCTTGATCTCGAAAACGGGATGCGAAGCAAAGCCCCTAACGACTTCCGCGCCCACATAGCCTGTGGAACCGATGATGCTGACTTTTATCTTATTTGATGAATCCATATTAATTCCCATCCTGAATGATTGAATTTATGCAATATAATGCATAAAAATACAAAAGTCAATACTTGATCGCCCGCTTGGAGGGGTTCTTTCACATATTTGTATAAAAGGATATATATTACCCGCGTAATATAAATGTAAATCTATGAAAGTCCGTTGCTAAAAGTTCTGTGACAAATCGCACAAAGCCCTAAACGGCAATATCAGGGCGCCTTGCCACAAATTGTGAAGGAATTTTGGATAAAGCATACAAAACTATCAACTCTTTTTGAACAAAATAACAGAAACCGAAAAAAATAAAGACAAAAGACAAAAAATTATTTTGGCAAAAGTGCCATATAGTAATGAAAATAGTGCTTTGTTACTATTTCCGTATGAAAAAGACCCGCCATGCAGGCTGGCATTTTGGAGGTATGTAGTTATGGCAAGTTTATCTTTCCAGCATGTTTACAAGAAATACGACGGCGGTGTCGTCGCTGTTTCCGATTTCAACCTTGACGTAGCCGATAAGGAATTCGTCATCCTCGTAGGCCCTTCAGGCTGCGGTAAGTCCACGACGCTCCGTATGCTTGCTGGTCTCGAAGACATCTCTGAGGGTGAGATCTACATCGATGACCGTTGCGTCAACGACGTT
>JAFZVF010000102.1 GCA_017617935.1 Clostridiales bacterium | reverse complement strand
TTTGAAACGATGATCGATGCAGTCTTGTTTCCTACATAATATTCATAGTTGGAATCGAAAGCCTCAGGGCATTCGGGATCGTAAAAATCCTTCTCGATCTCTGCCTTGATCGCAGCATTTGCTTCATCAGTATTCACTCCGGTTATCGTGACCATGGGGATCTTGAAATTGTACTTTTCACCGGCGATCTCAAAAGATCTGTTGGCTGCGTCCGTTATCTCGATCTTAAACTCGGCTTTTGCATCATTCATAGCCTCGACGGCTGTAGTTGTTGTAGTTGCAACGGTTGCATCCGCCTCGTCTGCTGCATTTCTGGTCATGGTTGCGACGACCAAATCGTTCTGAGTGTTTTCTACCGCTTTCTTTCCCGTGGCACAAGCCGTCATGGAAAGAATGGTTGCGATTCCGAGTGTTACAATAATTGCCTTTTTCATAATGTTTTATCCTCCCTAAAGGTGTTGGTTGTGTTGATTGGTTTGTTTCAACAAGCGGATTATGGCACCAACAAACAGCGCATCCAACTACCAATATCGTTTCTGACCGTTGTTTTAACAACACTACGGTTCCTGAGTGTTGATTATCTTTGAAAGATCTTAATCACGGGTAGTTTGTTTGACCCATTCTGGAAAGGATAAACTCCGGTGCTTCACCTACAACGACAGAATCCGTTATTTCTATTACTTCACAACCGTCTTTACCGTATTCGGAAATAAACCCCTGTTCGTCATCAGAACTACTACGTCATTGCATGTCCCCACTTTAGCCTGCCTGGTATCTCGAGGATCTTGAATGCGATAATCTGACAATAAACGGCCAAAGAACTCCTCATCAAATCCATTGGACGCATCCGGTTTATAAGTCTTTCCGTTTAGATAAAAACCGTATTCATAACCATTGTCCAAAAGCTCGTCTTTAAGCAGCTTGCATATTCTTTGAATCATAAAAATCTCATTTTTTCTATAGTTATTTCCAATCAACCAGCAAGTATTGTCTATAGCCGGAATAAATGGTTATGGTCGTGCCGTCTTCCATCGAATACACTTTGTAATTCACTTGCTCATCATCGGTCACTCCTGAGCCATTGTAAATCTTTTCAACATACAAAATGCGTTTCCCGTCAGGAGAGGTTACAACTTGCCATATGTCACACTCTCTGGCATTTGCATTCTCAACGATCAACTGATATTCATCAGACTTTCCATCCGGATTTCTATGATCCTCAAATCCGTCTACGTTTCCCGTTTTTATCAATCCCCATGCGAATAAACGAAAACATTGGCTGCTCTTGGAATCTTTAAAAACTATGTTCTCATACCCGTCTATTCTTCTAAAATCCTGTGAAAAATCAAGATGGAACTGCGACAAGTATAAAACCACTCCTGAAAACACAACTAAAACAATTGCAATTCCTATGACTGTCTTAATCCATGGTTTCATCAAATGATCATCCCGGTATTAATCTTGAATTACTTCCAATATTCCAATAACTTTTCATCAATTACAGCCATCTTTTCGTTGTCTTTGATCTCACTGTAAAAGGCAAGCTTCTCTACTTCTTCCTTATCAGTCCTATATTCTTCGATGGTCTGCAAATATTCCTTAGGCAAGGTTATTCCATAAAGGCCGCCATACTCATTGTGCCATTCAGGATTGAAATATCCGGGGGCTATTTTGTAATACATTAGCCCCAAAAACCTGAGATCAACGTTTTCAAGTCCCAACTCTTCTTTGCATTCCCTTGTAATGCATTCCCGAAGGGTTTCGTTCTCTTCCCTGCAGCCGCCAAATATCTCCCAATCCTTTCTCCATTTGTTCCATCCCATAAGATATTCATCGCCGATTTTCACGACTGCCAGGCAGTGATTGATCGGCTCGTATTCTTTATCCGCATCCATTTCAGAGACGTCAATAACGTCGAGAAGTTCATTTCCTTTTTCATCAGCGATTATCATGTTTCCATACCTCTGCAACTTAGAACGTCTCGTTCTTTGTATGTCATTATACCGCTAGTTGCAGTCACCGCATCATGAAGTTGCATTGACAAACGCTTTTACGTCTTCTTTCCTAATGTCGATGAATTGGGGATCACCCTTAGCATTCCTTTTTTTGAGATAAACGTACATGGGCAGCTTGTCTTCACGCGATAACCCTCCGATCCTCACCTCGTAATCTTTATCGATCACGTAACACATGATGTAAAGGCCACTGCCGCATTCGTAACCATAGTATGGTTCGAAATCACCCCAGGTCAGTTCATACCCTTTGGAAGACAATTCAACAACTTTATCAAGAGTCAATCGCTTAGGAAAACTGCAGCCGAACAGTCCTAAAACAGCCAGCACAAGCAGTATTGTTCCGGAGATCCTTTTCACTTCGGTTACCCGTTCAGATAAGCAGCATCCTGCGTATCTTGTTCTTGTATTCCATTGCCAGGAACGGTCCGTCGCCGCCGTGTCCTATGAGATCCTCCGGTATGTAGCTCGAGATGGGATTCCGCCAGATCACTATATTCATCTCACTCTTATCGATCTTATATGTTGAGAGAATTATCCTCATCTGCTCTGCACTGACGGGCTTGAGATTCTTCAGATCTTCGTCAAGCCAGTCCCTTTCCTTTTCGGAATGCGGGAGGAGTCCGAAATCATATGAATTCTTGCCCATCTGCCACACAACGATGTCGAGTCCGTTTGAAGCATCAACGTCAAAGTACTGCGGATACTCCTTCTTGAGTTCCGCGGCTTCCTTGGACATGCAGGCCGAAAAGGCCATTGCCGCCGCTGCCAATATAAAAATGAAAGTTATCAGTTTTCTCATGCCACCGCCTCCAGACTATTCTTATAGTCCATACTATCGCGATAGTCTAGAATTGTCAACACTCCCATTTTCAATTGTTGGAAGAAGTTATTCCCTTATTACTTCGTTCATGCTTCCGGTCCTGTAACCGGTAAGATCCATCGTTACGTAAGTAAATCCAAACGACTTAAAGGATGCCGTGATCTGATTGCGGACTTCATCACTTATAAGTTTTGCAAATTCATACGGGAGGATCTCGATCCTCGCCATGGTGCCGTGGATGCGTACGCGAACCTGGCGGAATCCGAGATCCAACAGGAGCTGCTCTGCCTTGTCGACCATTGAGAGTTTTTCCCTTGTGATCGTTTCCCCGTATACAAACCTTGAAGCAAGACATGCAAAGGACTGTTTGTCCCAAGTCGGCAGTCCGAAACGCCTGGACAATGCCCTTATGTCTTCTTTGGTAAACCCAACACTTCGCAGAGGGCTTTGAATGCCCAATTCAGCTATAGCCTTAAGTCCGGGACGGTAGTCACCGTCATCATCAAGATTGGAGCCTTCGACGACAACTGCAATCCCTTCATTCTCCGCGATCTTAATGATCTTCTCAAACAGCCCGCGCTTGCAGATGTAACACCTGTTCTTGGGATTGCTTGCAAAGCCCTCGATATCCAATTCCTCAGATTCAAAGATCACCTGACGGATCTGATGAGCTTCACAGAACGCTTTGGCCTCATTAAGTTCCCTCTCAGGAAAAGAGCATGACTTGGCCGAAACGGCAATCGCCTTTTCTCCCAAAGCATCCTTAGCCGCATAAAGAAGAAAAGTCGAATCGACTCCGCCGGAAAACGCGACAGCCACGCTCCCGTAATCCCTTAACAGCGCTTTCAGATCTTCGAACTTTTTTATCTGCCCGGTTGTCGCTTCATTTGTTGAATTATCCAACGTCATTTCCTCTCACAATCAGCCGTAAGATCCTTTATCACTTCTCCTGCGATGATGAGCCCAGCAACTGACGGCACGAAAGCCGTGCTTCCCGGGATGGCTCTGCGGCTGGCGGAATGGCCATCCGTCTCAGCATGACCGGAAGACTCCGCATCCACGATGGGGCTTACCGGTTCCTCCTCTGAATAGACGACCTTCAGTCTTTTGACGCCCCGCTTTTTCAGTTCGCGGCGCATTACCTTTGCCAAAGGATCCACGCGGGTCTTGTAGACATCGGCAACTCGGAACTGAGTGGGATCCAGCTTGTTTCCCGCACCCATCGAACTCATGATTGGCACGCCGGCCTTCTGACACTGCATGACAAGTTCGATCTTTGCCGTAACCGTATCAATGGCGTCGACCACGTAATCGTATTTGCCAAACGGAAAATCAGACGCGTTTTCGGGAAGGAAAAAGCATTTATATGTATTAACTTCGGCTTCCGGATTGACCTCCAGAATGCGTTCCTTCATAACGTCAACCTTGTATTGGCCGACGGTTTTTCTTGTGGCTATGATCTGCCTGTTGATATTGCTCAGGCAGACTTTGTCATCATCTATCAGGTCAAAGGCACCGACACCGCTTCTAGCCAGCGCTTCACAAACGTACCCGCCGACGCCGCCGATCCCGAAGACGGCCACGCGGCATCCTGCCAAGCGTTCCATTGCTCCTTTTCCAAACAACAATTCAGTTCTTGAAAATTGATCCAGCATGCGTTTTTCCTTATCCAAAAGCCTCAGTCATATCTGCCCTTTATATAATCCGGCATGCGGGCGCCTTCTTCTATCTGCCAGTCCCAGCGGCTTTCTTTCATGCTGTAACAGATCTTGTAGGAAGTGTCCGTCTGTACCCAGAGGCTGTATCTGTCATTTTCCCAGCAAATGCCATAGAATTGGCCCTTTCCGCAAGGCTTGAACGAGCTTACGATCGAATCGGTCTCGTTGTCGATTATCTGAACCGTGACCATCCCTGATCCGATCAGAACCTTGGCAGTGAATTTCCCGTCATGGCTTTTGGCCTCTTCAACGTTAAAGCTTCCGTACGTCAACTTGCGGTCAGCTTCTTTGTCGGCGATTACCTTATCGTAGATTGGATTCCAGTAGTCAGCCATTTTCTTCGGGACTTCTTTATAGTAGTAGCCTTGCTCATCTGGTTGGCTGGCTCCGCCCATGGACAAAACAAAAAAGTACAGTTTTGAATCGTAGCGGAATAACGAGACGTGCCTGTTCTTGCCATCGAAAGCAGCTCTGAAATTCACCTCGGAAGCGGCAATCTCCTCAAATTCCTCACGCTCTTCCTCAACGTTGATCCGAAGATCGAGCCTGTTAAGATGATGCTTGTAAAACGCGGGATCGTACTTGGCATCCTCATTGTAGAGCTCTACGAATCTGTCCTTATCGAATACGGCATCAGTCTTGACCGTCTCATTCATGTGCGTCGCATTCCTTCCCGCGCGGAAATCACACGTAACGTCGCCTTTGATCTTGCCAAGATGATCCGTCGGCAAGGAAAACAGACAGCCCGTAAAAAGACAAAGCGTAAGCAAGATCAGGATTATCCCGGTGGTTTTCTTCAGCATAACAATCTTCCTATCCTTTTTATTCCTTGAGCGTCATTATACTCCTCTTCCCATTCTGGACAAAACGCTTAATCAGAAGTGCAAAACCATGCTTACTATTATCGGAACCTTTTTGCTAATGTTCATGTCTCTCGTAATACCGTCACGTTGTAATATGCATTGTTGTAGTCGTCATTCTCGAAATCATTGACGAATTCAGTTACGACTTCAAAGGCCTTGCCGTTAAAGGTATGAAGCTTTGCCTTCCCCTTGAAGATGATGCCCTGTCCGCCATAAAAGACCATCTGGTCAATTACCTGCTTATAGTCTTCAAGTTTGCCTTCAGGGACTTTGCTTATACCGTAATCAGGCCTTCCAAATTCCGCCATTCCCCTGGTGTGGATCCAGTATCCGTCATCTTCTTTGGAGAACATGATAAGCACGTGATTCTGCGCGTTTACGTCCTTGCCGAAAAAGCGGTCAGTCCATTCCTTGGGTGAATACAGGGTGAACGTCTGGAGGTCCAAGATTCCTTTTGCGCCCTTGTCGATGAAAGCCTCACAGATGCCGATAAGGTTTCTCATGTAATCGAGCGTACTGTCGTTGGCGATCTCGCCTCTGATGATGACTACTTTCTCAGCAGCCTTGCAGGAATCGTACAGGGCGCTATCAGCTTTTCTTAGCAGTTCTCCTATCCCGCCGCCAATAAGTCCGTCAATGGATTCCGAATGTTCAGGCCTGGCCAGTGAAATGATCTCCAGTCCCTCCGGCATGCCGTCTACGTTGTGCTTGGTTTTCGACACTTCCAACTCGTCGCCTGACACGCCGAAGACCACATAGAATAAGAAGGGCTTATAGCCTATGTCTTCGTAATACTGTCTTTCATTGCTCATATTTGTACCTCTTTAAACTTGTAAATTGAAAACCTCAATTGTCCAAATCCGCCTTTCTCACAAGCTCTTTGACCGCCGGCGTGGTGCTTGTTGGAGGAGATTCACGAAAAACACTCGAGAAAAGCAGGATCATCGATAGTATAGTCAAAAACATTCCGGCGAACACTATTCCGGCAGCACCGAGACCGCTTCCTTTCTCACCGCTTTTCCTGCATGAGGCGATCCCCTTGATCGACAAAACAAACCCCAAAACAGCCATTGCTATCGCAAGGGCAAGCATACAGAAAATCATGATCAACGACGTTTTGGATGATATCAGGATCCCAAGGCGATACCATAATTGCTTGTAAGTTAAGACGGATGAAGCCAAACACACTAATGGCGCTAAGATGGAAAGAAGAAATCCCGACAAACACAAACCGTTCAGCTTCCCACTTTGCTTGTTCATCTTAACTCACCTTTTCCAATCAGGACTGTGCCAAAGCCACCCATGAGCCGAAATACAAGAAAACAGACAAAACAAAACTCAACACGCAACTGATGGTTCCGAAAAGCCATAGCGTTTCGAATTCACTTCTGTCATTTCTTGTGACAAATGAAAAGATCATCCCGATTATCGACAAGATCGGCACAAAGACGATAAGGGCCATGGCCGCACTTCTGCCGTTAAGCGCGCTGAAAAAATAGACGACATAAATTAGGATGCAAAATATTCCCATGGTGGGAGGAACGAAGCAGAGCCTTGTATGCCCTGAACTCGAATAATTGTTTTTTCCGCCGAACTGATCAATGTAGTTTTCGTTCATGACATTCACCCACAAAGCTAAAAGCCCACCATCTGACTCCTACATTATACCAATTGGCGGTCGATCTTTCTTTTGTCGTTTTCCGGGTATCGTCACGGCTTTCCTGAGCCTTTAAAAGTGGTGATATAATCTCATGTATGGATGGAAAGAAAAAGCGCCAAAAGATCTCGATCGTAAGCACGATACACTATTTCAGACTTGTTTACAGGTCCGTCCTGTTCATCCTGCTCTTGATCGAATACGTTCTATACCGCGCCGGCGTCCAAGAATTTCCCGAACCGGGCATCGGCAGGCAGACCGCCGTTTCCCTGATTATTTGGATCGTCTTCGCCGTGGAGATGATCTTCAGGTTCTTTCCTTCGAAATACGAGAGTCCGGGATGCCAGAAGCAGTTTAAGAGGAACTACGTAAAGTCGGGAAGAACGGAAATAAAGATCGCCGACAACAATGCCACGATCCTCGTCGCACTGATATGGGTGGTCTTCAATGCCGTATTCGGCGCGCTTTACATGCTCGACGTCTTTGACAAGGGCATTATGTTCCTGTTGTGCTTAGCGTACTCCGTATGCGACATGATATGCATTCTCTTCTTCTGCCCGTTCCAGTCCTGGCTTCTTAAAAACAAATGCTGCGGTTCCTGCAGGATATACAACTGGGATTACGCCATGATGTTTACCCCTCTGTTCTTTATCAGAGGCATATTGACTTGGAGCCTTTTGTTCCTTGCCGTAGCGCTGCTCGTCAGATGGGAGCTCACCTTCTTTAAGTATCCCGAGCGTTTCTCCGAGAACACGAACAGGTATCTGGAATGCGCCAATTGCACGGAAAAGCTCTGCGTTCACAAGAAGCAGCTGGGGCGCTTACGAAAGCAGATAGAGGAATATACCACCAAGAAGCTCAGCAAGCTGAAAAAAGAATAGAGCTTAATGCTTCTCAAAGAGAATGTTCAGATCGCCGTCAGCAAATCCATTAGAATTCACAAGGAACCCTTCTTGCAGTCTCCCATTGAATCTCAGGCTTATTGCGGGATTCCCTCTTTTCAAGGCTCTCCATATAATCGTCGTATTCCTTTTTCGCAATCTCGTACTTCTTCTTATCCTCTTCACCGTGTTTTGCTCTTGAACGGTTAACGATAAGGATTCCCAAACCTATGCCTATAGCGGCACAAACAGCAGTTACGGCGGGGAATTTGTAGACAAATATCAGACCAATTCCAAACCCTATCAATCCGCCGATCAACGCGCCTTTGACATAACCCCCGGCTCCGGTGGGGTCTTTGGGTTCGTTCAAAGGACGATACCAGGACTGTCTTGCTCCGCAATTGGGACACTTGTCAGCATTTGAAGCCAAATACGGCTGATTTCCGGTGCCGTCCACGGCACTCTCGATCAAGTTTTTGGAAAGTTTCATGTCAGCGGCGTTAATGGACGCACCCATGCCAGTGGGGATCACTCCGCCCGGATATTCAAGAGGGCCTCTTTTCATGATGCCGCTGAATTGGTTTCCGCAAACTTCGCACTTGCAGGTATAGTCAACTTCATAGTAATAATGGCCAGCCATAAGATTCCCCTAATTCAAAGCAAGCATAACTTTTAATTCTCGTCCAACGCCTTCATTATACCAATTACGTTTTAATCAACACCAGGGACTGCAAACGTCGGATAAGCATCACTTTGCGCCAACATTGGTGATTGGTTTTGACCTCCCCGACTGCAACAATATAGCCATCAACACGGGAAAGCAATCAGAAAAGGAGAAAACGACATGAAGACATACACAGCTAAAACAGACAGAAAGGTCAGAGTTATCAACAAGCATCTTTTGAACAGGCTCAAGAGGCACGCCGCCCTTGAATTGTTCAGAGTCAACTTTCAGGGAACGACAGTAAGATAAATACATTCCTTTCCATATAATCCCCATCCCCCGCCCCGCATTCAAATGCGGGGTTTAATTATTCAAAGCCTACACGCCCGGACCTGCCACTAAAACAGCATAAGCAACCAAAAACAGCAATATGACCGCAACCGTCACCTCGATGAGGCCAAGCACAAAGAAACCGGTCATCTTCGCACGGGCCGCCCTGAACAGTCCAATTGCCGCAAAGATTCCGCCCGGGAACAGATCAAGCCCCAGCAAGGCAAACGAACCGAGCATTATCAATGAATAAATGGTGCCCCGCGAGGTCGGCTGTTCGAGGCAGCATCCGACAATAAAGAAAAGCACGCTAAGTGAGAAAAAGATCAGTGGAATGATCAGGAATACCATTGCGGGTTTGTCGAAACGCTTTTTAACTTGGTTGTCGCTCATGTTTTCGTCCTTTGCCTTGTCAGTTTTCATTTTCTTTAAGTGACGACCTTATCCTGCTGAGCGATTCAGGCGTTATTCCAAGATAGGTGGCTATATACCGTTGTGGAACGCGCTTTGACAACATGGGATATCTATTTCTGAAGTCAACGTACCTCTCCGTGGCGCTTTCGACCAGGAAGCCGTTCTCACGGTAAACCTTGTACCGCATTCCGCTTTCCAAAACGGATATCCATACGTTCTTCAGATTTTCGTCACTATAGATCAATTTCTTCATGTCATCGACGTCGAACAGCATGACCGTGGCATCCTCAAGCGCTTCCCAGTCGGTCTGCATCTCGTCAAAACCGATCATTCCGGAATCGATGCACCAATTGGCCTCGGCCGCAAAATACTGCGTTACGTCATTGCCTTCCGTATCGACGTAGTAGCTTCTTATCACGCCGCTTATCACAAGTCCGGCCGTGTTTGCCTTGTCGCCCGTTCTGGCTATTACTTCGCCCTTTGAATAGGCCTTGAATCTTGAAAAACCGATGGCTTTAGAGATCGCATCTTCAGAGATGCAAAATCCAAAGCCATCAGACAGATCCTTAAGTTGTTTTACAAGATTTGCAGTATCCATACGTTATTCACCAATTTCCAATATATCAGACTTGCGGTATTGATGCAGCCATAAGAACGCAGCAATAACGTATGAAAGTTTGAACCGGAACGCGGTTAAGATTTACTTCACCTTGATCTTAAACGTCACCGTCTTGGTCACGGGCTTATAGTCGTCGTTTCCGGCAGCCGTAACGGTGCACTTGATCGTGTAGGTTCCCTTCTTAAGCTTCTTCTTTATGGAGACCACACCTGAAGATGAGATCTTAAAATACTTCTTGAACTTTTTCTTGGAAACACTTGCCAGCTTGTAAGTCACCGCGCCCTTGGGATTGCTTACCGTAATGACGCTTGCGCGGCTGACATTCTGCTTCTTTTTCTTAAGCTTCTTGTATTTTACCGTGGCTGTCTTTCCGGAAGCGGTCAGGCTGTTGGTGCTCTTTGTTTCATAATTGATGGCAACTTTAAACAGGTCTCCGTTATTGTTGTTGCTGATGGTCAATTTGCCAAACTCTCCGCCATAATTCACTTCAGTAAGTGAAGTACACTTGTTAAATGCGCCACCTTCTACCTTTGTTACGTTTTTCGGAATATCGACTTTTATCAGGCTGGTACAACCAGAGAATAAATAATCCGGAATACTTGTAAGACCGGTAGGAAGCGTTATGCTTTCGAGAGACGTGCAATTAGTGAAAGCGCTTTTTCCAATGGTGTTTACGCCGTCGGGAATGTAAACTTCCTTAAGGCTGGCGCAATCTACAAATGCAACATAACCTATCAATGTAACGGTTTCAGGAATAACGACACTGGTAAGACTGGAGCAACCGCCAAAAGCATTGTCGCCGATCATGGTAACGCCATTGGGAATGCTGATCTTTGTCAAACTCTTGCAACCGCAGAACAATCCTTCATCGATCAGTTTAATGTTTTTGGGCAGCTTTACGCTCGCAAGGCTTTGGCATTCGTAGAAAGCGTAGTCGCCAATAGTCGTTACGCTGTCAGGGATGGAAATGCTCTTCAGATTTGTGCAGCTCTCAAATGCGTCACTTCCGATCGCGGTTACGCCGTTTGCAATCTCAACGGTTTCCAGATTCTCACAGTATCTAAATGCATACGAGCCTATTTTTACAATATGGCCGGGAATCTTGATGCTCTTCAGATTTGTAAAATAGACAAAGCAATTGTCAGCGATCGAGGTTATTCTTTTATCGTCGATTACAATTGATTTGACCTTTTCAATAGTCTCTTTTTCAAACTCGTCTTTACCAAAAATATGAACGGGTATCTGGCCAACTCCCTTTATGGTCAGTTTTCCTTTGTCGTCGATTTCATACTTGACGTAATCACCGTTGTCGCCATAGGTGATGCCGGAATGGATTATCCCATTGGCAGCTTTATTCTTAACCGATTCTTGAGGTACCTGCTCTTCGCCTTCCTCAGTTTTTTCTTCTTCGGCAGGTTCCGATTCCTGCTTCTCGGTCTCGGCAGGCTCCTGCTTTTCTTCAGCTTCAGGCTCCTCTGTTTTTTCGGAGGCCTCAGGTTCTTTTTCTTCAGATTTCACCGAAGCCTGCTTTTCCGTCTCTTCCGGCTCCTTTTCTTCCGCAGCTTCAGTCTGTGTTTCTGAAACGGCGGGCGTTTCAGAAGGCGTTTCATCCGCCATTACGCCGACAGGCGTCGCCAGCATCGACACGCACATTATGGCAGACAACATTACCGACGTGATCTTTAAACGCTTCATAGATAACCCCCTGATATCAAAATTTCTTTAACAAGATTTACTATACAAGAATGGCAATAAACAATTCAAGACGGACATCGGACAAAAGATGTTTGGAAATCGTGTTAAAATGTCTCAAAGGTCGCAGATGCCGACCTATCACTTTATTCGAGAAGGGGAACCATGAAAGCTGACGAAAAGGCCACGGCGCTTTCAAGCCGGAACGGTGCATTTGATTTTCTTAAGTTTGCAGCGTCAGTCATATTGGTTCTGCATCACTATCAGCAGGTCAACAACGTTTTCATCGACAATGGCGTGAACTTCTACAGCGGCCACTTTTACTGGGGATTTCTCGTGGACCTCTTCTTCCTTATCTCGGGATTCTTTTTGTTCGGCTCGGTAGAAAAAATAAAGGACGGCAGTCTGAAGTTCAAGGATTACTACCTTCACAAGTGCACAAGGCTCCTGCCCCTCGTGTCGCTTGCCGGTATCATCTATTTCCTGGTGAACAATTACCTTTACTACAACGTCATGGGCGGGTATTACGTCGCCAAATCGACCGGAACCGAGCTTATTCTGACCTTTCTCGGAATGCAGGTCGGCTGGGCCAATCTTGAAGGCTCAAACCTGAACCCTCCGATGTGGTACATTAGCGCACTCCTTATAGCTTTCGTCGTCTTGTATCTCCTGGTAAGCCTGAGCCGCAATATAAAGCTCAATTACGTCTTTCCGCTCGCCGGTCTGATCATCCTCTCCGTTTTGGGCGATCTTTTTGAGTTTGACCTGCCTTTTTTCCAGCAGGACGCAAGGCGTGCTTACATCGACGTGACCATAGGCCTGCTTCTCGCGGCATTCCTTAAAAGGCACAAGTTCAAAGGTTTCCACTACATTTTCGTTGCCCTCGCCGTAATTGCCGGAGCCGCACTTTATCTGGTCGCGCTCAGCGACGAAAGGTACCTTCTCGAAAGATACGCGCTCTCGTTACTCTTCTTCCCCGCGATCATGATCCTTTGCGCGTCAGATGCCGCTAAGAAGATCTTCTCCGGAAAAGTCTGGAGCACCCTTGGCGGCGCGTCTTTTGACACTTACGTGCTGCACGTGATCTGTCTGCTTCTGCTCAGGTGCGCAAACAAGAGCTGGAACCTCGGCCTCAATTTCGAAAACTGGTGGCTCGAATACCTGACCTGCCTTGTAATCTTCGGCATTGGCCTTCTTTCCTACCGTTTTGTCGAGCCGAATCTCAAAAAACTGGCCGAAAAGTTCGTAAACCTCTTCTAAAAGCGGCATTTTCAGGCTTTTTCACTTTGTTTAGCAAAACGGCTCAATATGTTGTATAATATCTGCCGCTTATAATATAAAAATATATAAAGACTATATATGGAGGCCCGACATGAACGAATACATCAAGCAGATCTCCGACAGGATCAGGGAACTTCGTGACATATTAGATCTCGACGCGGATGACGTCGCACGCGAAATAGGCGTCAGCAAGGACGAATACCTTGCATACGAGACCGGCGCAAAGGAGATCCCCATCAGCCTTCTTTACAAAGTCGCTGAGATGTTCAGGGTCGACCCGACGGTCCTCATGACCGGCGACGTCCCTAGAATGGACGATTACACCGTCGTAAGAGGCGGCAACGGCGTCAAGGTTGAGCGTTATCCCGGCTATTCGTTCAGCGCTTTGGCATTCAACTACAAGCACAGACAGATGGATCCCATGATCGTTACCCTCTCAAAGTCCGAGACTGCAGAACTCGTTAAGCACGGCGGCCAGGAATTCAACTATGTCATCGAGGGCACCATCAAGGTAGTCGTAGGCGACCGCGAGTTTACGCTCAATGCAGGCGATTCCATCTACTTTAACCCCGAAAAGCCTCACGGCCAAAGGGCTGTCACGGACAACGCAAAGTTCCTGACGATAATCAACGGTTAATTACTCAAGGAGAGATAAAGAAATATGAGCTTACTGGAAAGATTTGTCGAGAGAGTTGACTTCGACAGCTACGAAGACTTCAAACAGAACTTCAAGCTGAAGGTCCCCAAGGACTTTAACTTCGGATTCGACGTCGTCGACGTCTATGCCGACACGGAGCCTGAGCGCGAGGCGCTCATCTGGTGCGACGACAACGGCAATGAAAAGCACTTCACCTTCACCGACATCAAGGAAAAGAGCAACCGCGTTGCGAACATGTTCAAGAACCTCGGAATCAAGAAGGGCGACAGGGTCCTCATGATCCTTCGTCAGCGCCCTGAAGTATGGTTCACGATGGTCGGCCTCCACAAGCTCGGTGCGGTCGTTATCCCCGCTACCTTCCAGCTCGAATACCACGACATCGTTTACCGCTGCAACGCCGCAAACGTCAAGATGATCGTCTGCGCAGACGACCAGTGGATAATCGACAACGTCAACAGCGCCCGTCCCGACTGCAAGACCGTTGAGATCTGCAGCGTTATCGGCAAGGCACCCGAAGGATGGCGTTCACTTACCGACGACATCGACGCGGCTTCTCCCGTTTTCGAGAGACCCACGGGCGACGAGGCAACACATAACGAAGATCAGATGATCATATACTTCTCTTCCGGCACGACCGGCGAGCCCAAGATGATCCTTCACGACTATCTTCTCCCTCTCGGCCACATCGTAACGGCAAAGTACTGGCAGCAGGTCTACGACGGCTGCAGGCACCTTACGCAGGCTGACTCAGGCTGGGCCAAGTTCGCCTGGGGCAAGATCTACGGTCAGTGGATCGCTGGCGCAGTCAACGTCACCTTTGATACTCAGGGCAAGTTCAGCGCACAGAAGATGCTCGAGATCATTGAAAAGCTCAAGCTCAACTCCTTCTGCGGACCCTCAACGATCTACCGTTACCTGATCCAGGAAGACCTTACGAAGTACGACTTCTCCTCCATCAAGCACTGCTCGATGGCTGGTGAGCCTTTGAACCCTGAAGTCTTCTACAAGTGGAAGGATGCTACGGGCCTTGAGATCAGAGAAGGTTTCGGCCAGACCGAAGGAAGCGTTCTTTTCGCAAACTTCCCCTGGGTCGACGTTAAGCCCGGTTCAACGGGCAAGCCCACTCCCCTTTACGACATCCAGCTCCTTGATGACGACGGAAATCCCGTTGAGGACGGTATCGTAGGAAACGTCATCATCAAGAACGCGTCTTCCCACCCGACCGGACTTTTCAAGGAATACTACCAAAACCCCGAGGCTATGGCAGACCAGTGGCCGGGCGCAGACTACAACACGGGCGACACCGCATGGAGAGATCCGGACGGCTACATCTGGTTCGTCGGAAGAAACGACGACGTCATCAAGTGCTCCGGTTACCGTATCGGACCTTTCGAGGTTGAGAGCGCCCTCATGACGCATCCCGCGGTCCTTGAGTGCGCAGTCACTTCCGTACCCGATCCGATGAGGGGACAGGCTGTAAAGGCCACCATCGTCCTCACAAAGCAGTATCAGGGCAAGGGAACGCCTGAGCTCGTCAAGGAACTCCAGAACCACGTCAAGCACGCTACGGCGCCTTACAAATACCCCAGGGTCATAGAGTTCGTCGAAGAGCTCCCCAAGACTCCCAGCGGCAAGATAATGCGTAAGGCGATCAAGAAGGCTGACGAGGAAAAGTACAAGGCGGCACAGGCAGCGCAGCAGCAGTAAAAAAACAATCAGAAACGGAAAAGAAATGGGGGCGTCGCCCCCATTTTTCATCTTGGAACAAACAACAGGTACTTAAGCGAATAGAAAAGCTTCGGTGAAAGAACGTCCATCGGGCTGAGCTTGTCCGAAGGAAGCATCAGGAAAAAGTTAATCGCGATCATGTAGATCACCGTACACAGAACGATCTCGCCGAACAGCTTTTGAAGCTTCCTGCTTCTTCCCGCCAGTTCGTTTTCAAGCGAGAGGATGACCATTATCGCGGGGATCATCAGGAAGAGCGAAAAGTCCAACTGATAGCGCATCGAGATGCCCGTTTTCTCAATGTTGAGGATCATGAGGGCGAGGCCAAACAGCAAGGACGTTATCGAAAACTGATAGAAGCAATCCTTTTTCAGAGAAGCCCTCTGCCTTCTTATCAAGAGCAGGAAAAGAGCCAGCGGCGAAAGGACCAGGAACCCGCAATACTGGGGATCGAAGAACATGTATCCGAGATAGTCGGTCTTTAAGTTGTAGTAGTCATAGACCGCCCTGACGTAAGGGAAGGTTCCGTTTAAGTTAAGCGGCTGGAACAGATACTCGAAAGTGCCCAGAAGCATCCTTCTGCCATCGTTGTACCTGTGTTCGAGGTTCGTCGTGCTGAGGTTGTATTTGTATCCAAAATCGAAAGGATTTTCAAACCTCAGGTAATTGAAGTACAACAGCCCGTAGCCGATGATGAAAACCGGCAGGATGACGCAGAGCGTGTTTCCGAGGCCCTTGACCGAGAAGAACTTTTTCTTTTTGATCTCTGCTGCGAATATCGGGAACGCAAACAGGACGAACAGACCGAACGTCGGCCTGCAGCCGATGGCAAGACCCATGCAGATGCTGCCTGCGATAAGCCATCTCTTTTTCAGGACCTCTTCTTCATCAGGAGATTCGGTCGACCTGAACCAACATACCAGTCCCGATACAACAAATGCCAACGCGCTTATGAAAGGGACCGAATAGAGCTTTGGAGTATGCGCACAATAAAACACTCCGGAACCGAATATCAACGCCGTGCACAAAACGAAATACATGCCTATTGAAACATCCTTGTTCAGCCTTCGGCACAAGCACCTGACCAGTCTAAAGCAGGCCGTCAGATACAGTATTCCAAACAGTATTATCGCGAACGAATTGTTCGGGGGATTATGGGTTATTGCAACGAAAGGCAGGTAGAACAGCAATGTCGGGACTATGCCGTAATAGCTGTAATATCTTCCGTTGTAATATGCGAAATCAAGATTGAACACCTCGCCGGTCTTTTGCATCAGCTCAACGCGCTTGGCATAATCGTATGGGTTTTCCATTTGCGACATGTAGGACGGCGGGGTTTGGTTAAGATAAACGTGGCCTTCTAAGAGCGCGTCTGCCTGATAGGAAAAGATAGCTTCAACATACTCCATGTCATAGTAGACAAGCGCCGGATAGCCTTGGAACTTAAGCGATACAAAGCCCCACAAAAGAACGAACAGAATGAGGAAATAATAAACGGCGAATCGCTTTCCATTGCTCAAATTGAATTTCTCGTCAAAAAGTTTGACCTGATAGATCGGCGACTTGGGCGAGAACAATATGAGCAGCATGACCACCAGAAGCAACAAGGCAAATCTTATGGCTCTGAAATGGAAGGGCCTGACTGCATTGAACGCCAGAACTACCGTTTCAGGATTGGCCTTGAAGACGTTGCTTTTCTTGGACTCGCCTACAAGCGTGATGGTCATCTCGGACACCTTGCCGTCAGGATAGATGCGGATGTAATTGCTCTCGCCGACCGCATTGAAGACTTCGGTGTCCGACACGGCAAGCTTGGTGTTCGCTTCATCCGTATAAGTGATGGAAAGCGTCAGCGGGACTTCATCGGCAAAATCAGTCTTCTTGAAATAGACGTTTTTTACTGCGGCTTTGATATCCTTGATCAGCACCTTTTGGTCATCATAGGAAACCTGATAGTTTTCGATCCTTTTGAAGGTAAGCGATTCCCAAAACCTGAAGTTGAATATGAACACCTCGATCAACAATACCGAGATGAACGCAATAACAAGGATCTTGATGAACTTCTTGCCGGGCTTCATATCAATCAGACGTCACTGCAATCCGTATTTCTGTTTGAAGTCGTCAGTCAGCTTCGCGCCATTCTTGTTCAGGTAATCCTTTGCCTGCTCGACAAGCCTTGAGGGCGTCTTGTAATGGAAGAATCCAATCGCCACGCCGTCGGTCTTGTCAAAAGTCTGGCATACCACGATAGCATTCGTGAGAGTTGAATCCTTAGGTTCAGCGCCATAGACGCACAAGAAGCCTTCGAATGAGCTTATGGACTTTTTGTCACGGATCTTGATAATGTCCGTATATGAACCCGCAGTCAGGAAAAGATATCCGTTAACGAAATTAAAATCGACGAAATCGTTGTTCGACAGATCGCCGTGATTCAGGTTGATGTTCATCACCTGGTCACCGCGCACGTTAAACGAGACCAGATCACCATTGCCGTAAACAACGTAAAGCTGGTCTTCGTGGAATCTCATGTCCCAAGGTGCGCGTTGATCGTTTTCCTTAGTAAACTTTTCTTCACCGTTGGCAGAGAATACCTTTATGCTGCCGTCATTATAGTACTCGGCAAAAAGAGTTCCATTGTCATTCCATATCGTGTAAAAGCACTTGCCGCATTCGGCCTTTGTATATTTTCCGCTTGTACAATCGACCGTCAACCGGTAAACCTTGTCCTGACTATTATCGCTTGCGTCCATGTAGACCAAGGCCTTTTTTCCATCAGGAGAAGGACCCATTCTGGTCATGTCTACAGCACTGCCGAGTTCATTTACGTCGACAACGGTCTTCCTGACCGTATCGTCCATCATGTCATAGCAATAGATGGTGACTGTTTTTGCCTTCGCATCGTCAATCTTCGACCAAATCCTGCCGTTAACGGCCCTGAGGAAATCCGGGTTCGTGAGCGTAAAATCACTGTTCGCGTCAACCATCTGGCCGTTGGCGCAATTGATCTTGATAAGCGAGACTGTGGTTTCGGTGTCGCTTTTCTTCGTTTTCTTAAGAGCAAATACAAAGAGATTGTCAGGCGAATTCCCGTTGTTGAAAAATTGGAATTTGAAGTCCGGCTCTTTAGATGTCCAAAGCGTCTTACGGGTCTTCAGATCCGTTCCTGACAACGTTTTGTCTTTTAGGCTGTAGGTGAGCAGATAATCACCACACTTGATTGCAGTGTCAACGATCCCGACCTTGTCACTGTTCTCAAAAGCAATGAACTTGCTGTCAGTGAAGTTCCCGCTGTATTCGGTGATCACCCTTTGCGATGAATCCTCAACAAGGAATGACTTGTTGTCGCCAAACAGATATACGTCAAGCGTTCCATCCATGAAGTACTTTTGCGTCATGATCAATTTTGTGCTGCCGTTACGCGGGATCCAAAGCACTTTTCCGTTACGGATAATGATCTCCAGGTTTTTAGTTCCAAGGTTGGACCAGGATATGCCATCTTGGAGATCGAAGCTGTTGATTACTTTGCCGGTGCTCTTTTCAACGATGACAGCCCTGTTTGCAAACACGGTATAAAGCGCCGCAGTCTTTTTCCCGTCAGCGGTCGTATAGTCGGCAATGAAGATGTTGGTGTGCGAAATACGCGTTCTTATGGGAAGTTCAGCTTTCCATACCGATCTTCCATATGAGTTTATCTGTTCCAAAACGACCGAGGTTTCATACAAGTAGTTTGCCGGAATATTGGCTTCCTGTTCCGCACGCCTCAAAACCGTAATGCTTCCGTCACTGTCAAAAGCAGCATTCAGGAAATTTTCCAGTCCTTCACTGACGCAAGTCCATTTGTCTTTTTCAACGTCCAGGACAAAAATGTAACTGCCTGATTTTCCAACATACTTTCCGACAACCGCCACTTTTGAAAAATCATCATTTATCAGGTAGCTGTTAATGGAAAAATACGCGTCATTTTTATCGGTCTTTTCGGTAAACGGAGCTTTCTGGTAAGTTTCTATCTCCTTAACCAGCTTTCCGTCCGAAGCACTTACGACCAACAGGGACGTGTTGATGTTTACAACAACATAGCCGCTTTTCTCGTAATAAAACAATTTGCTCGTGCTTGTTAAAGGAACGCTCCCGCTGTACTGATACTTCCATTTTTGAGCCTTGGTCGCGGAATCATATGAAGCAAGGTAACTTCTGTTGAAGACGATAAAGTTGCCGTCCTTGTCCAATATGAAATCCAAAAAAGCAAAGTCATCATCTTTGATTACCGTCTCTTTGTTGTCCTTCTTGTCCCAGACGTGCATAATCCCGTCTTTGTCCAGGATCATGACGTAATCGCCTGAATCCGTGCATGCGAATTTCTTGATAGAGGTATTCGTCTCATATCTCCATACGGGAACGGAATATGAATTTCCACTGGTCGAATATGCGCCAAGAGCGGAAGCCAGGGCAAATTGCGCGTCGCTGGTGACGGGCCTCGCGTTTCCATTTCCGTCTTCAAAAGCCGCAAGCGCAAGCTGTATCGCTCCTACGCGGTCACCTTCCTCGAGCAGCTTTAGCGATTCGGAAGAAAGATATCTCGCCTGGTTCATCTGGGCTTTGTCCAACGCGTCCTGGATCTTCATAAAGGTCCAGCCCACATAGATCATGAGAGCGATGGCCGCCACGGCAACGAGCGCGGTCTCGATCAGGAGCCTCGTTCTCTTATACGCCTTTCTTCGTCTGATTATCTCATCGTAATTGCAGCCAAGCATGGAAGCCGCAAGTCTCGGAAGCTCTATCTTTCTGGCCTTGGGAAGGGGCATCCTGTAGTCAGCAGCCAAAGGCTCGACGACTTCGTCCTTACAGTAGAAAGTGCCGTCCGCAAGATAATGCGTGATGTTGTCATGCCTGAGAACCTCAGGGATAACTTCGTCGGGCTCGCCTTCTACAAGTACCGTAAGCACGAGCTGCTTGTTGTAGTCGTGAAGTTCAAGAAAGGTGTCTATTTCGCGCTTGACCCAATCGGATTCTGACGTTCTGTAAGAACAGATGACGATAAGGAACTCAGAAGCCTTTAACGCCTCCGTAAGGTCTTCGGTAAGATTGCTGGAAATGGGGAGCTCTTCGACGTCCCTGAAAACGCGGTTAAACCTCTGTTTGCCCGTCTTCTTTTGAAGCGCCTTCGGGATCTTGAACCGCTCAAGGCTCTTCTGGATCTCCGAAGCGATCAGCGTATCCTTCTCGGCATGTCTGTATGATATGAAGGCATCGTACTTGTAATCCATCTTTGTTCTTCCTTTTCGTCAGATGTCGATCTGCGCATAAGTCTGCGTGAAAATGTCTTTATTGATGATGTAGACGTCGTCGGGATCGGTCTCCTTTGCCGCGAGATAATCACCGGGCTCGCCCTTCAGATATTCCCCTTCGTTCCACTTGGTGAAAACCTTGGTAGTGTTTTCGATAGGCATGGCAAGGATCGTGTTGCCGCCCTCCGACATGCAGGTCTTGGCAACGCCTCTGAGCTGTATTATCTCTCCGGACTTGGTGTTCTTGATCGTCGGGAAATAATCGAGCTTCATGTTGTATTCGTCGTCGACCTTCTGGTAATTCCTCTCAAAGACTTCCTTGTTGGAAGCGTACACCTCGCCCCTGACGCCGATCATGATGACGGTGTCCGCCTCGACGTTGAGGTTTGCGTCACCTTCAAGCGAACGCACGAGAATCGGGGTTCCTACGGGCATGAATTCGGAAGGGATCGCGTATCCCTGTTTGATCGGAAGCTTTTTGTAGCGCTTCATCTGAGACAAGTCCACCTTGTCCTTGCCCGCATATATGATCTTGCAGTCCTGATAGTAATCGTGAAGCCTGTCACGAAGGACCGTGGTGACGATGGCGTGCTTGTGGATGTCGTCAGACGGCATGTAATCCGGCCTGAGCTCTGCCAAAAGGTCCTTTTGGATGAGGCCGCCCGCCTTGTCCGAACGTCCGCCGCCTGAACCGATCCCACGCACGAGGTAATCGGCAAGCTCGTCCGCTCTTACCTCGTTGGTGCAGCTGCGGACAGAGAACTTGATCCCTACGTCGAGCTCTGAGAAGACGACGCAGACGTCGACGGTGTCAACGGCAAGGAAGAAGTCGCTTATGAGTCCGAGTATGTTGGGGTCGCACGGCATCGTCTCCAAAAGCGCGTAATTGTGGATCTCGTGATACTCGTATCCGAGAAGCGCCATTCCCGCGATCTTGACTTCCTGAAGCGTCATGTTCATGTTGCAGAAATGCTTGATCAGAGACTTGTCGTAGTAGATGTCGTCAAGCATGTCGCGGTCAAGCGGATGGTAGATCTCGACGAGAGTGTTGGTATCGGTGTAAAGGCCGTAGTAAAGCGCCGTGGAAAGATTCCTGTTCATCGGGAACTCTTCTTTTCTAAGCAGATCCCAAACAATGGTCGAACAGCTTCCTACGCCCTGACGGATGTCGTTATACATGGGCGGTTTGTTTTCACCCAGGAAGTGGTGGTCTATCGAAGCGATGACGTCCGCTTCAAACTTGCGGACGTTGCCCTCACCGTAAATGCAGTCACAGGTAATGAGAAGCCCTGGCTTCGTTTCCAGATTGGGAACGTATTCGATCGGGATCTGGAGCACGTCGACCATGAACTTGAGGTTCGTCTTCGTTATTATGAAGTTTCCGGAATATATGAGCCTGACGTTCTTTCCCTTGGCCTTGAAATAGCTGTAAACGCCAAAACCGGATGCGATCGCGTCAGCATCAGGATTGTCGTGGCACTGGACGATTATGTCGTCATACTCAAGCAGATCGGACAGTTTCATAAAGTGATTCCCTCCCGGTCGATAGCACTTTATTAATTATACATTATTTTTTTACGGATAAGCCTTGTGAACTGATATAGGACTATTGAGTAAGCAAGGACGACGACGAACAGCAGGAGCGTGTAAAGGTGATTCTCCATGACGCCGAAAAGCTTAGGCCTCATCAGGTTCATCACGAGCTCAAACGAGCAGTACATTTCAAGAGACATCACTCCTACCAGCCCAAAGGCCTTTCCGACGATCTCGGCTTTTTTGAGCTTGTCGAAGATCAGTGCAAGGAAATAACACATTGTAGAGGATACCATCATCGCGCCTATATACTTGATCATGTAGTGCGAAAAGTCCATTCCCTCGCAGTATTCGGAAAAAGTCATCAGGATTATTCCGAAGGCCCAGGCGGCAAAAAGCGCAATGCGGGCCATCGAATTGAACCTGACCTTCTTTTCCCTGCTCAGGTATCCGCAATAGACTCCAAGAAAGAATACCGGTATGCGGTTGGTGAAGATGGACAGGTCCCCTCTGGGAGCGTCACTCTTCCACATGAACGAAAGAACGCCCCAAACGGCGAAAATGATCAAGGTCGGAACGATCTTGTGCCTAATCCTCCTCATCATCAGATCATATAGCGGGAAGATCAGATAAAGCGTACCGATGGCGGGGACAAACCAAATAAGTGAGAATAGCGATTTTGAATAAAAAGAGACCCCGGTTATCGTAAGAAGATAATCGGGGATTGACCATTTGAATATGATCGCAGTTATGGTGCCGGAGATAAAGAACGGAGGCCAAATCCGTAAAAAGCGTCTCAGATAAAACTGCGGCACTGTGTGTTTTGAGATCGAATAGACCATGCCGATTCCGGAAAGGAAGAAAAATACGTCCGCCCCGGCATAACCGTTACAGGCAATAAGCGACTCTACGTCTCCTATGACGGGCGTCCTAGGGAACAACAGACAGGAATCCTGCGTGTGATAAAGGAAAAGCCACAGCGCAGCAAAACCCATGATCTGGAGCCTGTACCGGCCGATCAGATCAAAAGCCGAATCACCCTGCTTTTCAGTCACAGCGGTTTCTTGGATTATTTGCCGAGCATCTTTGAAAGATCGCCTGCTGACGGAACGTCAACGCCGGTCTTCTTCTCTACTGCGCCTGCCGCCTTTTCATAGACGTCATTTGCCTGTTCGTTCTTTGCGACTGCGTCAAGAGCACCGCTTGCCGTTTCCTTAACCTTGTTGATGTCGATGTTGGGAAGATCTACCATGATGCCAACCTCCTGTTGTTTATGTTCTGATTATAGTGCTTTCAGCTTCAAAACAAAACCCCCGTAACGCAGCTCACGGGGGATTGATTGTTTGTTAAGTTGTAGTTCAAGAATTAAGTTGGTCTGTCGGTTCCGTGCTGAGTAATAAACTCAATTTAAGTAGAAAACCTTACAGGAGAAGCTCTGAACCAAGCGAGACCAACTGTCTGCTTGATGTATTATCTTGTCCCATTGGTCTCACCTCCTTGAACCTATGCTTTGTATTTGGTTCTTTTTTCTGATGGCTTTAGTCTACCACAGGCGATGTCAGAATGTGTTATCAAATTATGAACGATTTCTGACATTGGAGTTACAAAAAGACCGGTTCAAATTCCGTCAGTCGTCATCGTGATCCGACCAGATCGTCGTGCTTCCGCGGTCGAGCGCAACGATGCCGGTACGGCACATTTCAATGATGCCGAAAGTCTTGACGTTCTGGATGAATCCGTCGATCTTCTGCGAATCTCCGGTGACCTCAATGCTGATCGCCTCTTCGCCAAGGTCGATTATCTTCGCCCTGAATATGTTCGCCGTCTCGATGATGCGGTCCCTGACCTCGTCGCTGTTCCTGACCTTGATCAGCATGAGCTCGCGCTTCATACAGTCCTCGTTCGAAAGGACGACGACCTTCTTAACGTTATAGAGCTTTCTAAGCTGCGAGACGACCTGATCCTTGTCGGTCTTCGCCGCTGACAGCGTGATGGTGATACGGGAATACGCGGGAGATTCCGTCTCGCCAACGGTAAGCGAATCGATGTTGAATCCCCTTCTCGTGAACATGGCCGTAACGCGCGAGAGGACGCCGTACTGGTTGTCGACGTAGATGGCGATGATTATCTTATCCTTCTTCATTCTCGGCCTCCTTCCATGTGACAAGGTTTTCGAAAGTTCCGCCGGGCCTGAGCATCGGCAAAACCATCGCATCAGGATCTATCTTAACGTCGATGACGGAAGGTCCTTCATATGCGTAAGCTTCGTCAAAAGCCTTCCTGAAGCCGTCTACGTCATCCGCCCTGAAGCCCTTTGCGCCAAAGGCTTCCGCGAGCTTCACGAAATCAGTGCTCCTATCAATGTCCGTGCCGGAATACCGCTTGTCGTAGAAGAGAGTCTGCCACTGTCTGACCATTCCGAGCGTTCTATTGTTGAACACAACGATGGTTACGGGAACTTTGTAGGTAACTGCGGTCGCGAGCTCGTTAAGGCTCATGCCGAAGCTGCCGTCACCCGTGATGAGGACCGCCCTCTTGCCCGTTGCAAAGGTCGAACCGATCGCGGCGCCAAGACCGAATCCCATGGTTCCCAAGCCGCCCGAACTGAGCCACGTGTGCTTTTTCCTGAAATTGTAGAACTGTGCCGTCCACATCTGATGCTGGCCGACGTCGGTCGCGATCCTGGTGTCCGCCGAGGCTTTGGAAGCTATCTCAAGGATCACTTCCCTGGGCACGAAGGTGTCATCGTCATAAGCGTCGGATTCACGCTCCCTCAATGACTTTATCTTCTCTTCCCAATCAGGAAGCTTCTTTTCCGAAACGGCGTCTATAAGCCTTGCGAGGAAGTCCTTCACGTCACAGCAGACGCCAAGATTGACGGAGACGTTCTTTCCGATCTCGGCAAAATCCGCGTCGACGTGTATCTTCTTGGAATTGAGCGCGTACCTGTCCGTCTTGCCCGTGGCGCGGTCAGAGAACCTTACGCCGACCGCTATCATCAGGTCGCTCTTTGCAAGCGCGACTGAAGAAGCGAAATGCCCATGCATGCCCTGCATTCCGAGAAACCTCGGATTGGAAGAAGGGATCTCGGAAAGACCCATCATGGAGCATCCGACGAACGCGTCGATCTTTTCCGCGAGGGCGAGGATCTCCTTGCCCGCGCCTGCCCTTACCGCGCCGCCTCCGAAATAGATGTAAGGCCTCTTGCATTCAGCTATCATCTCGGCCGCCTTGGCGACCATAGAATCGTCAGCCTTTGAGGGCTTTGCGGGAACTATCTTTCTTGCGGGCTTGAACTCGCAGGTATCGGTCTGTATGTCATTCGGGATGTCGATAAGAACGGGGCCGGGCCTGCCTGAAGTCGCGATCTTAAAAGCCTCGCGGATCGTGTCGGCGAGGACCTTTATATCCCTTACGAAGAAGTTGTGCTTTGTGATGGGGAGCGTTACGCCCGTAATGTCGATCTCCTGGAAGGCGTCTCGTCCGATCATGGAATTGGAGACGTTTCCCGTGATGGCGATCATGGGAACGGAATCAAGGAATGCGGTAGCGATGCCCGTTACGAGATTTGTCGCGCCGGGACCTGAAGTTGCAATGACGACGCCCGGTTTGCCAGAAGCCCTGGCATAGCCGTCAGCGGCGTGTGCGGCGCCCTGCTCGTGTGCGGCGAGAACGTGCCTTATCTTGTCCTTGCAGTCGAAAAGCTTGTCATAGATGTCGATGACCGTTGCTCCCGGAAAACCGAACACAGTATCAACACCCTGTTCAAGCAAGGTCTCGATAACTATCTGGGCTCCTGTAAGTTTCATCTGACAACACTCCTTTTATACGGAATTGTACTCTTTATCTGTCTTCCCTGTAATAGTTCCTGCCGATCGCGGACGGCTCGTTGCTGTTGCTGTTCTTGCTGACCGAGCTGATTATGAGCACGATGAGCGTGATTATGAAGGGCAGCGCGGAGAAGAACTGCGCGGGGATCTTCGTAAGCCATCCGAGGGTATTCGGGAAAGCCGTCGCGAGAGGCGCGTTCTGGACTCTGAGCGTATTGAAGAAGCCGAATACCAGCGTGCCGATGATGGCCTTCGCCGGACTCCAGTTCGCGAAGATTACGAGCGCTATCGAGATCCATCCGTAGCCGTTGATCCAGCAGTTTGAGCCCTCGAACGTTCCTCCCATGTTGAGCGCCATGTAAAGGCCTCCGATGCCCATAATGCCCGAGCCGATTATGATGTGAACGTACTTGTAGAGCGTGACGTTGACGCCCAAAGAGTCCGCCGCCGCAGGGTTTTCGCCTATCGCGCGGAGCTTCAAGCCCGGAACGGTCTTGCCAAAGTAAAGCCACATCAATATCGCGATGATGAATCCGAGATAAATGAGTATGCTGTGCGAGAACAGCACTTTGCCGATTACCGGGATCTTGGAAAGAAGCGGGATCTCGATCGGTGCAAACTGCTTGTCGAGTCTGCTTCCTCCGAGAGCGGGCCACTTTGATTCGCTGTTTGAAACGGCGTTTCCGATGAAGTAGTAAAACGCAACTCCGAAAGTCGTTATCGTAAGTCCCGTTACGTTCTGGTTTGCCTGGAGAGTGACCGTCAGGAACGAGAACAGCAAGCCTACAAGACCTGATGCGACAAAGCTTACAAGGCACGCGACAAGAAGGCTTCCCGTGCGCATTCCGATGAGGTAGCCCGCGACCGCGCCGATCGCCATCGTTCCCTCAACTCCGAGGTTGAGCGAACCTGACTTCTCGATCATGATCTCTCCCGTCGTGCCGTACAGGAGCGGGATGTTGTAAACGATTATGCTGAACAGGAAGAGCGTAATTACCTCAATCATTTTTCGCGTCCTCCTTCTTCTTTATGGTGAAAGTCGCGCAGAAGTCCGCGGTAAGTACCGAGAACAAGATTATGCCCTGCAGGAGGTCCGCGAAATTGCTGTCGATCGAAGGATACTTCGTCGCGGCGGTCTTGCAGCCGAACTGAAGTATCGCGATGAGTACTGAGGTAACTGCGATCGCGGGAGTGTTAAGCTTTGAAAGCCACGCGACCACGATGCCGGTCCATCCGACGTTGTTCGTTATCGTTTCAGAGATCGTACCCGAAGACGATGCCGTGAGGCCAGCGGCAAGACCGATCATTGCGGACGAAATGAACATCGTGCGCATAATGATCTTTCCGACCTTCATTCCGGCGTACTTTGCCGTGGCGTTGCTGTCGCCGACGACGGCGATCTCATAACCGTGCTTGGTGTATTTCAGGTATACGTAGATCAATGCGATGAGTGCGATCGCGATTATCACCGACCACAGCAGATTGAAGTTTCCGATCTTGATGCCGGTCATTATTCCCGTTTCGGGGAACTTGCCGAAGATAGGCCTCGCTGACTTCGGATCAAGGAAGAAGTTCCAGTCTTCCTTGGTCTTTCCGAGATAGGTGATGACGTAGAGCATTATGTAGTTGATCATGAGCGTAACGAGCGTCTCGTTGGTGTTGAACTTGACCTTGAAGAAGGCTACGGCAAGTCCCAAAAGTCCGCTCGAAAGCATCGCGGCAACGCACATCAATATGATCGTAAGAGGTCTCGGAAGCCCCGTGACGTTGAATGCGACGATGGCCGCGCTGATCGCTCCGATGAGGAATTCGCCCTCGCCTCCGATGTTCCAGAATCTCATCTTGAATGAAAGTCCCAAAGCCAGCGAAGTGATGAGGAGCGGCACGAGGATCTTGAGAAAGCCCTCAATGTTCTTATATGCGTACTTGTTGCCGATCATGCCGATCGTGAGCATCCTTCCGTAATATTCGAATGGATTGATGCCCAAAGAGGCAAGCAGTATCGCGCCTATGCCGAGAGATATGGTTATGCCGATGAGGTAATAGATCAGGAGCCTTCCCAATGACTGACGGGGGCGTCTTACAAGATGGTATTTCTTCATAGACCTGTTTCCTCCGTTTCATTCTTTTCTTCGTCTTCGGCAAATCCGGAATCCCTTGCGATGCCCGCAGTCTTGCCGCCCTTGTCGACCAGGTTGAGCGCGCCGGTCATCATGAGGCCGATCTCCTCCTTGGTGGTGTGATTGCTGTTAACGACGCCCTGAAGCTTGCCGTGGCATATGACCATTATCTTGTCGCAAAGGGCCATCATGACGTCGATGTCCTCGCCTATGAAAAGTATGCCGACGTCCTTCTTCTTCTCGTCGTTCAGGATGTTGTAGATCATGTAGGACGAGTTGATGTCCAATCCTCTGACCGGATATGCGGTAATGAGGACGTTAGGACCTGACTTGATCTCACGGCCAAGAAGGACCTTCTGGACGTTTCCGCCTGAAAGCTTTCTTACCGCGATCTCAGTCGAAGGGGCAACGACCTTGAGCCTTTCGATGACCTTCTTTGCCTCTTCCCTTGCATATTTGCGGTCAATGAACGGACCTTTTGGTTCGTTGTAATTCTTGAGTATCATGTTGTCCGTGATGGACAGCGAAGGAGCAAGGCCCATTCCCAATCTGTCCTCCGGAATGAAGCTCATTGAAATGCCCTTTTCAAGGATCTTGCGCGGAGAAAGACCAACGATGTTCTCACCCTTGTGGATCATCTTTCCTTCGATTATAGGCCTGAGTCCCGCGATTGCTTCGCAGAGCTCCTTCTGGCCTGAACCCGCTATTCCCGCAACGCCCAAGATCTCACCGCCTCTGATGTAGAAATCAAGGTGGTCTACGGCTATCGCGCCTTCGTCATTCTTGACGGTAAGACCGCGGATCTCAAGGAGCGGCTTGGTCTTTTCAATCGGAGGACGCTCGATGAAAAGGTTGACCTTTCGTCCGACCATGAGCTCTGTAAGCTGCTTTTCATCGGTCTGGTCCGTATAAACCGTGTCGATGTATTCACCGTGCCTGAGCACCGTGACCCTGTCCGAGATCGCCATGACCTCGTTCAGCTTGTGCGTGATGATTATTATCGAATGCCCTTCCTCCTTCATCTTGCGGAGGACTGCGAAGAGCTTGTCGATCTCCTGGACGGTAAGGACCGCCGTCGGCTCGTCCAGGATTATTATCTTTGCGCCGTAGCACAGGACCTTCAATATCTCGAGCGTCTGCTTTTCCGAAACCGACATGTTCGAGACAAGTTTGTCCGGATCTATCTCAAAGCCGAATTTCTCGGCCATCTTTACAACTTGGTTTTTCGTATCCTTCTTGAGAAGGAATCCCTTTTCATCCCTTAATCCGATCCTGATGTTGTCGAGCGCGGAAAAACGCTCGATGAGCTTGAAGTGCTGGTGCACCATCCCTATTCCAAGCTTCGCCGAATCCTCAGGCGAGCTGATGGAAACCTTTTTTCCGTTGATAAAAATAGAACCGCTGTCGGGCATGTAAATGCCCGACAGCATGTTCATAAGAGTCGTTTTGCCTGATCCGTTCTCTCCTAAGAGGGCAAGGATCTCGCCTTTTTTGAGCTGCAGATTGACATTCTTGTTAGCGAACAGCGTTCCGAACTGTTTCGATATTCCCTTTAGTTCGATGGCATATTCCATAAAACCTCTCCTGCAGCGTTATCCGGCGTTAATCAGTTGACCTGGGTTACGCCTTCAACATAGTAGTTCATTGAGCCCTGGATTACGTCATCACCGACGGATGCTCCGCCTGCGGCAACCTTCTCAGCGCCCTGGTTGTCCTTGAGTGCGTCGTTCTTCTGCTCAACGGTTACGGCACCAGCCTTGCCGGAGAATGAAAGCTTAACGCCGGAGAATACGTCCCACTTGCCTGCGATCATGAGATCCTTAGCGAGCTTGATCGCGTCAGCAGTCTCGGGTTCGCAGTTCTCAGAAAGAGGAGAAACGTCTACGAGGCCTGCATTGAGTCCCTGATAGTAGTTGCCTACGGTCTGCATGAAGGAAGCCTTGTCAGTCATGGCAGCCTTCATAGCGGTTGAATAGTAAGCGCTCCAGTTCCAGATGGCTGCGCAAAGGTGAGCCTTGGGAGCTTCAGCGGTCATGTCGGAGTTGTATCCGCATCCGAATACGCCCTTCTCGTTTGCAACGATCTGAGGCTGAGCGGAGTCACAGTGCTGTCCGATGACGCCGCACTTGTAAGTGTCGATAAGAACCTGAGCAGCCTGTCTCTCCTTCTCCTGATCGCCCCATGTGGAGATCTCGTAAACGTAGACCTTTGCGTTGGGGTTGACCGATCTTGCACCGAGGGCGAAGCCGTTGATGCCTGAGCAGGTCTCAGCATATTCAGTGCCCCAAGCGGAAACGTAACCGATGTTGTCGTTCTTGATTGCAAGGGACTTGTATCCTGCTGCGATTCCTGCGAGGTAACGCGCCTGATAGATCCTGCCGAAATAGTTGTTGAAGTTCTTCTCGTTAGACATGTAGCCTGTAGCGTGAGAGAAGATGATGTCAGGATATTCAGTAGCCTTCTCGTTCATTGCGTTGATGTAGCCGAAGCTGATGCCGAAGATGATGTTGCATCCGTCGCCGGCAAGCTGGTCGATTGCCTGCTTAACCTTCTCATCGTCCTCAGGTACGTTGTCTACGATATAGAGATCCTTTGAAGGATCAAGGCCTACCTGCTTCATGCCTTCGGTGATGCCCTTGTGATGGGCAAAGGTGTAGCCGGAAGTGTCGTTCTGGCTGTTGATGTAGATCGCACCTACCTTGAAACTACCTTCCGCGGGCTTAGCCTCATCTGAACCCTTGGAACCCGCCGTGGTCTCTTCTGCCTTGGTTGTAGTGCCTGACGTTGCTGCGGGCTGTGACTGGCATCCTGCAAGAGATAAGCAGGAAGTCACGGCGAATACCGCTGTCAGAACCAGTGAAACCAGTTTCTTCATAAAATGCCTCCATTTGTTTTCTTTTTATGCAAAGTTTATTGCATACGGTTTAATTGGGCGTGCCCTCACTGTTCCCTGAAGGTCAGGGAATCGTCGCTCATCGAGTCGATGATCGCAAGGGATTCGACCCTTATGCCCTGCTCTCTGAGCTTGTCTCCTCCGCCCTGGAATCCCTTCTCTATCGCGATCGCACAGCCTGCGAGCTTTGCTCCGGCCTTGTTCACGATGTCTATCAGGCCTGTCAGCGCGCTTCCCTTTGCGAGGAAATCGTCTACGATCAGGACCGTATCGTCCGCGGTAACGTAATCCGCAGAGACCACGATCTCATAAGTCTTCTGATGAGTGTAGGAATAAACGCTTGAAGTATAGACCTTGTCGCTCATGTTGATCGACGCGTGCTTCTTGGCGAAAACGGCCGGAACGCCCATGGCCATGCCTGCAGCGACGGCGAGCGCGATCCCGGAAGCCTCAAGTGTAAGGACCTTCGTAACGCCCGCGCCTTCGAAAAGACGGGCAGTCTCCTTGCCCATGTCCATAAGAAGCTTAGTGTCTATCTGCTGATTGAGGAAGCTCCCGACTTTGAGCACTTCTCCGGGAAGTACCAGACCCTCTTTAAGTATCCTTTCTTCCAAAGCGCGAATGGTGACCACCTCCCTCGAGAACACCTTACTATATTATAATTATTACAATTTGGTGTCAAACCTCGGAAAAAGCCCTGAAACAAGCGCTGTTTACTTGGATTCCATCGCGATGCGGTGGCTTTCCGTGGTCTCTGGAGTCTCGGAAACGGACGGTTCGGAAGCCGTCTCGGTCGTGGTCGTCACGGCGGTTGCCGCCTCATCCACGGAAGAGATCGCGGCGGACCAGCGTTCCGAAGCTTCGATGTATTTGTTCATCTCCGCGGTCTTGAAATAAGTGCATAGCTTTCCGCAAAGCTCTTCCGCAAAGTCCATGCCGCCGGCCGCTACAGCCTTTGCGTCAAGGAAAGGCTCCTGATAGCCTTCGTTCAGCTTGTAGAGCATTGAATATACGGAAGAATAGCCGGCTCCGTGGATCAGGATCGTCCCTACCAGGTCGCAGGCCTTTCCTCCCAGGCACAATACCGGAACGCCGTTTTCCACAATGCAGTTCCTGAGCACTTCCTTCGCGCCGTCGGAAAAGCCTTCACCGGTATTTAAAACTATAATCATGTAATCGCTGTATTTGCGCGGTTCGATCACCGTTGCGTCCGAATCGTCGCGTTCCTCACCCGGTTCTTCATCTTCCCTGCGGTTCCATGTTTTTATGCGGAAGGTGGTGTACTTGATCGGCATGTTCTCCGGGGTGACCTCTTCGGGCTTTAGGACCTGCATGTGCGCCTTGAGAGATTCCAGTTCCTGAGGGACGTCGCCTATCCAGTAGATCGTAAGATCCATTGCGTTTAGCGAGGCAATCTTTTCCTCGACGGCGGACTTTTTGTTCAATGCGGCGTTTCTTCTGGCGGACGTGTTAAAGACCATCGCGACCGCGATGAAGAAAAATCCCGCAAGGAGAACGATAACCACTAACGAAGTCTTATTCCTGTCCAAGGCGTCAGTCCCCTCCGCAGAAAGGCTTTACGCCGTCTATGACCTTTGCCGCGAACTCCTCTTTTGAAGATGCGCAGTAGGCGTCCATGTTGTCCAAATATGGCAGGCTGTATTTCCTGAGATTATCAAGCACGTATTTGAGCTGTTCGCCTTCAAGATCCGTTTCAGCGATTACGAGCCAGCTGATCCTGTCGGTTCCGTTCTCGCGCATCAGCCTGACCCAGATGCGGCTGACGGAAGGCTCTATCTTGAGATAGCCGGTAAGCGCCTCATGAAGCTCCGGAGGGTATTTGTCGGGCTCTCCGACCTTGACCGTTCCGTCGCCTCCGATGCCCATCTGCTGTGCTATGAGCTTGACCATGTCCTTTCCGAAAAGGACTTCCTCAACGCCGGGATTGATGACGAATCCCGAAAGGCCCATCTTCTCGGTCATGACGACCTCGACGAGGTCTCCAAAGCCTGCCGTAACGCCCTTCTGCTTCTTGTATTTGTCCTGAAAGGCGACCTCGAAGCTGTCGGTGTCTGAATAAACGACCATGTACTTGAGGCCGTTCTTGTCGCTGACCGCGTGAAAGCTGTAGCTGCCCTCATCGCCATCGACCGGAACGATGAATTTCGAAGCCGCGGCGACCTTGAGGAGGGCGATCATGTTCTCCTCGCCGTTGTCCTCGCGGATCTTTCCCAGAAGCTCGACAAGCTCAGTGTTTTCTATTCTTTCGTAATTGTTTGACATCGGTTCAGACATTGATCATCCTCAGAATATGGTCCTGACTATCCAATTCCAGAATAAAAGCGTTACAAGCATAAGGACCGTTGACATCGTGACTATCCTCGTGGAAAGTTCGGGTGCGGTGTTGTACTGCTCGGCATAGAGCACGTTCATGGAGCCGCACGGAAGCGCGCACATGAGGACCATTACCTTCATCGTGTCGGGCTTTATCGAAAACGCGTGACCCAAGCCCCACACCGCAAGGAGCGCAACCGCGGGGATCAGCATGAGTCTGACTAAAGACACTACGTAAGGCTTCCAATCAAGGAAGATCCTTCTCGGATCGACCGCTGCGAGCTGCGAGCCCATGATCATCATCGACATCGGAACAGACATGTCGCCGACCATTGAAATTGCGTTGTTGACGAATCCCGGCATCCTCCAAGGGAGAATGAACAGGACAATGGCGGCGATTGACGCTGAAGAAACCGTACTGGTAAACAGCTCCGAAATCTTGAAGTGCGGCTTTTTCGAGATGATGTGCGCACCATAAGTATAGAAGAATGCATTATAAACGAGATTGAAAACGGCGGCGAGCAAAAGTCCCCTGTCGCCATAAAGCGCACGCATCAGCGGGAATCCGACGAAGCCCGTGTTCGCGAAGACGGTACAAGTCGTCATGACGCGCTGCTCGTCGTCAGTCGCCTTCGTCTCCTTGTACGCAAGCCTTGAGAGCACAAGCGCGAGCGAATAGTATGCCGCGCCAAAGGCAAACATCGCGGCCATTCCCCTGAGTTCCTCAAAAGAGAAATTGGTCTGGCTCGATGAGATTATCATAAACGGCAGAACGGCCTTGAGTAAGATCTCGGTCATAACCTTTTCTCCGCGCATGTCGAGCACCCTGGTCTTGTTCAGGACAAAACCCAGGATGAAGCAGACAAAGATCTTAAAGAATACGTAATAGACCTGTACCATTATTTGCCGTTCCTTAATTCAGCCACCGGAAACCGAAAGCGCGGCCCGCGCGGCAGCCCTGTAACCCTCCATGATTCTCGATACCTCGAATGCCGGCATGTCCGGATCGTATTCCCTGCCGGGAATATAGAACCTTCCGGTATTTTCAATACTGTCAAACATACCACAAGTCACGCCGGCTGCAAGTCCCGCTCCCATCGCGGTCATCTCGTCGCTCGAAGCGCGGGTGATCTTAACTCCCAGGAGATCCGCCTGAAGTTGCATAAGGAACGAGCTTGCGCAAACGCCGCCGTCGACCTTCATCTGCTTTGCCTTGATACCCGTATCGTCAGTCATGAGGTTGACCAGCTCAGTAACCTGATACGCGATCGACTCAACGCCCGCCCTGATCAGCTCAGCGCGGCCCGTGCCTCTTGTAAGACCCGTCATGACGCCTCTCGCGTCAGGCCTCCAGTAAGGAGCTCCAAGGCCCGTAAAAGCAGGCACGAGATAAACTCCGCCGGTGTCCTTTATGGACTCGCAGTACTTGTCGCACTCCGCGGGAGAAGCGATGAGTTTCAGCTCGTCCTTGAGCCAGCTGATGACCGAACCCGCCTGGAAGATGCTTCCTTCGAGCGCGTAAAAGGTTTCGCCCTTGAAAGACCATGCGCACGAGGTCAAAAGCCCGTTCTTTGAGAATACCGGCTTCGTTCCGAGATTCATCAAAGTGAAGCTTCCCGTTCCGTAAGTGGTCTTGGATTCGCCTTCGTGTATCGCGTTCTGACCGAGGAGCGCGGCAGGCTGGTCGCCTATCACGCCCGTGATCTTAATGCCGTTAAGGCTTAAAAGATTGTCAATGTCGTTTTCGCCGAAATCCGCCTTCTTCAGATACTCTCCATCAAGCTCAACCGATCCGAAATCACTGCAGGATTCGCGGGGCTCGGCGAGTGTGGCGCGCGGCACCTTGAAAAGCTCCAAAAGGCCTTCGTCGTAATCTTTTTTTGCGATGTCGAACAGCATCGTCCTCGAGCAGTTCGAATAGTCTGAAGCAAACATCCTTCCGCCCGTGAGCCTGTATACGAGGAATCCGTCTATCGTACCGAAATACGCTTCGCCTGCAGAAACGCGCTCCTTCAGAAGAGGAACGTTTTCAAGCAGCCAGAGCATCTTCGTAGCTGAAAAATACGGGTCGATCTTGAGACCCGTGATCTCGCTGATCCTTCTTTCCTGGCTCTTTATCTCAGGCCTTCTGCAGATGTCGGTAGTCCTTCTGCACTGCCATACGATGGCGTTTGCAAGAGGCTTGCCGCTTCGGTCAAAAGCGATCGTCGTTTCACGCTGGTTCGTAAGGCCTATCGCAACAATGTTTCCCTTTGCGTCAGGGTTCTCCGCGATAAGCATGGCGATAGCCTTGAGAACCGACAGATATATCTCCTCTGCATCGTGCTCCACCCATCCCGGATTGGGATAGTGCTGTTCGAACGGTACGTGCGTGCCGCTGCTCAAACGTCCCTGCTCGTCAAGCAGAAAAGCCTTTGTGGACGTGGTGCCCTGGTCGATGCAAAGGACGTATTTCATCAGCGGTTACCTGTAGTAAAGCGTATTGAGGGTGCGGTACCACTCGTTGTCTATCGAATCGAGATCCTCTTTTGAGAACCTTACGATCCAGTTGCCCATAGGCGTTCCCGGGATGTTCATCCTCGTGTCCGCACCATAGCCCAACATGTCCTGAATGGGGATTATCGCAACGTCCGCATGGCTCATCCAAAGAGTCCTGATAATGGCCCTGCACGAACCGCTGTGAGGTCCGCCGTCGCCCCAGTTCGAGCCTTCGAATCCGCAGTACTTCAGGCAGAAGTTCCTGACGTCCTCCCTCGAATCCCAAAGCCATCCGAGAAGCGTGTTGTTGTCGTGCGTTCCCGTATAAGCAACGCAGTTCTTGTTGAAGTTGTGCGGCATGAACGAGCTGTCGTCTCCCGGATAGAAGGTGAATTCCATGACTCTCATTCCGGGGATGCCGACCACGTCCATGAACTCCTTGAGATCAGGAGTGATCTCGCCCAGATCCTCTGCGATAAGCCTGCTCCTGTCTCCAAAGACCTTGTCGTACTCATTAAAGAATTCGAGCGCGGGGCCCTTGTTCCACTTGCCTATCCTTGCGGTCTCGGCATTGGCATCGACCTCCCAATAGGACGAGAACGCCCTGAAATGGTCGATCCTTAAATAGTCGTAAAGCTTGAAGTTCTCGCCGATCCTGGCCATCCACCAGGCATAGTTGTCGGCCTTCATCTTCTTCCAGTCGTAAATGGGGTTGCCCCAGAGCTGTCCGTCCTCGCAGAAATAATCCGGCGGAACGCCTGCCACGCTCTCGAAAACGAGAGCTTCCGGCTTCGGTTTCCTGGGTTCCGTCAGCTCATCTTCAGCGCCCTCCTTCTTCTCTGCTCCGGCCTTTTCAGCCTTTGCCTTGAGCGCCTGGAATTTGGCGAAATCCTTCTCGTAATCTGCGAGAAGCTTGTTGGTCTTGGCAGGGCTCGCCATCTTGAAGAACTCTCTCGAAGCCCATACGTCAGCGGAATCGCCAGATACGTAGAACGGCATGTCGCCGATTATGGATATGCCCAGATCGTTTATCTCTTTTTTTATCTTCGTCCATTCGTCAAGGAACAGATACTGGACGAATGCGTGGTACTGGAAATTAGGATTACCCTTAAGCTCTTCAACGGCCTTTTTATCGTAGTTCTTGAGCCTGCTGTCGGTCCATTCCCACCAGGGTCTGCCGAAATTGTCGTCCTTTATGGACTGGTAAGCCGCAACGTCGTTTGCCCACTTGTTCTCTGAAAGGAACTTGTCGACTTCCTTCAAAAGAGCCTTGTCAGCGCGTTCAAACGCCTTTCTGAGCAGCTCGTCACGGTTGCTCCTCAGGTAATCGTAATCGATGCGCCACTTGTTCTCGTTATATTCCGCAGACTGAACCTCCGCGGGAGTCAGAAGACCCCTTTGAGCAAGACGCCTGGGGTCGATGAACAGCCAGTTGCCGGCAAATGCCGAAAAGCTCTGATACGGTGAATTACCCATTCCCGGGTAAGAAAACGGAAGGACCTGCCAGTATTTCATCCCCTGCGCTGACAGTTTCTTTGCGAATTCCACGGCCTCTTCTCCGAACACGCCGATACCGAACGGTCCGGGGAGAGAACTTATATGCATAAGTACTCCGCCGCCTCTTCTCATTTGTATTCCCCCTCAAACTTATATATAATTATTTGGCTTTTTCAAAGTCCATGCACCATTATATAACTAATGAGGGTCAAAATGAATTATTCTACGATCGAAGAAATAAAAAGACGCCGCACGTTCGCGATAATATCGCACCCGGACGCAGGTAAGACGACGATCACCGAAAAGCTCCTCCTTTACGGCGGAGCCATCCACCAGGCAGGCTCGGTCAAGGCCAGAAAGGCCGCGCGCCACGCCACTTCAGACTGGATGGAGATAGAAAAGAAGCGTGGCATCTCCGTAACTTCATCAGTCATGCAGTTCGAATACGACGGCTGCCACATCAACATCCTCGATACTCCCGGACACCAGGACTTCTCCGAGGACACCTACCGTACCCTCTGCGCCGCTGACGCGGCGGTCATGGTCCTTGACGGCGCAAAAGGCGTCGAGGCCCAGACAATCAAGCTTTTCCAGGTCTGCCGCAGAAGAGGCATTCCGATATTCACGTTCATAAACAAGATGGACCGTGCCGCAAAGAACCCGTTCGACCTCATGGACGAGCTCGAAAAGGTTTTGGGCATCCGTTCCTGTCCCGTCAACTGGCCGATAGGCACCGACGGCGACTTTGAGGGCGTATACGAGCGTTCCTCCCAGAGCGTCCTCGTTTTCGACAAGGAAAACAACGACCACGGCGCTTCAATGGTTACCGAGAAGGTCTCGGGAATCGACGATCCCGCCCTTGAAAAGATACTCATGCCGGGCCATCTGGAGACCCTCAGAAACGACATCGAGCTCCTCGACATGGCAGGCGACGAGCTTGACATGGACAAGGTCCTTCACGGACAGCTGACTCCCGTATTCTTCGGATCCGCAATCACCAACTTCGGCGTTGAGCCCTTCCTGAAGCACTTCCTGAAGATGGCGCCGGAGCCTGCCACCCACCACTCGACGGACGGCATAATCGAACCTGAAGACACGATGTTTTCAGGCTTCGTCTTCAAGATCCAGGCAAACATGGATCCCGCCCACCGCGACAGGATGGCCTTCATCCGCATCTGCTCCGGCCAGTACGAGAAGAACATGACCGTCAACCTCATGAGGACAGGCAAGAAGATCACTCTTGCACAGCCCCAGCAGTTCATGGCACAGGACCGCGCTATCACCGAGGAGGCTTTCGCAGGCGACATCATCGGTATCTTCGATCCGGGCAACTTCCGCATCGGCGACACGATAATCTCCACCAACCGCAAGTTTGAGTTTGATCCGATCCCGGTATTCTCGCCCGAGAATTTCGCGCGCGTCGAGCCCAAGGATTCAATGAAGAGAAAGCAGTTCTTAAAGGGAATCGAGCAGCTCTCACAGGAAGGCGCAGTTCAGCTCTTCAAGCAGCCTGACATCGGTACGGAAACCTACGTCATGGGCGTTGTCGGTATCCTCCAGTTCGACGTCCTGGAGTACAGACTCAAGTCAGAGTACGGCGTTGACATCGTCAGGACCGCCCTCCCCTACCGCCTTGCGCGCTGGGTCAAGTCCGAGAGCGAAGATTTCGATCCTAAGTCCATGACGCTGACCTCAACTTCCCTTCTGGTCCTTGACCGCGATGAAGAACCCGTAGTCCTTTTCGAGTCCGAGTGGGCCGTCGACTGGGCAGTCGATCACAACGAAAAGCTCAAGCTCTCATTTGAATACATCCACGGCGGCGAGTGACATCTCATAAAGCACACCTGAAACAGCACACTCTGATGTCTCAAATGTGGAGTGTACGTAAAAGTGTACCGAAATCAGCCAAAAAAGGTACACAATTTAGCAAATCAGCGCCAATTTGCCAAATCGTGTACCAAAAACGAGTAAAATCGTGATACTTTTGGTCACAACCTCTGAGCCACTCAGATGAACAGCTCGACTGCCTTGCTTCCGTATAGTTCAGCGGTCCTCTCATCCGGCTGGCCGAAACCCGCATAAATGGCGATCTTTCCTGAAGGCGTAACGCGCGTTCCATCCTCAGCAACGACCTTGAGCGCATCGGCTGTGATGCCGATATTCAATTCGACAGACTCACCCGCGTCAAGGCAGACGCGCTTAAATCCTACAAGCTTGTAGTTCCTGACTTCGTTCTTGTCTTCAAGCGCTTTAGCATAGATCTGAACGACCTCTCCGGTCTTGATGGAGCCTTCGTTCCTTACGCTGACGGTGACGTCAAATCCGTTCTCACGCGCGGTGGAAGAAGCATCTGAAACTGATGCGCCGGTAACCGCAACCTTTCCATAAGTCAGACCGAAACCGAACGGATAGAGCGGAGCCTTTTCCACATACTTGTAAGTCCTGTTCTTCATCGAGTAGTCTTCAAAGTCAGGCAGGTCTTCCACACTCTTATAGATGGTGACGGGAAGCTTGCCGGAAGGATTAACTTTTCCGAAGATGATGTCGCCGATTGAGAGGCCGCCCCTTGCGCCCGGATACCACGCCTGAAGGAGCGCGGATGACTTCTCGGAAAGGAGCGTCAGATCCATTGCAGAGCCCGTCATGACGACCGTGACAAAAGGCTTGCCGCTCTTTATCACCGCATCGATGAGCTTTCTCTGCGGCTTTGGGAACGACAGGTCGTTCTTGTCGCCGGAAGCATAGTGATTGCCCTCGTCTCCCTCTTCACCTTCAAGCGTCTCATTGAGACCGATGCAGAGGATAACGAGATCTGACCTCTTCATTACCGCCTCAGCTTCCGCTATGGTGTTGTAGTCACGGGACAGCGGATCCGGCTTGGTGCGGCTAATGTCACAGCCTTCAGAATAGAGAATCCTTACGTCATCGCCTGCGGCATTTCTGATGCCTTCAAGAGCGGTTACGTATTCCGAAGAAGTGCCGTAATAGTTGCCCATCAGCGGCAGTCTTGCATCCGCATTAGGGCCAATTACTGAAATGACCTTGACCTTGTCTTTGTTGACGGGAAGAACGCCATTGTTCTTGAGAAGTACGACGGCCTCGTCAGATGCCCGCTTGGCAAGCGCGATGCTCTCCTTCGTCTCGACGTCGAGGTATGTGAGACCATCAAATTCAGTCTTGTCGAACATGCCGAGCAGGAATCTTGTAGTAAACAATCTTACCGCAGCCTTCCTGATGGCTTCTTCCGTTACAAGACCCTTGTTGTATGCCTTCATGAGGTGCACGTATGTGCATCCGCAGTTGAGGTCGCACCCTTTGTTAAGAGCCAGTGCGGCGCTTTCCTCGGGAGTCTTAGTGACCTTGTGATGCTCGTGGAAATCCCTTATCGCCCAGCAGTCTGAAACGACGTGTCCTTCAAATCCCCACTCGTCCCTGATAATGTCCTGGATGTATGAATGGCCGCAGCAGGGCTCGCCGTTGACCCTATTGTAAGCGCCCATCACGGCTTCAACACCGGCTTCCTTGATGCATGCCTCAAATGCAGGAAGATAAGTTTCTCTGAGGTCCTTGGGCGTTGGCTCTACGTCAAATTCGTGCCTTTTTGCTTCAGGTCCTGAATGCACTGCGAAATGCTTTGCGCAGGCCGCCGCCTTCATGTATTCTCCATCTCCCTGAAGACCCTTGATGAACGGTATTGCAAGCCTTGAAATGAGGTACGGGTCTTCTCCGTAAGTCTCCTGGCCCCTGCCCCACCTTGGGTCTCTGAATACGTTGATGTTTGGCGACCAGAAGGTAAGACCCTTGTAAATGTCCCTGTCTCCCATGGCGGAAATCTCATTGTATTTTGCGCGTCCTTCGGTAGATACGGTCTCACCTATCTTTCCCATCAGCTCTTCATCAAATGTTGCTCCGAGAGCGATCGACTGCGGAAAGCTCGTAGCGGTACCGGCACGGGCAACGCCATGCAAGCCTTCGTTCCACCAGTTATATTCGGGAATGCCAAGCCTTTCGATCGCAGGCGCATCAAATCTGAGCTGTGATGCGGCTTCCTCCAGGGTCATCTTACTGACGAGTTCCTCTGCCCTTTTTCTTGCAACTTCTCTGTTCATTGTTCCACCTCGCCCATATTTTTTTCTAATTTATTATAATACTTCCCCACATTCTTTACATATCTTGCTATAGTATATGCTGAAGTTGTAATTCTAATGCAATCTGTCTTTTTGATAAGATGCAGGATAAAGGAGCAGATCTATCCATGCAGTTAAGTGACAATACGGTTCCCGGCAATTATCAACAGCCTATAAGGAACTTTACCGGAAGGATCGTCAGCAATTACGTTGAAGAGGTCGATTTCGTACCGAATTCCAATATGAGGATCTGGTACAACAACAAAGCGGAGGACTATCCGACGCACAGGCATTCGTGCCTTGAGATCGCGATTCCGCTTTCAGGTCCTTATACATACGTCTTCGAGGACAGGACCATCGTCCTCAAGGAAAAGGAGATCCTCTTCATCCCGCCCGACATGCTCCACAAGATATCTGGAACGCGTGAAGGCATAAGGTTCATCTACCTTTTCAAAATAGATTTCCTCAAGGACTTCTTTGACTATTCTGAATTTGAGGAACTGATCAAAGAACCTCTCATCGTCAACACCGAAACCTTCCCCGAGGTTTACAACCGCGTCTATGCGAGGTTTATGGAGATAAGCAACCTTTACTTCTTCTATACTTCATCGGTAAAGGAAACGCCCATCTTCTCGCACTTGCTGGGCATCATTTCAATGCTTCAGAAAAGGGAGAGCTCTGACAGTATGTCCGTTCCCAACAACGACAAGCAGCGCGAGATCTACATCAAGCTCAGAAGCCTTCTCGAATGGCTCTCCCTCCATTATGCCGAGAGCGTTACCATGGAGGAGGCCGCCAACTACATCGGGTATTCGAAGTTCCATTTTGCAAGGATCTTCAAGGAATATACCGGCATGACCTTCTACGATTACCAGACGACTTTGAAACTCAAATCCGTTGTAGAAAAACTCTCCGACACGGACCTTTCGATCAGCGACATAGCTCTTTCTTCAGGCTTCAACAACCTTACTTCATTGAGCCGCAACTTCGAAAAGCATTACGGGTGCTCGCCTTCCCAGTACCGTCAGAGGATCCGCCGCATCAAGAGGTCATAATCCTAGAACAAAATTAATTCGCAAAGTTAAAGGGCAGTGAATTTCTTCACTGCCCTTTTAAAGTCATGTCGTTTGTCCGAAAGACTTAAGTCGTACTCATTAAGACTTGACACCACCGAGAGCGACACCCTCGACGATATATCTTGAAAGGAGTGCATAGATTACGATGAGCGGGAGAACCGTCAACGAAAGTCCTAAGTAGATCGAACCGAACTCAGTCTGATAGATATCACCGTTGAGCAAGCTGACTTCGATAGGGAGAGTATACTTCTCTTTCTTTGTAAGAAGGATCTGAGGAACGAAAAGGTTGTTCCAGGAACCTACGAAAGTGAAGATACACTGTGTTGCGATAGCCGGCTTCATCAGCGGGAAAACGATCCTGTTGAACGTCATGAACTCGCCTGCACCGTCGATTCTTGCTGAGTCGACGATCTCCATCGAAAGCGATGCCTGCAGATACTGTCTCATGAAGAATACCATGTTAGGCGAAGCGATAGCCGGGATGATAAGCAGTGAGAGCTTATTGGTCATACCAACCTTGTAAGCTGCCTGATAGAAACCGATCATTGTGATGGTTCCAGGAATCATCATGATACCTACGATCAAACCGAAGAATGCATCTCTGAGCTTCCACTCATATGCATAGAGAGCATATGCCGTGAGGCAGGAGAAGTAAACTGCGAGGATCGTTGTACCGGTAGATACGATGAGAGAGTTTACGAAACCTGTAGCAGGATCAAATGATTTTCCGTTAAATACTTTCCAGTTCTTGATCAGGTTCTGGATAGGATGCGCGGAGTACAGTGAAATAGCGCTCTGCTGAATTTCAAACGTACTTCTCGTAGCGTTCGAGAACATGATAATGAACGGTAAAAGGCTCATGATCGCAAGAATTACGCATACGATGTAGATGACGACTTTCAGGCCGATTGACTCTTTATGAAGTGATTGTGTTTTAGCCATTTCTCGTCCCCCCTCAATATGCTTTTCTAGCCTTAGCCATCTTGAGCTGCTGCTTCTTAAGCTTCTTGAGCTTAGCCTCATCCTTATCTCTCATGATGTAGAAGAGAACGAGTGAGAGCAACACGATGACTATGAACATGATAACGCTCGCGGCTGCAGCAGTATTGTATCTGTAAGCACCTGCGAATGCCTGGTCCTTGATATACATGTTAACTGTATAACCACCATTATCGCCTTTGTCCTGAGCATAGAGCGAAGGAATATCGAACATGTTCAGACCACCGATAAGTGATGTAACGAGGACGTAAAGCATGATCGTTCTGATACAAGGCAGCGTGATGAGGAAGAATGTCTGCACTCTGTTCGCGCCGTCGAGATCAGCAGCTTCGAAGATCTCGGGATTGATTCCGATAACACCGGAAATGAGCATTACCATTGTGTAGCCGTACCACTGCCAGAACTGAATGAACGCGACGACTCCCTTAAGTCTCCAAGGTGTAAGACGGAAGTCAATACCCTTAGCGGAGAGGCCCCACTTAATGAGGATTGCGTTAACAGGTCCTGAAGGATAGCCGAAGATCTGTGAGAACAGAATAGCGACTGTCGCAGCAGTGATGATGTTAGGCATGTAGAAGAGTATCTTGAATAAACCCTGTCCCTTGACTTTTGATCTTCTGTCAGTAAACCAAGCGGTAAGAAGAAGAGCAAGTCCCATCTGGGGAATGAAGTTCATGATCCAAATGATAACCGTATTGGAAAATGACTTTCTGAACAGATTAGATTTAAGAACCGTTGCAAAGTTCTTAAAGGGTTCCTTCCAAAGGACATGAATCTCTGTGGTCATAAGACCCTTAAGATCCGTGAATCCGATGAGAAGCGTATAAAGGATGGGGTAAAGAGAAAATACCAGGAAAGCCAGAATGAAAGGTATTGAGAAAATATAGCCGAACTTGCCGTAATCGACCAATTTGTTTTTTCTCATATCTTCTTACCTCCTTGTTGAATTTTTTAAAAACGGCAGGGCAAACCTGGATTTACCCTGCCGTCGAATTAGTCAGAAATTAAACTATAGAAGTTTATTTTCTATTAGCTCTCAACACCGAGCTTATCAGCGACGTTAGACTTGAATGTCTTAACAGCGTCGTCAACAGACTTCTGACCATGAGCGTACTGGTTGACCTGCTCACGGAAGAGTGAGTTGATGGTCTCGTCGTACTGAGTCATGTTCTTACCTGTTGCGTTAGCGTTAGCAGCGATGAAAGCAGGGAACATGTTCTGGCCGCCGAGGAAGTCGAGCTTACCGTCTGCAGTAGCCATAACCTTGCCGGAAGCGACGCAGTCCTTTGTGCCGCCTTCGCCGTTGAATGTTCCGTTAGCCCACATATACTGGAGACCCTTGTCAGAAGCGTCGAGTGTGATCCAGTTGATGAGCTCAGCAACACCAGCCTTCTTGTCTGCGTTCTCAGCAGCTGTCTTAGAAGCGAGAACCCATGTGCCGCCCCAGAAGAATCCTGCAGGAGCCTTGCATACACGCCAGTCACCGAATGTGCCTTCGCCAGCCTTCTCGCCGCCGGAGTTACCAACCATAACGTAGTTGATGAGCCAAGCAGGTCCGAAGAAGCAGAATGCAGGCTTGTTGTCCTTACCTTCCTGAGAAACGCCCTTCATGTCAGCGTACCAAGCAGGTGTCCAGTCAGATGTCTCGTTGCTCCAACCCTTGTCGAGGAGCTGCTTAGAGATATCGAAGAATGCCTGTCTCTCAGGAGCGATGTTGAGCTTGCCGTCTACGATCCAACCGGAAGAAGAAGAGTTCTCAACCATGTGCCAAACGTCACCGTCACCGGAAACGATAGGATAGCCCTTAGCCTTGAGCTTCTCAGCAGCCTTCCAGAAAGCATCATAGCTACCAGAACCAGCGCCAACTTCCTTCTCAACTGTAGCAGCGTCATCAGATCCGAAAACTTCCTTAGCGATGGAAGCTCTGTAGATCATAGCACCACCGGTTGCCTGATATCCGAGAGCTACGAGAGCGCCGTCGGAAGGTCTTGTACCGATGTCAACTGTGTACTGAGCGATCTCAGC
>JAFZVF010000101.1 GCA_017617935.1 Clostridiales bacterium | reverse complement strand
GCGCCAACTTCCTTCTCAACTGTAGCAGCGTCATCAGATCCGAAAACTTCCTTAGCGATGGAAGCTCTGTAGATCATAGCACCACCGGTTGCCTGATATCCGAGAGCTACGAGAGCCTTGTCGGAAGGTCTTGTACCGATGTCTACTGTGTACTGAGCGATCTCAGCATCCTTGACTGCCTTATCGACGTCAATTCCGAGATCCTTGTAAGCTGCTGCGAACTGAGCTGCGTCACCCTGAGCATACTTAAGAATGAAAGCTGCCTCTGCTGCGTACATGTCAACTTCGCCATTCTTGAGAGCTGCGTCGAGTGCAGGCTGGTAAGTACCGTTCGTTGTAGCGATGATCGTTACGTCGATTGTGTACTTCTTGCCGAAATCAGGGTTAAGAGAGATGTACTTCTTAGCCATGTTCGGAACTTCGTTTGTGAATGACCACATGTTGATGTGGATAGAACCTTCACCGTAAGACTCCTTAACGGTTGTTTCTGTTGTGGTTGTCTCGCCACCCTGTGCTGCAGTTGTCTCAGCGGGCTTAGACTCAGCGGGCTTTGTTTCGCCACCAGAAGTCTGAGCGGGGGTCTTGTTACAACCTGCCATTGCTGCGATCATAGCTACTGAAAGCAAGCCAGCAATAACTTTTTTCATAAAATTTCCTCCTTGTGTGTTTTCGTTTTCTACTTATGGACATTCCTGCCCACACGTATCGTTATTTTATACAAACAAAACCCGTCCGTCAAGTAATGTTTGCATAAAAATCACTACTGCGGGGTTCAAATGTCAAACGCACGGCGGATTTCGGCACGGGCCTTCACCCCTCCTCTGACGGGTTGTTTATATATATGTATTTCTTTGTTATAATTTCTTACTGATTCGACCGGACGGCCGGACACAAAAACCGCGGAGGCGCCAGATGAGTTCATTTTTCGACAAGAGAAGCATTCCAATGAGGATACTTACCGCTGCCTGCAACCTAATCCTGGTGAACATCTGCTTCATCATCGGCTGCATCCCGGTCATAACCATCGGCGCATCCCTTACCTCTTTATATAAGATTACTATTAAAGTAGCCGCCGGAGAGAACCCTTCGGTATTCAGGGATTTCTTCAGCTGCTACAAGGAGAACTTCGTAAGATCCACCGGTTTCTGGATCGTATATTGCCTGCTCGCGGCATTCTTCGGTTTTGAGGTCTATCTCGTCAGGACGATGCTTCCTGCAAAATACGCCTGGTCCATGTATCCGGCATTCTTCTTCCTTTTCGCGATCTTCTCTTCCGCATCCTATGCGTTCCCGCTCATCGGCTGGTTTGACGAGACCGTAAAGCAGACGATAAAGAATTCGCTGCTTTTGGCCATAACCAACCTCCCTACCACGATACTTTTCGCCGTCGTTACCGCAGGCGTTTGCTTTGCATGGTATTACGAGCAGATCATCACTTTCAGCATCCTTATATTCATGGGTTTCGGTATAATCGCGCTGCTGTTCTCCTTCTTCCTAAAGAAGATCTTCGAGAAACACGGAGCGGTAATAACTTCCGACGAAGAAATCACAGGTTAACGAAAACAACCCCGAAGCAAGCCTTCGGGGTTGTTTGATCAATCAGTTGCTAGTACTGAATCAGATCTTTGCTTTAATCTGGTTGTAGATTCCCTCTGCGTCAAGCTGGAATTCCTTCATGAGCGCGCCTGCAGGGCCGCTCTTTCCGAATCTGTCATAGACGCCGATCTTGGTAACCTTAACGGGATACTCTTCGGAAAGCACGTCGCAAACTGCACTTCCGAGGCCGCCGATTACAGAGTGCTCTTCAACCGTGAATACTCTGTTGGTCTTCTTAGCGAACTCAAGGATCGTATCCTTGTCGATCGGCTTGACGGTGTGAACGTTTACGACTGCCGCGCTGATTCCGTCAGCTGCGAGCTTCTCGGAAGCGCCAAGAGCCTCAGCTACGCAAACGCCGTTTGCGAAGATTACGATGTCCGTTCCGTCCTTGAGAACGACTGCCTTGCCGACTTCAAACTTGTAGTCGGGATTGTCGTTGATTACCGGTACGGCCGCTCTTCCGAATCTCATGTAGAAAGGTCCCTCAGTCTCGGCAGCTGCCATGACTGCAGCCTTTGCCTCGATGTCGTCGGAAGGAACGATGACCGTCATTCCGGGGATCGTTCTCATAAGAGCAACGTCCTCCAAACACTGGTGGGAAGCTCCGTCCTCACCTACCGTGATGCCTGCGTGCGTGGCGCCGATCTTAACGTTGAGGCGCGGATAACCTATTGAGTTTCTGACCTGCTCAAAGTTTCTGCCTGCAGCAAACATTGCGAAAGAGGAAACGAACGGGATCTTTCCGCATGTGGAAAGACCTGCAGCGATGCCCGTCATGTTTGCTTCTGCGATTCCGCAGTCGATATGACGATCCGGGAATGCCTTCTTGAATGTGCCGGTCTTGGTTGCTCCTGCGAGGTCAGCATCAAGAACGACAACGTCGGGATTCTTCTTGCCGAGCTCTACGAGTGCATTACCGTAACTCTCACGTGTAGCGATTTTTACTATATCTCCCATGATCATACCTCTGCTTCGTATTTTGCTAACTGCTCATCAAGCTCTTTCATAGCCTGCTCGTACTCCTCGTCGTTCGGAGCCTTGCCGTGCCATCCGGCCTGATTTTCCATGTAGGAAACGCCCTTGCCCTTTGTGGTCTTCATGATGATCGCCGTAGGCATTCCCTTGCATTCTTTTGCCTTCGCGAAAGCGTCCCTGATCTGGTCGAAATCGTGACCGTCGATGCAGATAACGTTAAAGTTGAATGCTTCGAGCTTCTTGTCGATCGGATAAGGCGAGCAAACGTCATCGATCTTACCGTCGATCTGGAGGCCGTTGTTGTCGATGACGACCGTGAGGTTGTCGATCTTCTTTGCGCCTGCGAACATGAAAGCTTCCCAGATCTGTCCTTCCTGGATCTCACCGTCACCCGTAAGAGCATATACTCTGTAAGACGCGCCGCTGAGCTTTGCAGCGAGAGCCATGCCGACTGCCGTTGAAACGCCCTGGCCCAATGAACCTGTGCTCATGTCAACGCCGGGAGTCTCGGTCATGCAGGGGTGGCCCTGAAGATAAGAACCGAGCTTACGGAGAGTCTTGAGGTCTTCAACGGGGAAGTAGCCTCTGTTTGCGAGCGTGGAATAAAGACCCGGAGCCGTGTGACCCTTGGAGAGGACGAATCTGTCCCTGTCAGCCTTCTTGGGATCCTTGGGATCGATATTCATTTCTTCGAAATAAAGATAGGTGAACATGTCGGCAGCAGAAAGCGATCCGCCCGGATGTCCGGACTTAGCGCTGTGAACTGCTTCAACGATTCCCTTGCGGACTTTTGTCGCTGTGATCTTGAGTTCTTTGTTAGTCATTTTGATTTCCCTTTTTCTTTAGATTTATCTGAAAGTCAAAAACATACGGAAGGGCTTGACCAATAGATCAAGCCCCACCATACATATCCAACCTGTATCAGTTAAACGGTGCGTTGAAAGGATTTTCCTTCGGATATCTGTCGCCCTCAGGCTTGTTGTAGCCGATGTCGCAAGGGCAGATGCCAAGATATGTGAAGAGGTTGTAGAGAGCCTTTCCATAGTGACCGAATGCAACTGCGCCGTGATGAGGGAAGTTCTTCTCGATAAGGAAGTATCTGTAGAATCTGCCCATCTCCTTGATAGCGAATACACCGGTGCCGCCGAAGGACTTAGTAGCAACAGGGAGAACCTCACCCTCTGCAACGTAAGCTCTGATCTGACCGTCGGATGTGGACTGCAGTCTGTAGAATGTGATGTCGCCAGGAACAATGTCGCCCTCGAGTGTACCGTTTGTAACCTCGACAGGGAGAGCTCTTGCCATGATCATCTGGTTCTTCAT
>JAFZVF010000100.1 GCA_017617935.1 Clostridiales bacterium | reverse complement strand
TGAAGGTATCAAGAATGCTGACGTTATTTCAGTTCACTGCCCGCTCACACCGGAGACAAAGAACCTTATCAGCAAAGAGCGCCTCGCTTCCGTGAAAAAGGGCGCATTCCTTATAAACTGTGCAAGAGGCCCCGTTGTTGACGAAAAAGCAGTAAGAGAAGCATTGGATTCAGGGATCTTGGGCGGCTACGGCGCCGATGTCGTATCGGTCGAGCCGATGCTTGCCGATAATCCCCTCCTTGGCGCTCCCAACTGCATTATCACGCCCCACATCGCCTGGGCGGCAAAAGAGACCAGGATCCGGCTGATCGATGCCGCAGCGGAAAATCTCGATGCATTTTTGAAGGGCAGCCCCATCAACGTGGTCAGCTGATCCGTTCCGTAAGCACAGACTAATCGAAATTCGTCAAAAACATAGCAATATTTGTATACTGCTCTTTAAGCAGTTTTTCCGTAAATATCTCCGAAAATACCGATGGCATCTTGTTACGAAACAAGATGCCATCGACATGGAATAAGGGATAGATTAAGAAAACTGTCGTGATTTAAAAACTAGAACCTCAGTAACTGAGGTCCCCTATCCAAACGCCTCATTACTAGCCAAATAATAACAAGATGTGAGCGTTAGGTCAAATGATTTTTGTGTCAATTTTTATTTCTTTTTGGACGATTTCAGCTGAACTACAAATCCTGCTGCCGTAAAAGCAACGATTATAAAGCATGCGGTAAGCGCGGGAGTGTCCGTGACCCTCGTTCCCAAAAAGCTGTCCTGAATGTAAAGCGCATACGGATTTGCCTTCAGAAGATTCCAAAGGTAGGTCGATGAAGCCAGCGCGATGACCCTGGCCCCGACGAAAGCCGTAAAAAAGCAAATTGTCCATTTTTGCGCAAAATACACCACGATGCCCAACACCAAACCTATTACGAAACCCACCAAAAGCGGCATCAGGGTTTTGGAAGCGCCTTTTCCCGGGAACAGTTCGCCGTAATCGGTATAGACGAAATATGCGCAGAAAAGCGCGGTTATCGCGATCAGGGCCTTCATGTAAAGGGTGAACGCCATGATAGCAAGAACTAATGCCGGTATCAGCGGGATCAAAGTTTTGGCAAGTTCCGGGAGCTTGGACCCCGTGGACTCAATGAATTTGCAGACAAAAGTCCCGCCCACGTATCCGAGCACTCCGCCGGCCACGGCAAGACACAAACGGAAAAGCTTGTATCCGTTGAAACACAGGATCGCACCCAATAATACGCCTGCGCCTATCAGGATCAACTCAGTCAAATTTCCAATATCTCCTTTATCTCATTCACGGTCAGGGCCGAACAAAGCCTGACCTTCAACTGTGCCGCACCGCGTATGCCTTTGACGTAAAAGGGCATCACGCTGCGGAACTCCCTTACCGCGAATTCCTCTTCGCAATAAAGGCATCTACCCTTAAGCTCCCTTATGAGCATTTCCTTTCTTTCGCGTTCCGAAGGCGCAGCCGGAGCGGGCCTTCCTTCGAGAAAAGCGCTGACTTCCTCAAAGATCCAGGGATTGCCTCTTGCGGCCCTTCCTATCATCACGCCGTCCGCGCCCGTTTCCTCGATGAGCGATTTTGCGGACTGTCCGTCCGTCACGTCGCCGTTCGCGAAAAACGGTATATCATAACCCCTAATTGCCTCTTGCATCAAGGCTATCGCTTTTCTGTCACACGAACCCGTATACATCTGAGGCCTCGTACGCCCGTGAACGCAGAGCATGTCGCAACCCGCATCGGCTACGGCCTTTGCAAGATCCGGCCTGCCTGAATCACCCGCGTCAAAGCCTATCCTGGTCTTTACGGTAACGGGTATGTGCCTTGGCAAACCTTCGAGCGCGGCCTTGCAAGCCCTGACTATGGAAGCGGCCCTCTCGGGATCGTTCATGAGCGCGCTTCCGGCTCCCGTCTTAACCACCTTGGGCACGGGACATCCCATGTTTACGTCGATGACGTCCACTTTGGAAAGAAGCGGATCTTCCATGATCTTGTCTATCGCCGCGGTAAAGTCATCCGGCTCGGAGCCGAAGAGCTGTATTGCCGTGACGCCTTCCATCTCCGGGTCGATCCTTAAGTACTGCATGCTCTTTTCAAGGCCGTTGTATCTGATCGAACGGGCTGAAACCAGTTCCGTAGGGGCGTAGGAAGCGCCCTTTTCCCTGCAGATCCCGCGGTACGCGACGTGGCTGACCCCCGCCATAGGCGAGAGCGCTACGTTTCCTTTTATCGTGATTCCGCCGATCGTGACAGATTTCATTATTTCTCCCAAATATAAAAACTTTACGCAACTGATTTTATACCTTTTTCGTCTTGAAATAATTAAAAACAGAGGACAAAATAATACACGTGTAATAAAAGAGGTACTAACTTTATGGATGATTGTCTGGTTTATTTCTTTACTGGCTTCCTCGACAGCGGCAAGACTTCCTGCATCTGTTCTTGGCTGACCAACGAAAACTTCAAGAACCGCAAGTCCGTCGTAATCTGCACCGAAGAGGGTGACGAGGAATACGACGAAGAGCACTTGGGCGGCGTCAAGCCCGTCGTCATCAACTGCGAGACTGACGAAGTAACCAAGGAAATGACCTTCGACATCGAGAAAAAGTACTCTCCTTCCGTAGTCTTCATCGAGTGGAACGGCACGGTCTCCCCTGCGGAGTTTTTCGACAAGGTCGACGTCCCCGAGCGCTGGGCTTTGGCCGCGGCAGTCGTCGTTATCGACGCTTCCACCTACAGCAATTCCCTCAAGAACATGACGACCTTCTTTGCCGACTACTACAGGTTCGGCGACACGGTCATCTTCAACCGCGTTGATCCTGACAACGACAACCTCCCGAAGATGAGGGCGTCCGTCAAGGCGGTCAACCCCGGAATGAGCATCAACTTCGTTTCAAAGGAAAACGAGATCGTAAGGATAGAAGACCACCTTCCCTATGACCTCAAGCAGGATCCCTGCCACATTGCGGCAGACGATTTCGGCCTTTTCTATACGGATTCCATGGACAACCGCGCCCGCTACGAAGGCAAGCGCGTAAGCCTGATCGGAGAAGCGATCCCGATCCCCGAGTACCGCGGCAAGGCGTTTGCGTTGGAACGCCAGGCATATACCTGCTGCGCCGCCGACCTTCAGCCGATGGGCATCCTTTGCCTTTACCAGATCAAGCCCGGCTTCCCCGCCGGTCAGTGGCTCAAGGTCACCGGAACCGTAAGATATTTTGAAGACAAAACCCCGGACGGCCAGAAGATCGCGGTCCCCTGCCTTCAGGCGGAGGATTATGCGCTGACTTCAAAGCCGGATAACGACGTAATCTATTTCAACTGACAAGAAAGAGGCGATACAAATGACAAAGGTAGACATTTTCTCAGGATTTCTTGGCGCGGGAAAGACGACCCTCATCAAGAAGCTCATAGCTGACGGATACAACGGTGCAAAGCTCGTCCTCATCGAGAACGAGTTCGGCCAGATCGGCATCGACGGCGGTTTCCTTAAAGAATCCGGCATAGAGATCACCGAGATGAACTCCGGCTGCATCTGCTGCAGCCTCGTAGGCGATTTTGGCACGGCTCTCCAGGAAGTCATCGAGAAGTTCTCGCCTGACAGGATCCTCATCGAGCCCTCCGGCGTAGGCAAGCTCTCCGACGTAGTTGCAGCCGTAAAGCGCGTTGAAGGCACGGAGATCTGCGGAACGGTCACCGTCATCGACGCTTCAAAGTGCCGCGTTTACCTCAAGAACTTCAAGGAGTTTTATGAGAACCAGATCAAGTACGCGGGAACGATAATCTTGAGCCGTACGGGCAACATCTCCCAGGAGAAGCTCGACCAGGCGATAGAACTCATCCGCGCGATCAACGATCATTCACAGATCATCACTACGCCTTGGGACGAGCTTTCCGGAGTCCAGATCCTCAAGGCGATCGAAGAGCCCATCACTGCCGCTGACATGGCTGCAGCCCTTCTCGAAGCGGAACAGCACGAGCACCACCATCACCATGACCATGGTGAGGATTGCGATTGCGATGAGTGCAAGGGCCATCACCATGATGATGACGACGAGGATGAGCACGAGCATCACCACCATCACGACCACGGCGATGACTGCGAGTGCGAGGAATGCAAGGGCCATCACGATCACGACCACGAACATCACCATCATCACGCCGACGAAGTCTTCGATTCCATCGGTTTCGAGACTTCAAAGCGCTTCACTCAGGATGAGATCAAGGCTGCCCTCGATTCTCTTGACGAGAATGCCAAGTACGGCATGATCCTCCGTTCAAAGGGCATCGTTGCTGGCGAAAACGGCGAGTGGATCCATTTCGACTACGTACCCGGAGAAGCGGACGTCCGCACGGGCGCATCGGACGTTACCGGCAAGATCGTGGTCATCGGCTCCAAGGTCAACAAGGAAGCCGTAAAGGGACTTTTCGGAATCTGACCGCTTTTGGTTTACAATTAAAGACATTTCAGAGGGGATAAGGAATCAATAATGGCAAAGAGGGGACTAAAGATAGTCGTTGTTGGTGCAGGCAAGGTTGGAGACACCCTTGTCAACCGACTTGCCGACGAGGGGCACAATCTGGTCATAATCGACAAAAATGTTGAAAGGCTGAACCAGCTGGCCGACCAGTGCGACTGCATGTGCATACCGGGAAGCGGCGCAAGCCACGAGACGCTTGAAGAGGCCGGCGTATCGGAGGCCAATCTCTTCATTGCCGTTACTGAATCAGACGAACTCAACCTCCTGTGCTGCACCCTGGCAAAACAGTTCAACAACAAGTTGTCAGTCATCGCACGCGTCAGGAACCCGGAATACGTAAGAGACGTCTCTTATCTCCGTTCCAGACTCGGCATCGAGATGATCATCAACCCGGAGTACGAGGCGGCCGTTGAGGCCTCCCGCCTGCTCTTCCTCCCTGCCGCCATTTCGGTAAACTCTTTTGCCCACGGTCAGGCGGAACTCGTTAAGATCCAGATCCCCGAAGGCAACGTCCTTGACGGAAAGACGATCGCATATCTGGGCCAGAACATCACAAACGACATACTGATCGCAGGCGTCGAGCGCGGCAATGACTTCACTATTCCTAACGGAAGCTTTGAACTTAAGAGCGGTGACGTCATTTCTTACATCAGCACGCGAAAGACCAACTTCAACTTCCTGAAGCAGATCGGCTTCAATACAAGATCGGTAAGAAGCTCACTGATCGTAGGCGGAGGCACTTGCGCTTACTATCTCGCAGACCTCCTTATCAAGTCCGGCATAGACGTCACGATAATCGAAAAGGACAACGCACGCTGCGAAAAGCTCTGCGACCTTCTTCCGAAAGCCAACATCCTTAAGGGTGACGGCACGAACGAAGCCCTCCTCGAAGAGGCCGGCATCCGCGACGTTGACTCCGTGGTCGCCCTCACGGGGCTTGACGAAGAGAACATCATGCTCGCTTTGCACACCAAAGCCGTTTCCAATGCGAAGGCCATAACGAAGATCAACAAGATAACCTTCACGGAAGCGATCGAAAGCTTGAACCTTGGAAGCGTCGTCTACCCCAAGTACATCACAGCCGAAAGGATAATCTCAAGCGCGAGATCCAGGCAGTCCAAGATCGGCAGCAACCTCGAAGTCATGTACAGCCTTTTCAGCGACAGGGCTGAAGCATGCGAGTTCAAGGTAAAGGAAGTTTCCAGGGTCACGGGCGTAATGCTCAAGGACCTTAACCTCAAACCCGGGCTGATAATCTCCTTCATCAGCCGCGACGGCAAGATAATAATCCCTACAGGTTCCGATCAGATCAACGTCGGAGACAACGTCATGGTCGTTACCATGAACAAGGGCTTTACGGAACTGACCGACATTTTAAGATGAAGATAAGGCTGCAGATATACATCCTGGGTAAGGTCATGGCCATCGAAGGCATCCTCATACTCCTGCCCGTAATATGCGGACTGATCTACGGCGAGCTTCGCAATTCGGTCATTTACGCGCTCTTCGCGATCTTCTACATCGCGATAGGCATTTTGATCTCATTTAAAAAGCCTGAAAAAGTCACGATCTATCTCAAGGACGGCTGCATAGCGACGGCATTGAGCTGGATAGTCCTTTCCGTCTGCGGATGCCTGCCGTTTATCGTGACAGGCGAGATCCCGTCATTTACGAATGCAATGTTCGAGACCGTTTCGGGCTTTACCACGACCGGAGCGAGCATTCTTACCAATGTTGAAGGACTGTCGCACATTTCACTCATGTGGAGGTCTTTGACCCACTGGATCGGCGGCATGGGCGTGCTCGTATTCCTTCTCGCCGTCGTCCCGATGTCAGGCGGCTCCAACTTAAACCTCATGAAGGCGGAGAGCCCCGGACCTTCGGTCGGCAAGTTCGTTCCGAAGGTAAGAACGACCGCCAAAGCTCTTTACCTCATCTATCTTGCCCTTACCATTATCGAGATCATTGTCCTGTTCGCTGCCGGAATGCCTCTTTTTGACAGCATCTGCTCCGCATTCGGTACGGCCGGCACGGGCGGATTCGGCATCAGGAACGACAGCTTTACTTCATATGCTCCGCACATCCAGTGGATCGTTGCGGTGTTCATGATAATGTTCGGCATCAACTTCAACTTCTACTATCTCCTGATCTCAAGACAGCCCGGAAAGGCGATGAAGCTCAGCGAGGTCAAGGTTTACCTCACAATCATCCTCGTTTCGACGGTAATGATAACCATCAACATCCTGAACGTCACGGGCAGTTCGCACGAAGCCGCAAGGCACGCGTTCTTCCAGGTCGCGACGGTAATTACCACTACCGGTTTTGCCACGGCCGATTTCGACAAATGGCCGACGCTTTCCAGACTGCTTTTGGTGATATTAATGTTTTGCGGCGCATGCGCGGGCTCGACGGGCGGCGGCGTAAAGATCTCCCGTCTCCAGATCAGGGCAAAGACGATCGCAAGGGAAATAAGGAGCTACATCAATCCGAGATCGGTAAAGAAGATCCAGATCGACGGAAAGGCCATAGAGCCCGAACTCGAGCGTTCGGTATCGGTCTTCTTTTTCTTATATCTGCTGATTTTCACGGCGTCAACGATATTGGTAAGTCTTGAGGGACACGACCTCGTCACGACCTTCACCTCGGTTGCTGCCACGATCAACAACATCGGCCCGGGACTTTCAATGGTAGGTCCTACGAGCAACTACGCTTTCCTGAACGGTTTGTCGAAGTGGGTCTTGATCTTCGACATGCTCGCAGGCCGTCTTGAACTGTTCCCTCTCGTCATCTTCCTTACACCGATGACCTACAAGGGCGCTTTAAAGGGATTTCACGCTAAGAAACAGAACTGATCAGAGTTCGTAGATCTTGGGATCCACTCTCGTATATCTGATGATCTCTTCCATCCTGTCGCGGTCCAGAAACGCGACAAGTGAAAACGCCATTCCCGATTTTCCGGCACGCGCGGTGCGTCCGATGCGGTGAAGGTAGAGTTCGTTTTCCTTGGGAACGTCATAATTGAATATCGCTTCTATGTCATCGACGTCTATGCCTCTGGCAATAACGTCGGTGGCTACGAGAACGTCGAATTTGTTTGCACGGTACGCGTCCATGACGCGGTTCCTGGTACCCTGACCGATGTCGCCGTGAAGGACCTGCGCAGACAATCCGTTTGCGGCGAGCCTTGCTCCGACCTTGGAGGTCTGGTCCTTCGTGTTGCAAAAGACTATTACCTTCTTAAGGTCCTCCTTGGCCATTATCCTCATTATCGCGCTGACCTTGTCCTTTTCGGGGCACTCCACCACGTACTCGTCAATGTCGGGATGGTCTTCAGCCTTGGGCATGACGTCGATCTCGGCGGCGCCTTCCATGAACTGCCAAGTGATGTCCTGGATCTCCCTGGGCATCGTAGCCGAAAAAAGCGCTATCTGCTTGTCTTTCGGAGTCAGTGCCATGATCCGTCTGATGTCCTTGATAAATCCCATCTTGAGCATCTCGTCCGCCTCATCGAGGACGAGGGTGTATATCTGTGAGATGTCGACGAAGTTCCTGCCGACCATGTCCAGGAGCCTTCCGGGAGTCGCAACGACGACCTGGGGCTTTTTGGCAAGCTTTTCCTTCTGGACGTTCATGCTCTGTCCACCGATCAGGGATGCAATGCGGAACCCCTTGATGTTGCGGGCAAGGCCTTTGAGCTCTGAAGTGATCTGAAGCGCAAGCTCCCTCGTCGGGCTCATTATCAGGGCCTGAACGAAATTCACTTCCATGTTCAGGTATTCGAGTATGGGAATGCCAAAGGCGAACGTCTTTCCCGTACCGGTAGGCGCCTTGGCTATTACGCTCATGTTGTCCATCAGAAGCGGAATGGCCTTCTGTTGGATCGTAGTCGGGCGCTTAACGCCCATCTTTTTCAAAGATGCCATTACCTCGGGCGATAAGTCGAGGTCCGCAAAAGTAAGTTCTTCTTCCATAACAGTCCCTGATCAGAAGGTGTAAGTGTTCGTCTTGTTCAAAGTCTTGTGGTCGAATATGTCGGATAACGGATCCTTGGAAGAATCCTTCTCAATGCGTTCGATCAGAAATTCTGCCACGGCTATCTGGTCTTTTGTCATGTACCAGCCCCTGCCGGAACCTGAAACGTCAAATTCCTCATCGCTCCCGCCGTCTGCGATTATTACCTTAAAGCCGTTCGGAAGAGTGATCTGTATGTTGACGTAAGTGATCGGAACTTCGTCGGGAACGTCAAACCCGTCATAAGACTTCTTTTCGAGCTCTTTGGCAGGAACGAAGGTGACGGTCATGCCGTTCTTTCCCTTTGCCTCATGGAACCTGTATTGGGGAGAGCCGCACTTGAGGTAATCGTCGCTGATCGTAAAGGAATGGTATTCGGTCAGCCATGCGGTTACGTCGATCCAATGCGTTCCATGCCAGCCGGAATCAAGTCCCTGGACGCCGTCGTAGGTATGGATCGCGGCGTCAACGTTCACTTCGTTCTTAAGGACGACGTCGTTTACCTTGCAGGCGAATGCGCCCGTTCCATATTCGGTGTATGTAGCAAAAGTCGTCTCTTCCGTTTCCTCAGTCATGGATTCGGAAGGCGCTTCTGTTGATTGTTCAATGGAAGTTTCAGTAACGGACTCGGAGGGAGCCGTTGTAGTCTCTTCAGGCTTTTTCTTGCAGCCTGCGGTTAAAAGCATCGCAGCAGCCAGAGCCGCCGCGGATAATCTGATCCTCAGATTCACTTTGCCAATTCCTCCAGATTTATTCACATAGAATTATACTTTAAATATATTGATTTGTTCGGTCATTTTAAGGCGAAAACGCTTTTTCGATAAATTGCTATAATTAGTAAAAAGAGTTATTCAGGGGGATTGTCAGTATGGCTAAACGCGTATTCCTCATCGTTTTGGACAGTTTCGGCATTGGAGGCGCGCCTGACGCGGCAAGCTTCGGCGACGAAGGCAGCAATACTCTCGCCGCCGTCCTTTCGTATTCGGACAGGCCTTTCCCCAATCTTGAGAAAATGGGGCTTCTCGCGATCGACGGAGAAAAAGATCCCCGCATCCTGGACTACGTTTCCAAGCAGGATGAAGTTCCCTCCCCCATTGGCGCATATGCCCGCCTGCGCGAGCTTTCCGCAGGCAAGGATTCGACGATAGGCCATTGGGAAATAGCGGGCGTCCTTTCCGACAAACCTCAGCCGACTTATCCTGACGGCTTCCCTGCTGAAGTTTTGGAGGCGCTTGAAAAAGCGACGGGCAGAGGCATCCTCTGCAACAAGCCTTACAGCGGCACCCAGGTAATTGCCGACTTTGGCGAGGAGCATATGAAGACCGGCAAGCTGATAGTCTACACTTCAGCTGACAGCGTCCTTCAGATAGCCGCCCACGAAGACGTGGTTCCCATCGAAGAGCTTTACGGGATCTGCAAAAAGGCAAGAGGGATAATGGCGGGCGAAAACGCGGTCGGACGCGTCATCGCAAGACCGTTTACGGGCACTCCCGGAAGCTTTGAAAGGACTCCGAGAAGGCACGACTACTCGCTCGAAGCGCCTTCGTCCACGATGCTCGACGTCTTAAAGGCATCAGGATTCGACGTGATCTCGGTAGGCAAGATCTTCGATCTTTTCTCAGGCAGGGGCATCACGGAGTCCAATCCTACTTCAGGCAATACGGAAGGAATAGAAAATCTCATCTCCATGACCGGCCGTGACTTCAACGGACTCTGCTTCGTCAACCTCGTCGATTTCGACATGAAGTACGGCCACCGAAACGACGTTAAGGGTTACTGCGAGGCCATGCACGAATTTGACGACGCTTTGGGCGTTGTCTTAGGCAACCTGAAGGATGACGACCTGCTCCTGATCACCGCCGACCACGGCTGTGATCCGTCAACCGTTTCGACGGACCATTCAAGGGAATGCGTGCCCCTTCTGATCTACGGTGAAGGATACCGCGTGCCGCAGAACCTTGGTGAGCTTGCAGGATTCGGGAATGTTTCCTCGATCGTCCTGAACGCTCTGATGGGCAGAAAATATGCCCGCAGGTTCGCTCCCGAAGCTGCGTCTTCAGTTCAGTCGGAAGACAACGTCATGAGCTTTGTTGACCTCACAAACCTCAAAACGACCGCTACGACGGATGACGTCAAGGCACTGATAGACAAGGCCGTCTTATCGGGATGTGCCTCGGTTTGCATCCCGCCGTGCTTCGTAAAGGACGCTTATGCTTATTCCGCCGGCCGCATGGCGATCTGCACCGTAATAGGCTTCCCCAACGGATATTCGACGACGGGTTCCAAGATCTATGAGGCAAAGGAAGCCTGCGACAACGGAGCTTCCGAGATCGACATGGTCATCAACATCAATCTCGTCAAGTCGGGAAGAATGGACGAGGTTTCCGAAGAAATCCGCCTGATAGCTGAAGCCGTGCATGAAAAGGGTGCCATCTTGAAGGTGATAATCGAGACCTGCTCGCTCGAAGAAGACGAAAAGCTTGCCCTTTGCAGGATCGTAACCGATGCGGGAGCGGACTTCATCAAGACCTCCACGGGATTTGGCAGCGCAGGCGCAACGGTGGAAGACGTCTCGCTCATGAGGGCGAACGTCGGACCCGAAGTCAAGGTAAAGGCCGCAGGCGGCATCCGGTCCGAAGAGGCGGCGCGCGAAATGATAAAAGCGGGAGCATCCCGTATAGGAGCGTCCCGCCTGTAAGGTTCTATAAAAGTGCCTTTGGATCAGAATGAAACCTGATTCTTTCCTTCGCGCTTTGACTTGTTGAGCTTTCTTTCAGCTCTTGAAAGGAAGTCTGAAATGTCGGGGTCAGCCTTGTTGAATACGGCAACTCCCGCAGAAGCGGAAATGCTCACCCTCTTGTTTTCGGTAATGTACGGATTGCCAGAGATCTGCTGAACGATCTTCTTTGCGACTCCCACCGCGGCAAGCTTGTCGGTATCGGGAAGCACGACCGCGAACTCGTCTCCGCCCGTCCTGAAACAAGTGTCCGCCTTTCTTGTGTTGGACAAAAGGATGTCGGCAATGTATCTGAGGAGAAGGTCGCCGTTCTGCTGACCATACTGGTCGTTGAAGTTCTGCATGTCATCGAGATCGAGAACGATTATCGAGAACGTCGTATTGTCTTCACGCTCATCATAAAGGCCCGCGTACTTTTCGAGTTCCTCATAGAAATATCTGCGGTTGTAGAGCCCGCTCAGGTCATCAACCCTGGAGAGCATCTCCATCTTGGCATATGAACGCTGGAGTTCCTTTTCAAGGAGCTTTTGTTCGGTGACGTCCTTGCTCGATCCCCACGTTCCGATGATCTTTCCATCGTCATCGTAAAGAGGATATTTTGAGCACAGATAGTACCTGACGTTTTCGTCGTCCAAGACCAGCTCCTCGACCATGTTTATGATCGGATAGCCGGTCTGCATTATCGTGAGCTCCGTCTCTCTTGCGGACTGGGCGAAATCCTTCGGAAAGAAGTCAAAGTCGGTCTTCCCGAGCGCTTCTTCCTGGCTCTTTACGCCAAGCTGCTGGATGTGCCCCAAACTGTTCCATATGAACTTGGAGTCCCTGTCCTTGAAGTAGACCGTGTCCGTGGAATACTTGCGGATCGTGTCCACGACGATCTTGTCGATCTTGGCTCTATTGGCGGCGTCGTTGAAGTCTATCATAGGGGTTCCTCCGTTCAGAGCGGCTTGCTCTCGCTTTCTTCGACGATGACTCCTTCTGTTTTCAATGCGTCACAATACAGATTTGCAGGGAATGCAGCGGGTGTGAAAACGCCCGGCTTGCTCCACTTGTCAAGGCACATGAGCTTGACGCCGGCGATCATGGCCGAACCGTCAAGATATTCAAGCGCTGAAACACCGTACTTGTCCCTTATCTGATCGTTGTCTGCCGTTATCTTGTAAAGCTTGGTCAAGACCTTGCCGTTCTTCTGGCCGGTGACGTAGATCTCATAGCTTGCCTCGCCCGTATAAACGACGTCTTTTGACTCTTCGGGCGTAGCGGTCTCAGCGATCCTCTTTGGCAGGATCTCGGCCACGAGGTCGATCGGCTTTATAACGATGTTGCCTACCTTGACCGGCTTGTCGGAAAGAAGACCTAAAGACCTGAGCATCTCGATCTTTTCAGTAGGGACCTTTCTTCCTTCCCTTCTTTCAACGGGCTCAAAATAGGAAGCCTCGCGGATCTCGGGGATCTCCTTGAGGAAGTCCGTAATAATGGGATTCGACGTCATGTAGACCTGCTTGCCGCCGGAGGACTTGCCATCCCTCGAGAATTCTTCCGTCTGGGTCGCCTTGCCGTCTTTGAGATAGATGACGGGCTGGGCGGCGCTGACGCCCTTGCCTGCGTTAGGATTCTTTATGTCTTCGGAATAGAGGACGTCTACGTGAGTATTGTCTTCAACCGTTTCCTTCTTTTCGGCCTTGCCCTGTGATTCACCGGGAATGACGCAGAAATTAACGGAACTAACTTCAAAGAAATCATTTGCAACAGCGTTTCTGACTATCGTCGTAAGAACGCCGGGGTTGAATCCGACGCCGCAAACGGCGGTCTTTTTTGCGTGCTGGAAGGCTCCGAACTTCCTGAACTGGTCGGCAAGAAGCGAGTTCGGCGAAGGCATGAGCGGGATGCCGCAGAGGCGTCCGTCTATGTAGTCGGCTCCGACCTGTGCCGCAAGATCCATTACCGCAGAGGTGTACTCAGCGGGCATGAGGTTGACAATGAGCTCGGGCGCGATGATCTTCACCATCATCTTCGAGCCTTCCGGATTGTCAAGATTTATGGCTGAAGTAGTGACACGGAATCCGCGCCTCATCGCAAGATTCTTGAGGTCATCACAGTCTTCCCTGCTCTCGGAGGCCAGGGCGATCCCTGACGCGAGCGAACGGTCGGCGCAAAGCGCCAGAACGAGGCGTTTTGTAATCTCGTTACAACCAAGTATCAATATGCGTTTCATCTAAAGTGCCGCCTTTTTTAGATCATCTTCAAATATTCTACTTAAAACCCGGGCAAACGGCAACTTAAAATAGCCCCTAAAATCACCTTTTTTCCATATAAAACTGCATAACGCCCACGGCCATTTAATGGCGGTTTTTGAGGGAAATGCGAATTTACCGGCAGCGAATATCAAGGGTAATATACTCTTGTTTAATCGTTTAAACAAAAGGAGATGTTGTTATGAACACAATTGCACGCAAAATCATGGCCATGGCAATCGCAGTTTCATTCTGCTTCGGTCTGGCTTCTTGCTCAAATGCTTCAAAGGGTTCCAAGCTGAACACCGTTGCATCCGGCAAGCTCACAATGGCAACAAACGCTACCTTCCCTCCGTATGAGTATCACGAGGGCGACAAGATCGTCGGCATCGACGCTGAGATCGCAAAGGCTATCGCTGACAAGCTCGGTCTTGAACTCGTTATCGAAGACGTTGCTTTCGATTCCATCATCGCAGGCGTTCAGTCCGGCAAGTACGACATCGGATGCGCAGGCATGACAGTTACTGAAGACAGACTTAAGTCCGTTAACTTCTCAACTTCTTATGCAACCGGCATCCAGTCCATCATCGTCAAGGAAGATTCTCCGATCAAGACCGTTGACGATCTCCTCAAGGGCGATTACAAGGTTGGCGTTCAGTCCGGTACCACGGGCGACATTTACATGTCCGACACTGACGGCGGAGTTGGCGAGGACAGGATCGACCGTTACAACAACGGAAACGACGCAGTCGTAGCCCTCTCATCCGGCAAGGTTGACGCAGTCTGCATCGACAACGAGCCCGCAAAGGCTTACGTTGCGGCAAACCAGGGTCTTAAGATCCTTGAGTCTCCCTACACTGAAGAGAAGTACGCAATCGCTGTCAGCAAGTCAAACGAGGCTCTTCTCGCAGAGATCAACAAGGCTCTTGACGAGCTCACAAAGGACGGCACGATCGCTAAGATCATCGAAAAGTACATTCCTACAAAATAAAAAGCCAGAACTGCACCGGGCAGCAACCCGGTAAATCAGTAAAGAAAAAGAGCGGAATAAGTCTTTATTTCCGCTCTTTTCTTATTTACAATAGAAGAACTTGTTTTCAGGGGGATTATTATTCTGATGACGACCATGTTATCAAGTGCTTACGCATTTGCGGTCACTCTCGCCGGTGAAGCGGCGGAGCAGCCTTCGTCCGGATGGTTCGGCAATCTTTGGAACGCGCTTAAGGACGATTTCGTAAACAACTTCATTACCCAGAAGAGATACATGTATCTTCTGAAGGGTCTGGGCATTACCTTTGAGGTAACGTTTTTCGCTGCACTCCTCGGAATCTTTCTGGGCGTGATCGTCGCCCTCGTCAGATCCTCACACGACAAGCTCGCTGAAGAAATGCGTCCGGGTTTTCTTAAAGGGCTGCTCGGTTTCTTCAATTTCCTGGCTAACTTATATCTGACCATCATCCGCGGAACCCCTGTGGTCGTTCAGCTCATGATCGCTTACTTCATCATATTCGCAACTTCCAACAACAAGGTCCTCGTAGCGATCCTCGCTTTCGGAATCAACTCCGGCGCATACGTGGCGGAGATCATCCGAAGCGGAATCATGAGCATCGACGTCGGACAGTTCGAAGCGGGAAGATCCTTGGGATTCGGCTATATCGCGACAATGGTACACATCATCATCCCCCAGGCGATCAAGAACGTCCTCCCCGCCCTCGCAAACGAATTCATAGTTCTCATCAAGGAAACTTCCGTATCCGGTTACGTCGGACTCCAGGACCTTACAAAAGGCGGAGACATCATAAGGTCAAGGACTTATTCCGCATTCATGCCGCTCATTGCGGTCGCCCTCATATACCTTGTCATCGTCATCTTCTTCTCAAAGCTGGTGACCTTGCTTGAAAGGAGGCTGAGAAACAGTGAGCGCTGAAAAGGGAGAAGTGATCATCTCTGTAAAAGATCTCAAGAAACATTACGGCGGAGGAGACATCAAGGCTCTTGACGGCATCACGACCGACATCCACAAGGGCGAGGTCGTCGTGGTAATAGGACCTTCCGGATCCGGCAAATCGACGTTCCTGCGTTCCCTCAACCTGCTCGAGCGCCCCACTTCCGGAACGATCTCCTTCCACGGAACAGACATAACTTCAAAGGCCACGGACATAAACAAGCTCAGGCAGAAGATGGGAATGGTCTTCCAGCACTTCAACCTCTTCCCCCACCTGACGATCATGAAGAACATGACCTTAGGCCCGACAAAGCTCCTTGGCCTTTCCAAGGCTGAAGCCGAGAAAAAGGCTCAGGCGCTGCTCGAAAGAGTCGGCCTTGGTGACCGTGCAAACTCATATCCGTCACAACTTTCGGGCGGTCAGAAGCAGAGGATCGCCATTGTAAGGGCTCTCGCGATGGATCCCGAAGTCATGCTCTTCGACGAGCCTACGAGCGCGCTTGACCCTGAAATGGTCGGCGAGGTTTTGGAGGTCATGAAGCAGCTTGCCAAGGCAGGCATGACGATGGTCTGCGTCACCCATGAGATGGGATTCGCCAGAGAAGTCGGAACCCGTGTCATTTTCATGGATTGTGGTAGAATAATCGAGGAAAACACACCGGAACAGATATTTACCAACCCTCAAAACGAGCGCTTGGTATCCTTCCTGCAAAAGGTGTTGTAATAAAGGAATTTGAGGAGGAAACATTATGTTTTGTGAAAATTGCGGATCACAGATCCCTGATGGAAGCGCTATCTGCCCCAATTGCGGCGCGGCAGCTAGAGTATCACCCACTACCGGAGAGGCAGTTCCCGTCCAGCCTATAGAGGCAGTACCCGTTCAGCCCGTTCAGCCTGTATATCAGCAGCCCATACAGCCCGTTTATCAGCAGCCTGCTTATCAGTCTACACCCATTTATCAGCAGCCTGCAGCCGGCGGAAGCAAGGCTCTTGCAATCGTTGCCCTCGTTCTCGGCATCTGTGGTCTGGTATTCTGCTGGATCCCCATTTTCGGATCGCTTATCGCTGTAGCAGGCCTTATCTGCGGAATCATCTCACTCAAGAATCCTAACGGCAAGGGCATGGGCCTTACCGGAATGATCCTTTCGATCGTAGCTTGCGTCCTCAGCTTTATGATGATCGTCTCCATTCTTGCAGGAGGCAGCTCCTACAACAGCAAGGTAAGCTCTTACAGCCGTTCGCTCAGCCGTTCGAGAAGCCGCGCTTCCAGCCTTTCAAGAAGCATCAGCCTTTCCAAAAAGAGAAAGAATCAGAACGCTTTCGTATCCCTCGACAAGGAACTCTCCATCGGCGGTTACACGGTTACCTTCTGAGATTCCGGCAGCAAACAATCCGACAACAAATAACGGCGTTTCCTTCAAGGAAGCGCCGTTTTACTTTTTCAAAGTTTCGTCGTACGAGTAGTTTTTTTCAAGGAAGTCGTCCCCTTTTATCGTCTCGCTTCGCGAAAGCCCCGGGTAGTCAAGCTGCCTCATGACTTCGTAGATCGCCACCGCGCAGGCGTTTGAGAGGTTCAGGCACCTGCATTCGTCAGCCATAGGGATCCTGAAGCACCTGTCCATGTTTGCCCTGAGGATCTCACCGGGAATGCCCGTGCTTTCCTTTCCAAATATGAGAAAGATCTTTCCTGACCTTGAAGCCTCCTTGAAATCTATGTCTGAGGGCGGGACCTTCCCATACCTTGTCATGAAAAAGTATTCACCGTCATTGGCTGAGCTAAAGCTCTTCCAGTCATCGTAAAGTTTGTACTCAGCCCAGGTTATGTGGTTGGTGGTGGCGCGTCTGAACTTCGGATCCTCTATGTCAAACCCGAGCGGTTTGATAATGTGAAGTCCGCACCCTGCGGCAACGCAGGTACGCATTATGTTTCCCGTGTTCTGTGGGATCTCCGGCTCGAAAAGGACGACGTTGACCATTTCCGAAACGGCCTGTGTCATGTCAGGAGCCTTTTCCTCACTCATCGTCATCATCGTCATCGTCTTCGGAAGCTGAAGCGGCCTTGAGGGCGGGCTTTTCTTCCACGGTGGGGATCTCAAATTCGGAAACGCCAAATGAAACGATACCCGTCTCCGCAGCGGCTTCCGCTATGTTGAGCATGTGGTCTCCCAAACGCTCAAAGTCCGTAAGCATTTCAGAATATATTACGCAGGCGTCGCCTGAGCAGATGCCGGACTTGAGCCTTTCGAGCTGATGCTCACGGTAAATGTCCGTGAGGTCATCGATCTTCTGCTCGATCTGGGCCATCTTGATGTGTACGGAAGAAGTCTTCGTCTTTGCAAGAGCATTGCAGGCCTCCGCGATCATCTTTTCCATCTGGGCGACTTCGCTCTGGGCCTTTTCGGAAAGACTGAGCTTCTTGTCTTCGAGCATTTCCGCGTAACCCGCGATGTTGACGGCATGGTCTCCCATACGCTCAATGTTGCCTGCTATCTTGAACAGCGCGCTCATCGTGACCGCGTCCTTCTCGGACATGTCAAAGAGCATTATGTGCGAGATGTAATATGAGATCTCCTTGTTGAGGTAATCGATGTATTCCTCACGGTTGTTTATCTCCTCCTGGAGCTTGTCGTCGTTGGAGAGCACCGCGTGGAAGCTCTTGCGGCAGTTCTCACCCGCGAACATGAACATGCGTCCGATCTCGTTTGCGATCGCACCCGTCAAAACGTGGAGACCCAACTGGTTTGCGGAAGTCAGCATCTGCGGGTTGAGGTACTTCAGGTACTGAACGCCCTCTTCATCGGCGCCCTTGTCGGGAACGAGCTTTTCAACGAGCTTTACGAAAAGGCCTCCGATCGGGAGCATGATGACCGTGGTGACCAGGTTGAATGCAAGGTGCATGTTCGCGAACTGTCTTGCCACGTCATTCGGGCTCAGTGCCCTGACCCAATCAGCTACGGGGAGAACAAATGATATCGCGGTAAAGATGCTTGTTCCGAAAACGTTGAAGAGCAAGTGCATGAGGCCTGCGCGTCTTGCGTTCTTTGAGCCGCTCATGGAAGCAAGCAGCGCCGTAAGGCAGGTTCCGACGTTAAGGCCGAAGATGATGAACATCGCCTGCTCGAGCGTGATCAGCTGGCCCGCGGAAGCGACCGCCATGGCCTGGAGGATGCCGACGCCGGCAGCCGAGCTCTGGATGATGATGACGAATATGATGCCGACAACGATGCCGACGAAGGGGTTGTTAATGCCCGCAAATATCTCTTTTACGATGTCCAGTTTGGAGATCGGAGCCATAGAGCTCGTCATAAGGCTCATGCTGAAGAAGATGAAGCCCAGGCCCGCAATGGCTTCGCCGACGCTCTTGAGCTTCTTGTCCTTGACGAAGATGCATACGAAAGTTCCGACAAGCGCTACTACCGGGGCAAAGACTCCGATGTCGAACGCGATGAGCTGTGAGGTGATGTTGGTACCGATGTTGGCACCCATTATGATCCAGAGCGCCGAATACAGGTTCATGAGGCCCGCGTTTACGAAGCCTATGACCATGACCGTCGTGGCCGTTGACGACTGGACAAGTGCGGTAACGCCCGCACCGACCGTGACTCCGAGGATCCTGTTGCCTGTAAGCTTTCCCAGGATCGTCTTCATCTTGTTGCCTGCGATGACCTCCAAGCTTCCGCTGGTCATCTTTATGCTGTAAAGGAACAGGGCCATTCCGGCACACAGGCCGAGAAGCGACGTCCAAATGTTATCCATAGTTTTTCCCTCTTCTTTCAGACGCCCGACACGACGCCTATCCTATACCTTTTTACTCACTTAAAATTGTATAGAAGAGGGTGTCAAAAATATACAGACGTTTCAGACAATATATGCCGTCAAACGACCGTCTCAATAGGCATAATACCGTACGGGATCAATCCTCCTGTTTGGACCTGAACCTTCCGCCCTGCTTTTCCCTAGGTTTGACGAAGATCGAGAAAACGGCTGCGGCCAGGATTCCGAATGCCGACATGAGGACGCCCTGAACGAGATACGGATAGTGCATGCCAATCTCAGTCGTCCCCTTGCCCACGTATACAAGGCGGTTTTTCTCAGTGAAGTTGCCCTTGAAGACGTCATGGACCGCAAGAGAAGTGTTGACGCCTTCTTCCGGTGAATCCACGGTGATCTTTTTGGGAGCGTACGTGATCTTGAGAGGGACGACCTTTCTTTCGGGGAGCTCTTCGGTCGACGTCTCAACGATGCCCGAAAGCAATGCTCCAATGTTCTTGTCCTTCGTTATCGCGAAGTAATAGGTAAGGTTGTAGCCGACGAAGGTGATGTTCTCGTTCTCACCCTTTCCATAGAATGGCAGGGTCTCGCCGAGAACCTCGGACCAGCCTTCGATCTCTGTCAGGCCGTTCATGTACACGGTCTTCCACTGCCTGTATTCGTCCGGGAAGAGCGGTGCTTCGTATGTGCCTATCTTCTTCGTCTGCAGCGTAGGATAGCCGTTGTCGAATTCGATGGACTGGGTCTCGACTCCGAGGAATCTGTGCGTATGGCTCTTCTTGTTTGCAGGAATGCCATCCGCAAGGATGTAGACCTTGGTGCCGTTCTTTGAGACCTGCCTGATAATTTCCTCCGCCTTTTCAACGTCGTGGTACTTGAAGCCGTCGAGATAGATTATCGGGTACTTGGAAAGCTCCTCTACCTTGAAATCGTCAACGTAAACGTCAGGCGCCTCCTCAACGGAAGGGAACATCATGGTTATGTAGTATGCACCGTCTCCGATCGCAAGGCCCTTGTACTTGGCAACGGTACCGAAGTTTCCGCTGACGCCCTTAAGCGAAAAGACGACGTTCGTTCCCTCATCGGCGATCTTTTCATAGTTTGCAGCGGCAGCCGCCGTTTCGGCTTCAGACTCGTTATAAGGGAAGAACTGCGGAGCGTCCTTCTTTAACAGGATGGTATCGCAGCCCATGTCGGCCAAACGGTCAAACATGAAGTAGTAGTAACCATAGTCAAACGCCTCGTTGACCTGGGCGATCTGCTTTGAGGTGGAAGCCGCCTCCCAGCCTGCGCCGAAGATCTGGGCAACTCCGCCATTGTAGTCAGTCAGGTAAGATACGCCGTTATGCAGGACCTTTCCGCTGTCCATGAGCGCGATGCGGTTCTTTGTCGCATTCCTTGCCTCATCGACGAGAGTCGACTCCTCCATCTGAGCGTAGTAGTCTTCCATCCTGTCGATGCCCTCCGTCTTGGAAAGCGTCGGAATGACGGTAAGGCTGTCAGCTATGAGAAGAACGGTAACAAAGACGGCCAAAGGCTTTTTCAGACTGTCCCATTCGAGCATCGAGAAGATGATCATGGCGGAAGCGATCTGAAGGAATCTGGTCATCCACAGGAACTGTCCGCCAGGCAGAGAAGTCAGGATCGGGAATGCGGTATTCGTTGTAAGGAGCACTATGATCACCGCCGTGATGAAGCCGGGCCTTGCCCTGCGCTTTGCTCCGAAGATGCCGAAAACGGCGATCAGGAAGGATGCAAGTCCGAAATAAAGGTCCTCATAACCGTACTTTATCTTGTCATAAGGGCTGAGTGTCGTGAAAAAGCTTTGGAAGAAGGTGCGCGCGGTCTGATCCGTGTGTGACGAATTGGAGACCAGTCCGCCGTTCAATGCGGGATAAAGGAATATGCCGCTCATGAGGAATCCGCAGACGATCGCCACCAAAAGGTCAAGATCCTTATGGCGGGCCTTTTCAAGCCTCGAGGTGCCTGAGAAGCAGCAAAGTCTGTATACGATGAAATAGATGATACAGGCAATGGCTACCATTCCGGTATAGCCGACGTGGCAGCAGCTCATAATGAAGAACATTACGGCGGTACCGATGAAGTCCTTCTTCCGGCCCTTCTTCAGGTATTCGTTGACGAACAGGAATGCCAGCGGGAAAAAGGCCATGATGAGGCTTCTCGGGAGGTTTCCGTCGCTGAACAGCACGTAGATCCCGGTAGGCATGAAGAACCAGAGGATGCCGGCGACCGTACCGAACAACGGCCTGTTCTTCCTGTATCCGACAATGTTCCATGACGTCGCGCCGATAAAGTATATGAAGCCGCAGTAAACGGCGAATCCGCCGTATGCCGCTCCGGTATCGGCAAAAGAAGGAATGAAGGACGCGATCCAGCGGCAGAAGGCCATGAGATATGCGGCGGCCGGCGGCCAGTAACGCATCAGCTCGACGCCGTTGTACCAGATGGGGTTGTAAAGCTGCCATAAGTTGCCTGATTTGAGCCCGTCCAAGACCCAGCCGCCCCTGTATACGTGATACATCGAGTCGGCGCCCTTGAACAGGAGAACGTTCTTCTTGACCAACAGGACGATCAGAACGGTGACCGCCAGGTTGATTAGAACGTCAGCGCAAATGAACAGCGCACGCTTTGTTCTGTCAGCCCTTGTATCCACTGCCCTCCTCCAGGCGCGCGATAGCGGCCTCCACGCTGTCAGCGTCTTCGTCTTCAGAGCCGTCGCCCACCTCGGGGAATCTGACGCCGTAGGTTCTTACGGGCGTCTCGCTTCCCTCGAATCTTCTGAGGTGGAAGTCAAAAGGCCTGACCGCTTCAGAAATGTTGGTCGCGAAATACTCGGTTATGTTTTCCAATGACGGAATGATGGCCGTAAACGGCTCGATCTCATTCAATACCCTGTCCTGATAAGGCTCGAAAACGCTCATTATCGCCTTCTCGGTATCGGTAAACTTTACGATGCTGTCATTCTTCGTGTAGACGGTGGCAACGAACTCCCATGTGTGAGGGTGGGTCTTGCCCTTCTTGCCGTCAAAAACGACAAAGTGGTTTGCGTTGAGATATGCCTTGATCCTGTAGTATCTGAGCATCTTTTAATCCTCCTTATTCCTCTTCCTTGAAGCCGCCGCCCGTAACGAGCAGCCTGTAGACCGTAAGCACGCCGGTCGAAGCGCCGGCTTCCAGAGCCTTGACCTCGATGCCGGAATCTCCAAGACCGCGCTTCCATTCAGTGACGGTGTTGTCAAAGAAATTGAGCGCTTCGTCCTTCTTAAGTTTTCCGAATACCAGAATGTAATTGTCCCTGCTGTATCTGATCCATACTATGCCCTTTTTGAACTTGTCCTTGTAAGTTTCATAGAAGGGGATCATCTTGTCCGTGTCGAGCTTCACGTCAACGAAAGTGCAGGGATAGAGCTTTCTTTCCTCCATCCTGTGGATCAGGTGCATTATCTTGCCTTCGCCGGTAATAATGGCCGTCGAGTTCCTTCCCATGACTGCATTGTCGAGGAAGTCGATGTACCTGTTGAGCTGCATGTTGACTTCCTTGGTGTCATGGACCTTCTTCCTCTCGTCAGACAGACGGATCGCGAAGAAGATGCATACGATGACGACTATGGCGATCATGATGATGAGGTCGATGAGCAGGTAAAGCTTGCTGCTAAGATAAGCGTTGTTCGTCAGCATGACGTCGTAATCCGTGAGCAGGCAGAGACGGTATTCCGTACCCGCATACTCGAAGATGATGCCTGACGCGACGTACTTGTATCCGTCCAATCTGATGATCGAATGCGTAACGGTTCCCTTCTTGAGGATCTTAAGGAAGCTCTGCGCGCTCTGCGTGTTATAGAAAGTGTCGGTTGAAAAAGTCTTGTATACGTCGGTATCGTTGATGCTCTTTACGAAAAGGAAGTACTGTGAGTTGTCGAGCGTCCAGTATCTTTGGGAGGTCGAGTCGAGCATCTCGATCGTGTCTTCAACGAACTTGTCGCCCGCGACGTCACCGTAGCGTTCGATCTGTCTGGCGACTATCTCGACGTAACCGTCCTGTTCCTGAGCGTAAAGCTCTGCGACGCCCTGTTCGTAGTTAAAGATCTCCCACCATGCGAAACCCGCAAGAAGCACTGCGACAAACAACGTGCATATGGTAACCGCAGTTATGTATTTCGCTCTTGAATTACTCATTGTACAGATCCTCGTAATTTATCTTATTCCTGAATTTCTTAATTGCATTCGTAAACTTCTTGAACACCGCTCTGGTCGTCGACAGGAATTTGTCCCATTCCCTCGTAAGGGTATCGGTCTTCCACGAGCTCTTCGTATTCATGCTGTTGATGATGCCTGCAAGTCTTATGAAGAACACCACGAAGTTGTATCCCGGAAGCAATGCCACCACGAGCCTTTGCTTGCGGTAGTACTTCTGGATCTCAGGGAACGGCTTGAGCAGGTAGATCGCTATATGGAAATAGAGATATCCGCACAGGATGTAGAAAAGGAATATCGCGGCGATCGACGAAAGGACGACCACGCTCGAATAACCATTGGTCATGAGATAGATGAGCGCCAGATACCAGATCATTCTGGGGAATGCGAAGGTGTGGTCGAAAAGGAGCGTCCTGACGTTGACGTCCTTCACGAACCTCCAGGGCTTAAGCTGACTCTGCGGATAGAGCTGGGCGACCTCGAGGGATCCCCTCTGCCACCTCTGACGCTGGGTGTAGAGCTTGTTGACGTCTTCGATCGGATCCGTGAAATAGAGTGCGTCAACGCAGATGCCGACCTTCTGCTTCTGGAGGTAACGCATCTGGAACGTGATCTCAGTGTCTTCCGAGATCGTCTCCGTATTGTAGAGATGGGACTTTCTGATGGTATCGAGCCTGAACGCGGAGAAGGCGCCAGACAAGGTGTACATCCTGCCCTTTTCGGAAGCATAGTTTCTTCCTGCGAGGAACGCCTGGGCGTATTCGCAGAACTCAAGGCGCCTCAAGAGCCTGCCCTTGAAGGTCTTGATCTTCTCTATCTCGCCGGGCCTCGTAAGGATCGAACCGGTGAGGCAGGAGACCTCGGGTTCATTCTCCATGTGCCTGATCATCCTCGTGAGGGCGGTCTTTTCAAGCTTTCCGTCCGAGTCGATGTTGATCATGTACTTGCCGTTGCTGTTGTAGATCGCAAGGTTTAAAGCACGGGACTTGCCCTGTCCGGAATTGAGCCAGGATACCCTTAACTCGCTGTATTTCTTTTGAGCGCGCATGAAGGCGTCAAAGCTCTTGTCGGAGCTCTTGTTGTTGACCATGTAGATCTCCATGCGGTCATTCGGATAATCACTCTCGTGAATGGACTTAAGGCAGGCTTCAATGCTCTTCTCGGAATTGTAGACGGGAACGACGAGCACGATGTCGGGCCAGATGAGCGGGTCCTTGTTGTTCTTGTGCTTGTTCCTGTGTATCAGAAGGCTGAAGAACGAGAAGATGGAAGGAATGACTTCGACAAGGATCGGGATGATGATCCACGCGACCCAGTAGAAGAAGGGATTCAGGAAATTCGTCATGAACTCGTTCATGCCTGCTTCTCCTCCGTTTCCGTCAGTTCCGCTGGCTTTTCAGGCTCACTTCCGGCAACGTTGTAAGTAAATCCGCCGGTCTGCGTGCGCTTGATCTGCGGTCTTGTAAAGACGAAGAAGTAAAGGACCACCTGCAGCACATAGAAAACGATCCTTCCGACGAAGGTGTGTGCGAAATAGTAGTAGTCCGTGCCAAAGAAGTGGATCACGAAGCAGATTATGGATATTCTCAAAGCGTTCGTGATTATCGTGTAAAGCGTTCCGATGATCCCGACGTAGATGCGCTCAGGCACCTTGTAAACGGAGAAAAGGAACAAAAGAGAAAGAAACGCCGCTATCTCTATTACGCCGGAACACTCAAGATCGATATTGACCGTGATCGCGCCTTTTGCCGACTGGATAAAGATAACGCCGTATCTGAAATATGCCTGATAGGTACCTGACAGCTTCCCTATGATGCCCGCAAATGCTGCAACGAGCCTCGCAAGGGGAACCGTCACGTATGGCCGGACGAGTATCATCAGGAGAAGAAAGGCTCCGCAGCTGCCGGCGAGATAGCGCCAAAACTTGAGATCCGCTCTGCGCAGGATTTCAAGCAGACCTATCCATAGTAAAACAGCCAGAATGGCGATAACTATCTTCAAGCCTGCCTTCTCTTCCTACGTGTGAAAACGTAATACGAACCTGCCGCTACCGAAGTAAGGGCCAATACAAAGATCGGGCCGGTCGAAATGCCGGAAGCAATGAGCGGCTCCTTACCTACACGGTGGAAATACACCTTAAGTTCAGCTGACTGGGAAAGCGACAGATGAAGCTTCTTCGCCAAGGTTTCCGTATCGATGTAGAACTCCGTCTCATCAACGTGCTCACCGACCGTCAGATACTGATAGCCATAGAAGTAATCGCCAGGGTCTATGTTCTTGATGTTGGTCGTCGCATGATTTCCGTTCGGATCGAAAAGGGCAAACTTATAAGTGCCCGGGGCATAGTGCCTGTCCTGCCTTGAAGCATCCCAGTCGATGCTTCCGTCTTTTCCAATAAGGCAGCCTATCATCTTTGTCGTTCTGCCGCCCAGCGTCAGGGTAACCTCGAGGAACTGGTTTCCGTCATACCATGCAAACGGAGGATCGAAGTCATTTGTGAAGCCATGAACGTATACCGTCTTCGCATCCTTCTGGTAGATTGCGCCGTGAGCGTCAGCATAGTTGTGCTGAGGTCCGTTCTTGTCATATTCGATGGTTTGGTGAGGGAAGTTCTTCCAATCCCTGTAATCGCCGTCGATCTTGATCTTGCTGCCGTCATTTTCATCGTGAGCATGAGGATCGTCCTGATCCACCACGGGATGAAGGTTTGCAACGTTCTTGATAACAGGCTTGCCAAGATAGTAACCGAACGAGATCTTGGATATGTAATCGGGAAGGATCGAAGTCGGGATCGCAATCTCAGTCAAAGTGGGCTTTCCCCATGTGGCATAATCGCTGTTGAAAGCGACCTTGATGCCGCCGTTTTCCGAAGTAAGCTCTTTTCCGAGCTTCTTATTGGTAACCAAGACCTTGTTGCCATTCGCTCCGTTATTACGAAGGCTTACCATTAGATCATATCCGACGTCGGTCGTGATGACGAAGTCGCCGTATCTTTCAGGTCCGGACCAGGTTGCGGAATTCTGCTGGACCTCATCGAGATATATGTAGATCCAATCTCCGTCCCAAACGATCGCCGCGTAGTTTACGTTGCTGTTCTCTGCCTGAAGAAAATCGTATTTGACGACACTGTCCCAATCGGAAAACTTGCCGTCGATGTTGATGCCCGAGTACTGACCCCTTGCAGCCACTTTTGCCGCATGACTCGGCTTGACCGTCTCGGTTGCGTCGGGTTCGGTCGTTTCAGAAGGTTCTGAAGATTCAGTGGGCTCGGTCTCGCCTGCCGTCGTTTCAGAAGGCTCCGTTGCCTCTTCAGTTTCCTTGGTCTCTTCGGGTTCATTGGCTTCCTTGGTCTCGGAAGGCTCTGAAGGAGCCGTTGTCTCTTCAGGCTCTTCCTTCTTGGAAGTATCAGAAGGCTCGGTGGACTTTGTAGTCTCAGCCGGCTTGGAGGATTCAGTCTCTTTGGTTGTTTCAGCGGGCTTGGAGCTCTCCACAGGCTTTGCGGTCTCAGAGGGCTTGGAAGGCTCGGTCTCCTTCACCGTCTCGGAAGGCTTTGAGGCAGCCTTCGTCTCCTTAACGGTTTCCTTGGGCTTGGAAGTCTCCGTGGGCTTGGTGGCTTTGGAAGATTCGGTTTCCTGAACTTCTTCCTCCGCGAAAACAACAAACGACGGTGCCGCCGCTGCAGGTACCGTCAAAAGGAGCGCCAGTGCTGCTGCCGTCGCAGTCAGCTTTTTTGCAAATCGATTCATAACAATCTTTCCTCTAGAGTATTTGCGAAAGATCAACCCCGTTATATTATAATTAGTGGTGTGAACAAATATAAATATATTATGAACAAATTGTTACGCGCGATATATCATATTCTTTTGTAAAAATGCTGATAATGTGACATTTCTTGCTATATAATTGTCAATATACGTAGAGTCCCGACGATAACGAACTGACTGCAGACATTTATGGAACAGATAATCGAGACATCCTATGGCAAAGTTTCCGGCATCGCAAAAAACGGATGCCTGGAATTTCTCGGGATTCCATACGCAAAAGCCCCCGTAGGCGCTCTGGCCTTCCGTCATCCGCAAGACCCTGAACCATGGGACGGGATCCTCAAGGCGGAAAAGGGCGGCCGCAATTCCATTCAGGGTTACAGTTCACGCCACTATATAAGCTATACCGGCCAGGACTGCCTTTACATGAACGTATGCGTTCCCGAAGGCGCGGGAGAAGGCCTCCCCGTCCTCGTCTGGATCCACGGAGGATCGTATGCAACCGGAGGCACGGGACGGATAAGCGAAAAGTCTGACGACATGGTCTATGACCTTACCCGTTTTGCAAAAGAAACTGGAACGATCCTCGTTGACTTCAACTACAGGCTCAACCTCTACGGCTTCATGAACCTGAATTGCCTAAGTGACCGATTCGAAATGAACTGCGGCCTTTATGACCAGATCAAGGCTCTTGAATTCGTCAACAAGAACATTGCGGCATTTGGCGGAGACCCAACAAACGTTACGCTTTTCGGGCAGTCTTCCGGAGCCGCCTGCATACTGGCCCTCATGACGATGCCCGAGGCGAAGCACCTTTTCGCCAAGTCGATCGTCCAATCCGCCTGCATCGACTCCTTCTGGTCGCCCGAACAGAGCGAAAGGCTCACCAGAATGTATCTGAGAATGCTCGGCATTAGCAAGAAGACACCTGAAAGGATAATGGAGGCCGACCGCATAAAGGTCTACCGGGCGAACAGAAAGATAAAGATCCGCGTCCGCGCGGGCGGCGAGGTCACCTGCGTCTTCTCTCCCGTCATCGACGGAAAGACCCTTAAGGACTACCCTGCGAAGGCAGTCGTCTCTTCCGACAAGCCGATGCTGATCGGAACGGTCATGCACGAAGCGGACCTTTTTACGAACGGGTTCCCTACCCTTCTCCTGCCTTACGCCCCAACGCTTTTCAAGCTCGATACAAAATGGGGCAAAAACCTAAGACGGCGCCTGTCTGACGACCTTACCCACAAGGTCTACAAAAAGCCCATGATGGACATCGTTTCCTCATATGCAGGCAAGGTCTGGCTCTATGAATACCGATACGAAAAATGGTGCCGTCACGCGGACGAAGTGCCGGTGCTCTTCGGCTCTAAAACCGAGCCTGACAGGGAAGCCAGATCGCCTGAAAACAACGCTCTCGAGCCGGAGGCGGAAGGCCTTGGAATAGAGATGCGCAAAGCGTGGTCAGACTTCGCCCGCAATGGCAATCCCGGATGGGAAGCCTACAAGGATTCCCACGAGATCCACGTTTTCAAGTGAGATTAGAGTTTTATCAGAACAACAGCAGTGCGAGCTGATCCTTGAGTGCAAGGATGATCACTGCAGAAATCGCAACAAGAAGGATGTTGAGGGCAAAGCCCATCCATTCGTGCTTGATGGAAGCGAGGAGGCACAGACCGCCCATGATGGCGAAGAAATCCGCGCTTACGACGACGTTCTTGATCAGACAGTTCTCAAGATAGTCATCCCTTCTGAACTCTTCCGCGCTTCTTGAAGGTGCAAGAAGTTCGTTTATCTTGTCTGTCTCAGCGAAAGAAGTTACGGGAAGCGTACCCGGGTATTCCTTGGTCTCATCGCCGTAGAACTCGACGGAGGTCTCGGTGAGGCGCCTTATGCGGACCTTGTCTCCCTTCTTCAGTTCGAGTGACTTGCCGCCCGCCGACTGGCCCTGAAGCGCGGTGTCTTCGTTAAGCGTGAGCATAAGGGTTCCGGTGATGGTTATGGATGCGTTATGAAAATCGCTCTCAGCCTTCTTCTGCGGAGGGAACCAGCAGATCAAAAAGATGCATGCAGCCTCCAAAAGTGCGATTAAAAGCAAAATGATTCGTTTCATTAAGTAAGCATCCTCATATTAAAGTCGCTTGCGCGCATACGCAGACAATTATATACCCTTTTTCGAAAAATATAAGATTAAATGAAGTTTTGATCCCAAGTTGTAATCAAAATCCGCCTAAAATACCTCAAATGAACGGCTTTACTTCTTTGTCCATTCCTTCTCGATATCCGTGTTGTTGGTATCCAACGTCAGGACGTTTCCCTCGATCTTGTATTTTACGTCGCCGTTAAGCAGCCTTATGACCTGCTTGCCGTCGATGGTCCGCTCGATCGTGTAAGGAACGCTGCCGCTCTTGTCCGTCATTATATTGTCGTCTTTGAACACAAGCGTTTGCGCCTTCTTTCCCTTCCCCGTCACCCAGGTTCCGATAAGTTGGGGATCCGTCCCCCTTATCCTCAGACAGTCGACGCTTGGGACCTCACAGTTGACGACCATGCCGGATGAGAAGGTGAAGTTCTTGTTCGAAGCGTTTTCACCGTTGTAATAGCTTATCGTGTATTCCGCGCCGCCATCCGGAGTAACCGTGATCGTCTTTTTTGCCGTATCGGGATCGGCATAGCGGAAGTTTTGAGTCTTGCCGGAGCAGGCCTGTGAGCCCGTGCCGTCAGCGTTAAACGTCAAAGTGTAGAAAACGGTGCTCTTTCCGACCTTGAGAAGGCCTAACCACTTGCCTACGAAGGGTTCCCTGAGCATGACGGGATCAAGAGTCGTTTCCGTTGTCTGTTCGGTAGTGGTTTCAGACGCCGTTGCAGTAGTTTCCTGCCATGTCGTATGGACCGTTGAAGTTGAGGTTTCAACGGGCTTTTCGGCACAACCGGAAACTCCCGTCAAAAGGAGTGCGGCCGAGAGCAATACGGCTGAAGTTATCGTCTTTCCTTTGAGCATTCGCATATTATACTTCATTGATCAGACTGCGGTGATCCTCTTCTGGCCCGTGGGATTCATGTATGCCGAGCCGACCGTTCCCTTGAGGTTCACCATGATGTAGTCATAAAGGATCTGGAAATCAAGCCTGCTGTCGGTCGAAAGCCTCTTGCAGCTCATGAACATCGTGTATCCGTAATTGGCATCTCTTATGAGGCCAATATAAGAAGCCACCTTGTAAGTCTTTTCCGGATCGAGCGCTACGCCGTTTATCTTTACGCTTCCAACCCTGCGCTTTCCTTCGACAGTGTCGAACTTGCCGCGCTTGGTCTTGATCGTATGTTCCTGCTTCTTTTTGACCTTGAAGGTCACGCCGGACACCTGAAGGAATCCCGAATTCGCGTTGGGGTACGAACGGCAGCTCCATTCGAGCGCGTCGAGGATCTGCTGTCCCGTTGCCTGAACGACGCAGATCTTCTTCGACGAAGGGAGTGCCATGTAGCAGTCGCGCATGGAAAACTCGCCCGGACCGAGCGCTTCATTGAATTTGTCTGCCGGAACGATCGCGACGTCGGCTCCCGTGGAGATCCTGAAGGCGTCGGCCACGAGATCTCCGAGGTTGGTCTCAACTCTGGAGATGTTCTTATAAGGATTTCCTTCGGCAGTCTGCTTGACCGGATCGTTGATCATGAGGGGATACTCGATGTTTCCGCCCTTCTTATAGAAGACGTCATTGTATTTTTCCAAAGCCTTGTCGGTTTCTTCAGACATCTCGTTCTCGATGCCGAAGAGTTCGGCTGCGCTGACGGCACCGCTAGTCCAATTGAATATTCCGACCTTCATGGAACCGTCTTCACCCGAAATGCGCACGTAACCGATGCGGCTGAACTTGCTTCCCATTCCGATCCTCGGAACTATCTTGCCTTCGGTGTTGACGAACTCGTACTTCTTGTAATCGTGGCTGTGGCCGTCTAAAAACACGTCTATGCCGTGCGTATTGCGGATGAAGTATGAAACGTTCTCGTAGTCCTTGTATTTCTTCGCCTGGCCTAAGTGGGTCATGAGGATGACGTAATCCACGCCTTGCGCCCTTACGGCGTCAACGTAAGCCTGGATCGTGTCGATCAGCTTCTTGGATTTGTTTCCGTTCTTGAAATTGTAGATCGTCTTTCCGTCATCGTCCTGGAAAAGGCTCGTGGAGGAGTAAACGCCCATGGTCCTCGGCGTCGTGGCGCCGATGAAGGCGATCTTCTTTCCCGCTACTTCCTTGATCACGTAAGGTTGGAAAATAAGTTTGCCGTTTTTGGAGATGTTGCAGGAAAGATAAGTGTGGTTTGCCTTCGAGGCAAGTTCGATCAACCTGTCAGGTCCGTAGTTGAAATCGTGATTGCCGGGGATCGCCAGATCGTAGCCCATCTTGTTCATCAGCTCAAGGACCTGCTCGCCCTGGGTCACCGTTCCGAAAAGCTCTCCGTGGCCTTCGAACTCGTCACCGTCATCAACAAGGATGACTTCGCATCCTTCCTTGAGGAACTTTTCCCTTATGCGGTAGAGGCCTGCATAACCAAAGCCTTTCTGAGGGCAGCAGTGCACGTCGCTCGTGGCCAGTATGACGATGTCCTTGTTCTTTTTTACGGGTTCCCCTTCGCTTTCCGCAGGCGTTTGCGAAGCATCCGTTTCAGAGGTTTCAGAAGTGTTCGTGACTATTATCGGAACCTTCGTCTCGTTAAGCTGGGCGCCCTTGTCCTTGCAGGAACACGCGGCAAAAGCCAGCGCCGTGAGAAGGATGAATGTTATCGCTATCTTTGTTTTCTTCATTACGTGTTGCTCTCCATAAAGGCTTCTGCCTACGGGTCTGATGGTATTATTCTACCACTATGTTTCTTCCGGGCTTTCCACTTGTGCCGTTACCGCAGGTTTGCCGCCTTTGTCGATGTCTCTGAGCGACTTCAAAAGGTACGGGAACGACAGGATCGAAGCTATTACGGTAACGAGCAGCGTTGCGACCGCGGCGCCCATGATTCCGTAAATCTTAATGAAGAAGTAATCGAGGATGAAGTTCGAGATGGCAGCCACCACGCTGACGCACAGGTTGAACCTGACCTTTCCAAGCGCCTGCAAAATGTTCGTGCTGGTGCTGCGGAAAGTTCCAAGGAAAAAGAAGCTGATGGCCAAGACCCTGAACACGGGCACGCCGTCCATGTACTGCTCACCCCATAAGATCCTGATGGCAAACCCTGCAAAGATGAACATCAAAAGAGATATGGTTCCGCACAGCGCCGCCATCGCCAGGAAGAGCTTCTTAGCGTTCTTGACGACCCACTTCTTGTCCTCCGAGTGCTCGATGAACAAAGGCAGGAATACGACTAGTACGCTTGCGGGGATGAAGTTCAGGTTCTCAGGGACCAATGCCGCCACCTTGTAAGTTGCAAGCAAAGGAGCATCCGCGACCAGCGCGGAGATCAGGAAGATGTCGATCCTGTAAAGGATCGTGTTCAGTGCCGTAACGCCGCCGCTGAAAAAAGCATACTTCAGGATGCGCTTTCTTCTTTCCGCAGTTACGGGATCGCCCTTTCGCAAAGGCACGAACTTTCTTGTGAATATGAAGCCCATGACGGCGGTGATCGCATAGGAGACGTATCTTCCCGCGATGGTTCCGCCGATGCCGTAGAGCCAGCTTCCGACCGAAGCAAGTATCAGATAAGAGATCGAATTCACGTTCAAGAGCAATGCATAGCGCTTGTTTTCCTTCCTGGTCCTCAAGACTATCGCGAAGTAGTCCGTGAAGAAATAGATCATGGGCATGGGTGCAAGACTTAAGATATAAGGCCTTGTCTCTTCCATTCCGAGAGGGGCCCAGCAGGCGTAGCAGAAGATCGCCAAACTGATCAGCGTGTTGATCAGGAATCCGTATCTGATCGCGAACTTGTAAGTTGAACGCCTTGTCAGCTCCTCTTCCTTATCGGAAGCAAAGAACAAGGTCGCGCTCGAGATGCCGAATCCGTTGAACAGTATGGCGATCGAAAATACGTTGAAGGCGCTGGAGAATATGCCGTAATTGTACTTGCTGATTATCTTGACCAGGATGATGCTCGACAAAAAGGCGATGATCTTATTAATTGACGTCGCACCCATTATGTGGAAGAGTCCGGTTTTCACCAGCTTTTTGATTTTATCCAAGTATTTGCGCATTTTTCTCCTGATCGATAAGCCTTTTCGGCTCGTAACTCATTTCGAGATTATACAATATTAATAAATATAATGACAATTTATTCACCGTGCGATACCATAACGCTATGAATCTGATAGAGATAACAGACCTGAATTCCCCGGACCTTGACGTTTTCGCAAGGCTCTCCGAAGCACAGCTTTACAGATACTTCGATCCGGAGATCGGCATATTCCTTGCCGAAAGCGCCAGCGTGGTCCTCCGCGCGCTCGAGGCCGGCTACGAGCCGCTCGAAATGCTCGTCGAGACGGGCCGCATGAAGGTTGAGGCAGAGCCCGTATTTGAAGCGATCGAAAGGTTCTGGGGTAAGGAAAAGCTTGAAACGATCCCCGTATATACCGCAAAAAGGGACGTCGTCATAAACCTTACGGGCTACAATCTGGTCCGCGGACTCTGGATGACCATGAGAAGAAAGCCGGAGCTCCCGGTCGAAGAATTCTGCCAAGATAAAAAGCGCATCACCGTGCTTTACGACGTCGTCAATCCCACCAACGTGGGCGCGATAATCCGCTGTGCCGCAGCTCTCGGAATGGACGGGGCCCTTCTTACCTCGCCTTCCGTTGACCCGCTTACAAGGCGTTCCGCCAGGGTCAGCATGGGAACCGTTTTCCAGATACCCTGGACCAAGGCTTCAAGAGAAGAATCCGAGGGGATCACCCTTATAAGGACTTTGCAGTCCTACGGCTTCAAAACGGTGGCGATGGCACTGACCGAAGATTCTACAAGCGTTGACAACGATGAGATCCGCTCAAACGAGAAGCTCGCCGTCGTCTTGGGAACCGAAGGAACGGGGCTTCCAAAAGAGGTCATAGCAGCTTGCGATTACCGCGTCATGATCCCGATGTTCCACGGCGTTGACTCGCTGAACGTCGCGGCCGCCAGCGCAATAAGCTTCTGGGAACTGATGAAGTAAAAAACAAGAGACACTCCTTAAAGCGGAATGTCTCTTTTAATTTGCGTTTGCCTACCGGTTATTTCTCTACAAACAACAGACCGAAAGTGCCCGGACCGCAGTTGACCGAAACCGCCGGCGAAGCCTGCTTGAAGTAGATCTCGTCGAAATGCTGGTATTTCTCGATCTGCTCCCTGATCCAGTCCGTGTCGCGCTTGCTGATGCCGACGTAGGTCACGAAAAGAATGCTCGTGTCGATCTTGGCGGTATGCGTCAGTACGGAGTTGATGTATGCCTTCCAGGCTATCTCCCTGGCACCGAAATAAGTCATTCCAACGCCCATGACGCCGTTGCGCAGCCTTAATACGGGGCGTCCCATAAGCGACTTGACGACATTTGCTATGCCGTTTCCGACCTGGCCCGCGCGTGCGAGGAAGTCAAGGTTGTCAACGATGAAGCTCGTATGGATCTTCTTCTTATAGACTTCGAGTTCCTTGACGATCTCTTCAGCAGAGAGTCCCTCTTCAACCATTTTCGCAGCGATGACCGCCATGAGGCCCTGACCGCTCGAAACGTGTCCCGAATCGATGATGAATACGTTGTCGAACGACTTTGACGCCTCAAGCGACGGCTGGTAACCGCTGTGCTCGATCTTGCTCGAGATCGAAATGTGGATGACGTTGTTTGCGTAGGACAGCTGCTTTGCGAAGAACTCTTCGACCTCCCTGACCGTCGGGCCTTCCGGGAGAACGCTGTTTTTCGGGTTTTCCATGTACTTGAGGACGCCCAGGGTCTCTATCTCCTTGCCGTCCTTGAAGAGTCCCTCGTCCGTGCGGACCTTGTGCGGAATGACCGCAATGCCGTATTTTTCGATGAGCTCGGGCGAAAGGTCGGCAACGCTCTCCGTGGTGATCACGATGCTCTTACGCTTCTTTGCGCCGCTCATCCAGGAGATGGACTCTTCAGCGATCTCGCTCTTCTTGCCCGTAATGTGGACGATCTCCTTCGGAAGATGCGCATAAAGCTCGTTTTCCAAAGCGTCGCCGCTTACAGGCTTCGACAGGTAGCCGTCGAAGTTTTCTCGGGCATAGAGCGCCCTGTTCTCTTCATCGGCATTAGCGGTAAGGATGACTATCGCCGTGTCGCGGCATCTTCCTCCCGTCTGTTCCTTTATCTTTCTTCTGCACTCAATGCCGTCCATTTCAGGCATGAGGTGGTCCATGAAGATGACGTTGTATTTGATGTTGAGGGTCTTTCTCAAGGCCTCGGCGCCGCTCGTGGCGGTATCGACGCGAACCTTCGTGTCACGCAGGAGCTTTCTTACGACCATGAGGTTGGCCTCGTTGTCGTCAACGACCAGGATCCTTGCCTCGGGAGCTTCAAACTTGGGGGTATAGCCCTTTCTCTTTTCGGCTTTTCCGGACTTGGTGAAATCATACGAGCCAACGGATCCCTGGCGTTCGATCCTTTGGGGAATCTCTATGATGAAGGTGGAACCCTTCTTGTAGATGCTGTTGACGGTGATCTTTCCGCCCATTATGTCAACGAGCTGCTTGACGATCGAAAGGCCCAGACCGGTTCCTTCGATGTGCTTGGTGGCAGTCTCATCGACTCTCTTGAACGCGGAGAACAGGTACGGGATGTCTTCCGACTTGATGCCGATGCCCGTATCGGAGACCATGTAGATCATGTTGCAGGTCTTTTCGTCGGTCTTCTCACACTGGACGGTCAGGGAAACGGAACCTTCCTTCGTGTATTTTATGGCGTTGTTGATGACGTTGATCAGGATCTGCTTGATCCTTACTTCGTCGCCGATAAGCTCCGCAGGAATGTCTGGAGACACGTCCACGTTGAATTCAAGCTTCTTGTCCTTGGCCCTGATCCAGAGCATTCCGACGATGTCAGAGAGCATGTCCCCCGTGTGATACGGTTCGATCAGGAGCTGCATGCTTCCCGACTGGAACTTGCTCATGTCGAGGATGTCGTTGATGAGGTTAAGGAGGAGTTTGCCTGCAGCCTTTATGTTGACTGCGTCCTCAATGACTTCCTCACTGACGTCCTCTCGGAGGATCATCTCGTTGAGGCCAATGATTGTATTGATGGGAGTCCTGATCTCATGGCTCATGTTGGAGAAGAAGCTCGTCTGCGACTTGTTGAGCATGTAGATCTCTCTACGCTGCTTCTCCGCGGTAACGAGCTGTTCGTTCAGCCTGAACCTCGTATAGGACATTATGAGACCCATTACGACCTGGAATACCGAGAAGATAAGGAAGTTCGCCATCTCGTTTGGTTCGATGGATCCCTTTGAGACCATGTAGTAAAGGAACGAGATGACTCCGACGTTTGATATGACCGCGATCACGACGTATACGATCGGGTTCAGATACACGCAGAGCGGAACTACCAGTGCAACGGTCATGAAGAGCGTTGTATCAACGGTGCCTCTGGCCATGCTGTTGACGATCATGAGAGATACGACCCAGAGATAGAGCGAAACTCCCATGAAGTGGTTAAGCACAAAGACGGTGCGGTATCTGGCCTGATAATCCTTCATTGCGTTGTGGACGCCGATCAGCCAGATGGTGGCTACCAGGATTACCCAGATATAGCAGATCTGATGATAGAGGACCGTAGTTCCTCCGAAATACGGAGGATATACAAACGTCAGTACCAGGAAAGTGACGGCTGCCGCAAGGGCAAGAAACATCGTGACGCGCGTTGGTCCGACGGACTCGTAATAAGCAGACTTAATCGCCTCGCGGTCATTTTTCGACGGCTGGAAAAGATATCTTAAAATGCCTTTCATACCTTGTCACCTCCGTCCGTTTCAGGTTCAAACTCGAACACGTCGTCATCTTCATCCTTGTCATCAGACAAGAGCTGTTCCCTGATGTCGGCCGTGATGCGGCCGTAATCCTTGATCATCTGCTCGTGGTTCTCGAGGATGAAGTTCTCGTCATTTTGTTTGGCAGCCTGCTCGAGCGCCTTGGCCTTCTCGGACAGGTCGGCTATGCCTATCATCTTGGCCGTACTCTTCAGTGCGTGAACGAGTATCTCGTAATTATGCCAGTCACGCGAGTTGTAGTACTTTTTCATCGAACCGATCTTGTCAGCCGATTCAGAAGCGAACTGAATGAGAAGCGACTTGTAGAACTCCTTGTCGCCCACGCAGTACTTAAGGCCCGCATCTGTATCGATGCCACTCTTCCTGAGTTCGGAGATGAAATCCTTTTCCTGTACGGCCACGGGTGCGGGAGCCGGTTCTTCAGGCTCGTCTTCCGCTTCCTCGACTACGCCGTTTGCATCGACAAACGAAATTGCGGACTTAGGAAGCACCTGTTTCAAAACTCTCTCGAGTTCTTCGATCTCGACGGGCTTGCTCACGAAACCGTCAAAACCTTCCGCAAGGAACATCTGCTTGGCAGAACTCATCGCGTTTGCGGTAAGCGCGACCACGGGTATGGAACCGTTGAGACCGGCGACGTCCGTTCTTATTCGCTTCATAGCTTCCACGCCGTCCATGCCGCTCATCATGTGATCCATGAAGATGATGTCGAAAACCTTTTCGCGGCAGACGTCGATGGATTCCTGACCGGAAGTCGCAGTATAAACCTTCATGCCGTATCTGCCGAAGATGCTCTTTGCAACAACGAGGTTCATCGACTCGTCATCTACGACGAGCGCCCTGACGCCATCGCAGCGCAGCTTCTTGACCGTCTCTTCCTTGGTGTCTACGGAGGAGTTCAGGATCGAGACTACGGGGAAGCAGTAGAATGGCTTCTCGAGGACCCTTACGTGAGTGTTCTTCGGGAGGATCATGCCTTCGTTGGCAACGACCGCAACGACCATTTCCTTTGCGAGATCCTCAATAAGGTCAACGTTGTCGTTATACTCCTCTTCAGCAATGAAAAGGTGCGTCAGATGGATCGTGTCATGCAGGAGCTTCAAGTTCTGCGCGTTGTTGACTCGGTGCATCTGGATGCCAAGACCCTTGACGATGTTGAGGACCATGGAATTGTAGTAGTCTCTGACGGCCGGATGGTCGTATTTCTCGAAATGGAGGAAAGCGCCCAGGACAAGCTTGTCCGGAGCCGCAACGGACATGCAGCTCAAAGGATCGATGACCTTCTGCGGGATGCTGACGTTGACCGTCGTTCCCACGTCGGGCTTGCTCTCGATCGTCATGAAGCCTCCGAGAAGGGCCACGAAGCCTGAAGCTATGGCGAGGCCCAAGCCCAAGCCACCGCCTTGGCGGGATCTCGAAGAATCCGCCTGATAGAAGCTGTCGTAAACCTTTTCCAATTCATAATCGGTCATGCCCTTACCGGTATCTGTGACCTCAATGCAGAGGTTGACGCCGTAATCCTGCGCCTCGGTGGTGATCCTTACGTAGACGCCGCCCTTTTGCGTGTACTTGAGGCCGTTGGTTATAAGCGCCCTCAGGATCTTCTTTATCTTCGCGACGTCTGAATTCATTACCGCGGGGATCGAAGGATCAACGTCAATGATGAGCTCGACGTGCTTTGACTTGTACTGCTTGACGTCCGTGACAAGATCGTGGAGGACGGAGGACATCATGTAGTCCTCGTTGTTGCAGACCGCCTTCTTACGGTCGATCTCGGAGTAGTCCAGGATGTCGCTGATCTGCTCTGCGACCCTTCTGCCCGAATCCCTTACCGCGATAAGGTCGTTCTCGACTTCACGGTGTCTGGACTTCTCGATGCAGAGCGTCGTAAGTCCAATGATCGCGTTTACGGGGGTCCTCAGCTCATGCGAAACGTTTGCAAGGAAATCATTAAGGTGTTCCGTTGCTTCGGTAAGCTGCTCGACCTCGTCCTTGGACTTGTTGAGGACCTGCATCCACTTGTCGATGATCTTTTTTGCGAACATTCCGATGAAGAAGATCATCGCGAAATGAAGCACGCAACGCGAAATGACAAGCACGTCAAACACTTCGCCGTTGCCTATCATGGTCACCACTTCATATGACATCGTCAGATAGAAGGTAAACTGGCACAAGGTGATGAACGGCTTTCTGCCCGTCATCGTGTGGAGCATTATGATGGCAGCCATTACGAGCGCGAGATCGAACGTGCTGGTCTGATGGACTCCATAGAAGAAAAAGCAGCCCATCATAAGGACTGCATAAAGCCATAAGCGTACGTTTGAAGGGGTGTTGTGCCTGATGTGAAGGATCCAGGCGGCGCATATTCCCAATATGATCAGCAATAGCGCCCACTTTTCCCAACCGAGAAGAAGGGATTCCACGACGAGTATCGTCGCGAAAATGGTATAGCTTACAAGAATGGTAAGGTGTGAAGTCTGGAACAGCTCCTTGTCATTTGTACTCATACGGGTCAACCTCTCATCTCATAGGCTTGGTCTTCTTCAATGATCGCGAGCATGATCTCGGCGAACTTCGGATCAAACTGCGTTCCCATTCCATTCTTAAGCTCTTCAATGATCTCCTGTTGAGGAAGCCTTTGCCTGTATATCCTGTCGGAAGACATCGCGTCATAAGCATTTGCCACGGCGATTATCCTTGCCTCTTCGATGATCTCGTCCCCCTTAAGGCCAGCCGGATATCCGCTTCCATCATACTTTTCGTGATGCTGAAGGGCACAGATCCCAATCTTCGGATCGCTGTCGATGCTCTTGAGGATGTCAGCTCCAAACTGGGGATGCATCTTTATCTGTTCGTATTCCTCCGGGGTGAGCCTGCCGGGCTTATGGAGCACCATGCCCGGAACGCCTATCATTCCAACGTCGTGCATGAGGGCCATCATGTAGATCTCATCCTGTTTAGCATCGGAATAACCAGCCCTCTTTGCGATCATCTTCGAATAAACCGCGACGCGGCTCGAATGGCCGCTCGTATAGGTGTCCTTTGCGTCGATGGCTGCGGAAAGCGCTCCGATGGCCTGCAGGAACATCGCCTTGTTCTCACGCGTCTTGCTCTCGATCTCGCCGTAAAGCTGACTCTTCAAAGTGTTCAATTCGATCAGGTTGTTTACCCTGAGCAGGAGCACGTCGGGTACGAAAGGCTTTCTGATGAAATCGCTTGCGCCTAACGAAAGGCCTTCGTGTTCAGCGCCCTCGCTCTCATCCGCCGTAAGGAACACCACGGGGATCTTGGACGCCTCCGACTCGAGGGAATGCAGTCTCTTTATAACCTCAAAGCCGCCCATTTCAGGCATCTTCACGTCAAGCAGGATGAGATTCGGAAGTTCGGTCTCCTTATTAAGGTAATCGAAAAGCGCGTTCCCGGACTTGAGCGCGGTAACGTGGATTCCACCGGAACTCAGGATCTTTCCCGCAACCTGCAGGTTAATGACGTCGTCATCAACGACGATGACCTTCTTGACCTTTCCGGTCTCGGGGAGATGCCGCTTGTCTCCGATCAACTCAGTCTCATAAGTAATGAGCAGATCCTTGACGTTCTTCTTTCCCCACTTGTCCAGGATGTGTGAAATGACCTTGTCCACGGAATCAGGCCTGATGTCCGTGAGAAACACGAAGTACTGGTTCTTGTGGTTTCTCGTAAAGATGTCCGATTTGCGGAGCGAACCTCTTATGTGGTTTCCGAACTCATCGACTTTATCGTAGAATTCCGTATCCGCCTTGCCGTTGGCGGGGGCAAGCGTAAACAGGATCTTGCATGCGTTTATGTGATGCCTGATGGCGTATCTGATGACGTAGCGGTAAACCGGCGAGAACGAATCCTTGTCGAGCTGCAGCGCGACGTCCTGGATCGAGCGCTCGCCTAAGATCTCGGAAATGGAATGAATGTCAAGCACCGTGCTCTCTCCCTCTTCTTCCACGTCGTCATCGTAAAGGCCGTAGCCGTGTTTGCCGTTCTTCTTGACCGTATAGAGGGACTTGTCGGCAAGCTTTAAGAGCGAATTGTATTCATTTCCGAATCGGGGAACGAAAATGCCTCCGATCGACGCGCCGAGCGGGATGCTCATGTCATCTCCCATGAGTTCCTTGGCGCTCTTGGTAATCTCGTCATTGATCTTGGCGGAGATCTCAGCAACAACCTCTTCGCTGGACACGCCCAATGCGAAGGAAGCGAATTCGTCTCCTCCGAGCCTTCCGCATTTGCTTCCCGAAGGGACCGCGTTCCTGATTATGTTTGCACACGAAATCAGGACTTTGTCGCCCATCTCGTGACCATATATGTCGTTTACGAGCTTGAAGGAATCAAGGTCGATCATCATCAGGCAGCCGGTCTTTTCCGAACACATCCTGGAAAGCTCAACGCCCGTGGCTCCCTTGTTGAGAAGGCCCGTCAGCTTGTCTATCGTCGCCTCGCTCTTGAGGTCGTGCATCTCCTGGGAATTGGACATGATGTTGTCGATCCTTCGAAGAAGGACGTCAGGATTGAAGGGCTTTCTTATAAAGTCAGAAACGCCGACCTCAAATCCCCTCTTCTCGGTGTCGACGTCTTCATCGGCCGTAAGAAAGATGACCGGGGTCTTCATCAGGCCTTTCTGCTGCTCGATCTGTCTTAACTTGCCGAGGGTCTCAAAGCCGTCCATCACCGGCATCTTGATGTCCAGAAGGACAAGGTCCGGCATGCCGTTTTCGTTGACGTATTCAAGGAAGGAACTGCCCGACTTAAGGGCCGTTACACGCATGTTGTTCTTGCTAAGAATATGTCCAGCCATCTTAAGATTGGCAGTATCGTCGTCAACGACAATGATCCACTTCGTCATAAATTCACCCCTCTATAACACCGAATACGATAGTTAAAATAATAACATACAAGACTTTATAAAATATAGGCAGGGAATTTTGACAAGTTGCGCTTCGGGCCCGTTTGCCTGAGTTTGGCGCTGGAATCGGTCAAATAAAATGATAGAATTCTCTGAGACTTTTAGAAAAGAAGGAACCGGAAAATGGCCGTCACGTATAAGAAGATCCTGAGTTTTTTGATGATCCCCGCAATGCTTCTCTCAGCAACCGGCTGTTCGTTCATATACCGCGGCGTAAAGGCCATCGATAACGGTTTTGAAGACAAGTATGAAAAGGTCTTGCAGGAAAAGGCCGGCGAATACGGGATAGATCCCGACGCGGCCGAAGTCATGCAGGGAGCGCAATATTTCAAGGTTTATGTCGATTCCCCGAACTCCATAGAAAAGCTTCAGGAACTCGTAATTACCTACCGCAGGTGGCTGCGTTTCGGTTGCTGCGAGTTGAAGCATCTGGAATTCTCCATGAGCTTTTACGACAAAGAACACAAGGAGATCTGCTATGGCGGATTCACGGACAAATACACGGGTTATAACGCTGAATACTATTATGACGACATGCTGATAGCCATGAACTTTGTGAATAACATAGATTGTTTTACTTCACCCGATTACAAGAAAAACAAGCAGACGCCCGAAGAGTTCTACAAAATGACCGGCATCAGCAAAGAACTGTCCGAACAGTTCAGGGAGTGGTTTTCTGAAAACTACCCGAATGATAAGCAAGTAAAGCCTGACAAGAGCGAGCACGATATAACCTTCATCCCCGGAGACACTATAAACCACAGGGAAAGGTTCGTTATCGGCGAAAAGGACTGCCCGATCGAAGCCGGCGCTTACACCGTCGACTTTCCCAACAAGCGCGGCATTATCCACGTCACGGATGCGGAAGGAAACTTCAAATACAGGATCGACGGCTACTACAGGGACGGCCATTCAGATTCGCTTTATGAATACGCTCCGCTGCCTGCAAAAATGGAACTGGCCAAAGGCGACGTTTTCTACATAATCAACTGTAACGCAACGCTGGACAGGGTTTCAGAGTAACTCCAATTACTTGTCCATATTAGCGATCATGTGCATGACGATGTGGAAGACCCTGGCGAATCCGCCGGAATAATCCGCCTTTTCAAGAGCGTTGCTGATGAGCATAGGGTTGTCGGTACCGATGACGTCGACGCCGCAGCTTACGAGATACTGCACGGTATCGTCGCGGTCAACGGTCCAGCAGAACACCTTTATACCCTTCTCGTGCATCTTTCTGACAAGTTCAGGCGTAACGTAGGTTTCTTCGATGGTTATGTTGTCCGTGAACGGAATGTCGTTCAGATCGCCCAGCGCGATCACCATGCAGTAGCCCTTTGTGATCGTCGGATCAAGCTCCATCACGCGCTGAAGCCTTGCCGCGTTCTGGCAGATCACCATGACGTCGTCATGCATGCCGGTATCGTTTATGATCTTGAGAACGTTCTCTTCAAAACCCTTGTCGGCCGGATGTCCTTTGAGCTCCACCTGAACCTTCATGTCGTTCACTTTCGCAAACCTCAAGACCTCCTCGAGCTTGGGGATCTTAACGTGTTCATAATCACCCGGCATCCAGGAACCCATTTCGCAAGCCGAAAGATCTGAATATGAGAGGTCATGTATGGCGAGATTGTATCCGATGACCCTCTTTAGCGTTGCATCGTGACAGCATACGATCACGCCGTCTGAAGTCTGGTGAACGTCAAGCTCGATCCATTGGAGGTTCTCGCTGGCGGCCAGTTCAAATGCAGGCATGGTGTTTTCAGGCGCGTTGACGTTGTCTCCCCTGTGCGCGCATACCAAAGGCTTTTCAACCTCCTGGAAAAGGTAGGAATACCTGTAGGCAAAAGCCCCAATGAACAACGATGAGATCGAAAGCAGGATGCCGACAACCAATGCGGAACGCTTGACCGAATAGTCCCTGACCTTGAATATGTCGTAGGACAACGAGTATAGCTCGCTCCTCTCGTCCACGTATCTGTAGAACAGTACCGTAAGGGCCGCATTGTTGATCGCCGGAGAAATGAAGCTCTTGAGGATCTGCCTGATGACGTAGGTGTAAGTTCCGATGTTCTCCGATTTGGCGATTATGTTCTTATTCCTAGTGAAGAAGGAGATCAGCTCCTTCCAGTTGATGACGATTATCGAAGAGATGGAGTTGATCAGGAAATTCATGAGAGCCGTCAAAAGGAACATCGTGAACAAGGTCTCGAGAAAATGCCCGTGCTCCAGCTTTCTGGACCTTCTGCAACTCTTAAAGAGCGATTCCTTCTGAAGGACGAAGCTGTTGATCGAAAAGATGTAAACGGTCAGGAAAACGATGAGGGCCACATAGATAATGTTATAAAGGATGTTAAGTCCGCTCGTATAATCGATCGTCTGATTGACGAAGCCCGGCAGTATTAGCTTAAAGGTCGACCCGGAAAGCGGCAGGAGCTTGGTCAGCGGGAAAAGAACGAGAATGAAAACGATGAGCAGCCAGTTCTTCGGGTGAAGCGCCTTTACGCAAGCCTTGAAGCCCGCGATGAACATGCAGGTCAGATTGGTCTCTCTTCCCACCTGGGCGACCGAAAAGGTGTGAAGCAATCCTGCGATCTCAAACAGTGACATGAGCGTGACGAGGATCGCGAATATGATCATCAAAACGATCGATATCGGATTGAAGAATACCTGTTTAACGTTAACCGGGGCAATGTAGGTTACGCCACTCACCTTCATCATCGCCTCGATGAGAAGCTCTTTGAGCAAGGAAGTTGTGACGGCGGTAAATATCGTGCAGAACAGAATGAAGAGCGTGGTCTCAATGTAGTCCCGCCTGAAAAGCAGAAGAACGTTCTTCAGAAAATCCCAAAAACCAAGGAAGAATTGCCCAATGCGGTGTAGGATCCTCGAGAAAAGCGACGGCTTCAGCGTGCTGTTTTCTTCTTGAGTTGTCATAGGCCAAGACCTCCGGACTCTTTGGGCGACGATTTAAAGCATATTGTAGCACAAAGGCAAAACAAGGGTAAAAAGAAACCTCCCAAAACCCAAGGCTTCGAGAGGTTTTTCTGTTTTGGCGGAGAAGGAGGGATTCGAACCCTCGAAACCCTTTTGGGGTTTACACGATTTCCAGTCGTGCGCCCTCGACCAGGCTAGGCGACTTCTCCATTCAATGCGTTTGTTGAAACTTGCCAACAAAAAATGCTTAATGATTTTATAATCTTTATATGGCTTTGTCAACTTAAATGATATTTCGTGCTATAATTGAGCGGTTTATCCTTGACCTAACGGAGGCTTGAGCTATGAAATCAAGAACGGCAGCGAAAACTGTGGCATTGGCATTGGTCCTTGCCTCTTCTCTCACGCTCTTTTCCGGCTGCGGGAAAAAGATATATTCCGATCCCAACATGACCTCGACCGCGGTCAAGGTTACGACGCCCGGAGACGTTGCATATACCGAGCTCTCCGTCTCGCTTTCAAAGTATGACGCGGAACTTAACAATTACATGCACCAGCACAAGTCCGAGTGCACGACCAAGGAAGCCGATGACAAGACTTTGGGCGGAATCGCCTGCCACAGCGTGTTCACGGTCTCCCCTGACAACAAATACCGCATTCTCCAGCAGGAGAAGAAATATGACAACAAGACCGTCATGGACGAATACTTTGACTTGGGCGACGCTCTTTTCATCGCAAGGACCACGGTCTACAAAGACGGCACCTTTGACCCCGTCGAAAAATACTACATAGCAAACAATGCAGTCTATAAGCTCGATTTCAACGCTCAGACCGTTTACAAGGTGGTCGATCTCGGCTCGGATACTGCCGCCGTCACGCAGAAGACTTTGGATCTGTACTTTTCGTTCAACGACATAATGACAAAGTATGGCTGAAACGGAAAACGACAATCTGAAAAACTTTGATCCCGCCGCATCAAACGGCGGGACTTTTCACGAAGGGTTAAGGGACGGCCTGGCCATCGGATTGGGTTACCTCTCCGTCTCCTTCTCATTCGGAATACTTGCCGTTGCCTCAGGTCTTTCCTGGTGGCAGGCAGGACTGGTCTCCCTGACCAACATAACGTCCGCAGGGCAAGTCGCAGGCGTTGGCATAATGGCATCTTCAGGCGGCCTCATCGAGATGATGATCTCCCAGATAGTCATCAACCTGCGCTACTCGCTCATGGCGATCTCGCTGTCTCAAAAGACCGACAAGTCGATGACCTCTCTCAAGCGCGCCCTCCTTGCCTACGGTCTGACCGACGAGATCTTCGGAGTTGCCGCAAGCAAGGAACACGAAGTCGGTTCCAAGTATTTTTTCGGGCTTACGGTCCTTCCGGTAATCGGATGGGTCCTGGGCACGCTTTTAGGCGCGATCCTTGGAGGCATCTTCCCCGACTTCCTCACAAATGCCCTTGCGGTCGGCATCTACGGAATGTTCATCTCAATAGTGATCCCGAAAGCCAAGCATAATCGCGTCATAATGATATGCGCCCTCATCTCGTGCGGGATCTCATGTCTGTTCTTCTACGTCCCGTGGCTCAAGGAACACGTATCTTCAGGATTCGCGATAATAATCGCAGCCGTTGTTGCGGCACTGGTCGGAGTCTTCTGCTTCCCGCACGGAGAAGAAGCAAAGGAGGCAAAGGCATGAACCTGTCGGTCTTCATTCCCCTCGCCGTAGTTATGGCGCTGACCACCTGGCTTGTAAGGGCCCTCCCCTTCACGCTTTTCCGCCGCAAGATCACAAACGCCCGCGTCAAGGCCTTTTTCGACCTGATCCCCTACACCGTGCTCTCGGCAATGACTTTTCCCGCCATCCTTTACGCGACGGGCTCCCTGCCTACGGCCTGCGCAGGTTTGGCGGTCGCCCTGATCCTGAGCTTTTGCGAAAGGTCGCTTCTCACGGTCGCCATCGGCGCCTGCCTTGCGACTCTTGCCGCGACCGGGGTCATGATGTTCATCCAGAGGGGCTGATCACCATTCCAAGAATGTCTGCCAACTTCAGCCAAAACTGGGCAGGTAATCTTGGAATCCGCATCCAAGAAAAGAAAAATCCCGTTCGAATGTTTCGAACGGGATACTATGGAGCCCCCAGCCAGATTCGAACTGGCGACCTCATCCTTACCATGGATGCGCTCTACCTGCTGAGCTATAGGGGCGAACTCAAACAGCCTTGAAAGTATATCACAGTAGTTTTGCGTTGACAATAAAATTGATTATCGACGTTATTTCTAATATAATGCGCACGAATTAATTGATGAAGGGAACCTCAAATGCGCAGGATTTTCGCACTTTTGGCCATATGCGTCATTATGTTGGCGGCATTAACGGGATGCAACGCAGGGCTCAAAGAGCCGGACGTTGACATGTCCGCTTTTACCGTCTGCGGCGAAGACAAGTTCATAAGCGCCCTGGAAACAGTGGGCGTTCCCAAGGGCAAGCACAAGATCCACAAGGACTATAAATTGAAGTTTGCCGACGACGAGACGGAATACGCCTATGAATACTGCCTCGAGGCAACCGCCGACAATGAAAACTACTTCTGCTACGTGCGCTGTTCCGATGAGGCAACGGCAAAAGGCCTTTTCGAGCACTTTTCCGCAAAATACAAGGAAGTCTGGTCAGGCAAGGGCTTTAGGGGAGGTCATTCCGACGGCTTAAGCGAAGCGGGCGGCTACGTCTTGATAAGCGGAAGATTGAGTGAGAGCGACGGCAAGTCCTACATCGCCTATCACGATGCCCTCTATCTCAAGGACAAGACGGTCATCCTCATGATGGCCAGCGACCATAGAAGCGACATTGAACGGCAGATAGACAATCTCTGCAAAGAGATCGGCTGTCAGAATCCTTAAATTTTCAGGAAGTCAGGCCTGAGCCTCGTCTCCGGAATCACCCTCTTCGGGCTTTGCATCGGGTACTTCGGCCGTCTCATCGATGACCTTTGCATAAGCTACGACGTAAGGTCTCTTAAAGGACTTGTCCTTGCTGACGATGACGCAGTAATAGCCGGGCTTGATGGACTTCTCGCACTCGATGTTGTAGAAGGCGTTTCCGTCCTTGTAATAGGAAGGTCCCGTGGTTATCCCGTAGATCGGATCTTTTAACTCATCCTTGTCAAAATCGTTGTCCTTGCTGTAGTAATAAGCAAAGTACAGCTTTTCGTCCACCTTCTCATCAACCTTGATCGAGAAGGCGAGCGTCTTCGTATTTGAAAAATACACGCCCTGATTCTTCATCGTGCCGTCGTAGTCCCACCATTTCGCGGACTCGATCTTCTTATCAAAGGCTTTGTCATAGACGGTGTAGTTCTTGCCTGAAGAGATCTCTTCCATGGTCTCGATGCGGTCAAGGATCGTTCCGGAACCGGAAGGAACCCTTGAAGTTCCGTTGAAAATGAAGAAAATGCCAAATGCAATAAAAAAGACGACGAAGGCGATGCCAAAGACGAGGCCTATGATAAGGCCCGCGTGACTCTTCTTTTTCTGGGGTTCAGCTGCAACCGGAGCGGCAGGAGCGGCAACAGGAGCAGGAGCAACGGGCGCGGCCGGAACTACGGGAGCCGGAGCTGTGGCAACGGTGGGTGCGGGCAATATCTCAGCCGGCTGAACGGGTTCTTCCACGGGAGCCGCGGTTATTTCGGATACGGGCTGAAGGGCCTGGGGCGGCAATTCCTCCGCCGGGACGGGCTTTTCAGGATGGTAAGTTACCAGCGTCTGCAAAGGCTGGGGCATGGCGGGAGATTCGGGCTTGGCCTCGGAAACGGGTTGTTCAGGAACCACGGCAGGAGCCTCTTCAGCGGGAGCGACAACGGGTGCCGCCTCGACGGGTGCCGGAACAGGTGCAGGCTGAACGGTTGCGGCGTCACGGATGATGACCCTGGTCCCGCAATTACCACAGAACGGTTTTCCCTCTGTCAGCCTAAAGCCGCAGTTACGGCAGAAATTTGATGCCATGTCTAGCCTCCGATGGATGTCACATAAAATACTTTGAGAATTCTATCACATATTGAAATGGAATTCTCCCATGAACGGTCGTCAGGATTTGCCGGAAGCTCCGTAACCGTCCAAAAGAAGGTCTATCGCTTCGATATATCCGTCAAAGCCTTTTCCCATTATCGTCTTGAAACAGTAGTAGGACACATAGGAGACCTGTCTGAACGGCTCCCTCTCTGAGACCTGTGAAATGTGAACCTCAACAGCGGGAATCGAGACCGCTTTGAGCGCATCAAGAATAGCAACTGAAGTGTGCGTATATGCGCCCGGATTGATAACGATCCCGTCAACCTTGTCGAAATAGGCCTGCTGGATCATGTCAACGAGCTCGCCTTCGTGATTGCTCTGGCTGCAGACTACGTCCACGCCCTTTTCCGAGCAGTGATTGACGATCTTTGAAACGAGATCGTCGTAAGTCGAGCTTCCGTAGATCCCGGGCTCCCTGATTCCGAGCATATTGAGGTTTGGTCCGTTTAAAACGAGTATCTTCATGCGTCGTTCTCTATCTTTTCTATAAGTTTCATTGCCTCGAGCGGCGCGTTGTCTATATAGGACTGCTTGTCCGGATACGTGTCCAGAGCAAGCCTGTAGTCGCACCAGGTCTCGTACTTGTCCTTGCGCTGGGAAAAGAGCTTTTCAACGCCGTGCTGTATCGATACGGGACGGTTGTGGTCGGAAAGCGTCTCCAGGGGCCTTTCAAGGTAGATGACGTAGGAATTGCACCTTACGTAGAATTTATTCTCGGGACGGGTAACGATGCCGCCTCCGCAGGAGATTACGAGTCCGCTCTGCGGAAGGATCTCCGCTGCGACTTCGCATTCGTTGTCGCGGAACGCGTCCTCGCCGAGTCCGGAGATCGCTTCAGCGGAAGTCATTCCGAACTTGTCCCTGTATGCATAATCGAGGTCGACCAAAGGCCTGCCCGTAATGGCTGAGATGCGCTTGGCCATAGTGGTCTTGCCGCATCCCGGCATTCCAATGAGAGTGATGTTCCTCATCTTGAGCTTCAAGGATCTGATTATCTGCTCGATCGTATCGTTCTTCTCAAATCCGAGCCTTTCGGCTGACTCGGTATCGCCCTTGAAAAGCATGGACGCCTTGTAAGCCTGTGCTACGAGCATTGAAAGTCCGCCGCAGAACTTAAGGCCCAAGTCCTCAGCATCCTGGAGGAATCTCGTGCGCGAAGGATTGTAGATAAGGTCACAGCAGGCCTCAAGCCTCGGGAAACCGTCAAGATCGATAAGTCTCTCGTTGACGTTGGGATACATGCCGACGGGCGTGGTATTTACGATGACCTGGACGTTGCACGCCATGTCATAGACGTTCTCGTAATTGATCTCCGAAGTGCGTCCGCAAGACAGGACGTTGGCTGCGCCAAGGGTCTTGAGCGCATAATTGACCGCAGCCGCGGCACCGCCCGTTCCAAGGACCAAAACGTCCTTGCCTGCGATCTCAATGCCCTTGCGGTTAACCATGTAGATGAAGCCGTAGTAATCGGTATTGTATCCGTAAGTCTTTCCGTCGCTTCCAAAAACAACGGTATTGACGCTTCCGCACTCCTGCGCCGCCTGATCAAGCACGTCGCAGCGCGCGGCGGCTTCCTTCTTATAAGGAATGGTTACGTTAAAGCCCTTGAAGACTTTGCCCGAGAAAAGCTCATCAAGCTCTTCAGGCTCCCTTTCGATGACCGAATAAGTATATGAAGGATCTAAAAGATTATGGATCTCAGGGGAATACGTGTGTCCCAAAGTGCGGCCCAGAACGCCAAAAGCGGGCTTGTTCTGGTGGACCTTCGAAAGTCTCAGGATCTCACGGTAAAGGTCTTCAACATAGGGTCTGCTCTCCGACCCGGCGGCCTTTTTGAGCTTCGCGAATAATGCTTCTTCGCGTGCGCCGTCAACAACAGCCATTCCTTCGGCGCGTTTCAGATTGCCGATCTTACGCGAGACCGCCGTCCTTCTCTCAAAGGCGTTAAGGATATCACGGTCAATGGAATCAATTTCGCTGCGAAGCTTATCAAGATCTCCCATGGCGTTTACCTCCTTGAAAGAATCATATCATTTTTCTTTCCTTTTTTGACGACTGGCAAGAATTATCAACTAAAAAAACAATTGCGATATACTCCTGTAAGAAAACCATATTCTGAATCGTCATATAGGTGAGATCTCAAATAACACCGGAGGCAGAGAATTTTGAAAAACGAAGATGTAGTCAGATTATTTGATGCTTATTCTGATGATCTTTACAGATTCGCCGTTTATTACTCGGGTTCCAAACACGATGCTGAAGACATAGTTCAGGACGTGTTTTTGAAGCTCCTTGGCAATCCTGTCGAAATTAAACCCAACAAGGAGAAAACGTATCTCCTTACCATGACGGCAAATAAATGTAAGGACTATCTCAAATCGGCATCACGTCAGACCGGAGTCGATCTCGAGTCTGCGGAAAACGAACTGCAGTATTTCGATGATTTCAATGAGAGAAACAAGGCTGTATTTGATGAGCTCATGAACCTGGACGGCCAGTTCAGGATGCCCATCTACCTGCATTACTATGCGGGTTACTCTTACAAAGAGATCGCCGGAATACTGAAAATCTCCGAATCAGCCGTTGCCGTAAGGATCAACAGAGGCAAGGCACAGATGAGGATAGGACTGGAGGAATATCTATGAGAGACACCTCAGACAAAATAAGAATGGATGTATCAAGAAAAATGGAAATGCGAAATATGCTTATGTCCGCACCTGCGGAAGTCACGGAAATGCCTAAGAAGAACACGAAAAAGAAAGCCGTAACGATCCTCCTGATCGCTGCAGTAATATCTGCACTGGGCCTCTCGGTCTATGCGGCAATAAAAGGCCTTGACGGTCTGACCTTCGGCAGGTCTTCCTGGGGACCTTCGATCGAAGAAGACATCAAGAATTCAGTGCCCCCAAGGGAATTCATTTCGCTTCAGGGATATGCCGATTCGCCCGAATACAAGGCTGCTTCGGAGTGGATAAAATACGAGGAAAACTACAATCGTGACCATCAGGATCTCATGACTGCATACGATGAGGAAGTCAGGCGCACAGGCAAGGATCCGTTTGAGAAATACGGCGTTTACAGTATTTATTCACAGGAGATGGCAGACAAGCTGGAAGAGATATCCGCAAAGTATAATCTTAAGCTTCGCACCAAGCTTGACGATTGCAACGAAAAGATCCTTAAAGAAAAAGAAGGCATAGACCTCTTTTTCAGCAGCGGTTCCGGAGACGGTTGGATGTTCGACGACGGATCCTTCAGTATGGATTCGACCTATAACGGCATCCACTTCCAGTTGATGAGGAATATGAGAGGTTATTTAGATGCCACATACCTCAACATCGGAAACAAGCAGGATTATGAAGAGTGGACCTACAAGACAAAGAGCGGCGTAACAGTTAACATTTCATATAACAACGCCGGCGGCGAGTTCAAAAAAGCCATCATCTCCGCAAACCTCGAAAAGAGCTTTGTAACAGTGAACGTCCTGCCCTGGAACGACGACGCGGAGCTCAACAATTTAACGAAAGAAGACATTGAGAAACTTGCAGACGAGATCAACTTTGCTGCACTCGGATGATCTAAGAGCATATTGCACCTAAAAGAAAGGGCTGTCGCAAACAAATGCGGCAGCCTTTTTTATCATCTCCAGTATCAGTTTTTCACCTTGACAGACTTCTTTTTCAGCTGTGCTCAATTTTGTACCTTTTCAAGCCTTAAATGGCACAGAATTTTGCAAAACGCCATCCTTTTGTCCAAATCTGTACCTTTTCGGGCTCAAATCAGCACAAAAACGAGCACTCGTCTTTACGACCTTGAAAGGATCATGTCGTATAGCGCGATCGCCGCGGCTGCCTCAACTACAGGAACCGCTCTCGGGGCAACGCAAGGATCGTGTCTTCCTTCGATACTGATCGTAGTATTCTTCTTCGCCGCAAGATCAACGGTTTCCTGCGTTTTGGAGATTGAAGGCGTCGGCTTTAACGCGCAGTCGAAGACGACCGGAGCCGCTTCTCCAACACTGATGCCGCCCAATATTCCGCCGCAGCGGTTGGTCTTGAGCCTGACTTTGCTGCTTTCATCAAAGAAGAACGCATCGTTGTTTTCAGAGCCCTTAAGGACCGTGCAGTCATATCCCGCGCCGAACTCGATCGCCTTGACCGCAGGTATCGCAAAGATCAATTGCGAGATCTTTCCCTCAATGCCGTCAAAGATCGGGCCTCCGATGCCTGCGGGGAGCCCTGAGATGACGCACTCTATGACGCCTCCGACGGAATCCTGGTCCATACGTGCCTCTTCAATTCTCGCCTTCATCTTCTCAGCAGCCTCATCTGAGATCGCGGGAAAATCCTTTCTTGCGCAAGCAGCCAGAGCCTCAAGGAAAGCCTCATCCCTGGGTTCGTGATCGAAATACGAATCGTCAAAAGCATCGAAGACCTGCTTCAGATGGGCATGGATCTCTATCCCCATCTTCTTCAGTTCCGTTAGACAGATCGCGCCCGCGATGCACAAAGGAGCGGTCATTCTGCCGGAGAAGATACCGCCGCCGGAATGCGCGGCTTCGTCGCCATAGAGGATACCAGCGGTATAATCCGCGTGGGAAGGCCTCGGGCAGTTCATTATCGAAGCGTAGTCCTTGGGCTTGGTATTCGTATTGTAGATGAATCCGTGAAGCATTCCGTCCTTGCAGTCGAAATGCACCTCGTCAGCTTCTTTCCTCGGAGTCGACCAGGCGTTTTTCCCAGGCGCCCTCCTGGCCATGAATTCACTGATGAACCCTTCATCAGGCTTGACGCCTTCGGGAAGTCCATTGATATACACGCCGATAGTCTCGCTGTGAGACTGGCCGTAGATCATGAGTTTGAGTTTGCTTCCGATGTATGTACTGTCCATGCTCATGGTAATGCCATCCCGTTCTCGATTATCTTTATGAATTCAGGGAAGGATTTTGAAAGGCAGGAGACATCGTCTATCTCAACCTTCCTTCCGGTTCCCGCTGCGCAGAGCACCGCCGCCATAGCCATGCGGTGATCGTTTGAAGAAGTCAGCGAGATCTCTTCAGGAATCTCACTCCTAACCGCACCATAAACGGTAATGGAGTCCTCTTCCAATTCAGTCTTTATTCCGCAGGCAGCGAGCATTTCGCATATCGCGGATGCTCTGTCGGACTCCTTTACGCGAAGGCGTCTGATACCCGTAAGCAATGTCTTTTTTGCCTTGAAGGCACCCGTCACCGCCATGTAGGGAACAATGTCCGGCGTGTCGTTGCAGTCACGCGTGAGCTCGTCAACGGGCGGCTCGCCGTCAGGTCCCATGACCGAGACCGCGCCGTCTTCCGTATCGACTTCGATGCCGAGATCCTCAAGGAAATCAATGACCGCACGGTCTCCTTGGACGGATTCCGGATCAAGACCGGTGATCATGGCTCCGCCGTTCTTCATAAGAGAACCGAGGCAAAGCAGGAAGGCGCCGTTGCTCCAGTCGCCTTCAACTGTGAAATTGCCTGAAGGAGTATCAACCCCGGAACGCCCTGGAACGTTAAAGACGTTTCCGTCTCTTGTTATCTTCACGCCGTATTTCTTCAATACCGCTACAGTGAGTTCAATGTAATGTACGGAAGACATCTCTCCCGTAACGGTTATCTTTGAGGGTCTGTTGAAATTGGACAGGGCCATCAGAAGGCCCGAGATGTACTGTGATGAAACGCTTCCGTCGATCGTGTATTCTCCCGCCATGAGGAATCCCCTGGCAGTAACCGTACGTTTTTCAATATCCTTTTCGATGGAAACACCGAAAGGCTCAAGGCAATCAGCGAGGTCATCAAGCGGGCGCTCGACAAGGCGTCCCTTCGTCGTGAAGACCATGTTCCGCTCGGGCGAACCCTTGAGGGCAAGTGCCAGAGGGATCACGAAACGCAAAGTCGAACCGCTTTCGTTTGCAGGAAGAATGACGTCATCATCACCGGTATCCGAAGCGGCCGACAATGCCGCAAGACACCTTTTCGTTGCTATGACGTCGTCGTTGTCATCCTTCTTTATGTCGAGATAAGCGCCTCTTGCGCCCAGCACGAAGTTAACGATAAGTTCCCTGTGATAAGCCGATTTCGACGGCGGAGCCTTAAGGTCCAGCATCAGGTTCTTGCATGCCAATCTCATTTTGAAAGAAACCTCAATAATTCTGCGGGTGACATCTTCTTTATCTCGGCCTGCCCGAGCTTATTAACAAGTATAACCGAAATGTTCGCGCCTCGCTTCTTCTTGTCATTCATCGCGCCTTCTACGATCGCTTCAGGCGTAATGTCATCCGTGACCGGAAGCTTATAGAGCTTCATGAGGTTTTTCATTCTCTCTGCAACGTTAACATCAAGGGAACCTGCCCTTACGCACGCATCGATCATGATGCCCATTCCCTTTGCAACGCAGATCCCGTGAGGCTTTGTGTAACCGCTGTCGCGCTCGATCACGTGTCCTATGGTGTGCCCGTAGTTAAGGATCTGGCGCCTGCCGTTATCGTTCTCGTCTTCTTTAACGACGGATGCCTTGTCAGCGACGTTCATGGCGACGATTTCTTCCAAGAGCTCTTCGTCTTCCCTTATGCTGCCGTTTGCCTTTTCAAGCTTTTCAAGGAGCGCGGGGTCAACGATGAACGCGTGCTTTATTACTTCTCCCATGCCCTCGGTGAAGACCTCGTCAGGGAGCGTCTTAAGAAAAGATATATCCTCTATTACTATTGACGGCTGCCAAAATGCGCCGACCTGGTTCTTGCCCTTGGCAATGTCTATTCCGGTCTTGCCTCCGATCGAAGCGTCGACCATTGCCAAAAGCGAAGTCGGGAGCTGGAACACGCTTATTCCGCGGAGGAAGGTCGCTGCCGCAAAGCCCGCCATGTCGGTGGTTACGCCACCGCCCAGGCCAACTACGAAGTCAGTCCTCGTAAAGCCCGCTTCGGCCATCTTGTTCCACATTTCGGCAATGGCTTCAATGCCCTTGGACCTCTCGCCGGCCTCGAAGACATAGTCAACAACTTCGATCCCTGCACATTCAAGTTCCTTCTTGACCCTGTCCAGGTAAAGCGGGGCAACGTTCGTCTCGGATACGATCAAGGCCTTCAATGCACCGGGGCAGAGCTTTTTTGCTTCAGTACCCAACACAGATACTGCACCGTTTCCGATAACCACGTCGTATTCTTTTGAAGCTGCGGGAAAACGGACCGTCCTCATATTCCGTCAACCTCCTCTTTGATCTGCCTGCCCTCTTCAAGGAGGTCCCTAAGGCCGTCAAAATCATCTTCTACCAAAGCTTTTCTATACTTTGCTAATTCTTCCTGAAGGTGATCGATCTCGAAAATGAGATTGTCCTTGTTCTCCAAAAACAGCTGCGTCCACATCGTCGGATTGAGCCATGCGACTCTTGTCATGTCCTTGTACGAGCCTGCGGAGAATCCCTTGTGATTCCTTGCTGAAGGGCTCTTGATGTATGCGTTTGAGACCAGATGCGCCATCTGCGAAGTAAAGGCGATCATCTTGTCATGCTCGTCGGCATGCGCAAGATGGAAGCTTCCGAATCCGCAGGGTTCAAGGAGCTTTTCAACTCTGTCGAGCAGGAACATGTCGTCAAAAACGGGCGGAACGACGACCATGGGCGCGCCATTGTACATGTCGGCTCTTGCGTATGCCATGCCTGAGAATTTCGTGCCAGCCATCGGGTGGCAGCCTACAAATAAGAAGCCTGCCTCTTGGGCGATCTTGAAACCCTTTTCGCATACGAGCCTCTTTGTGCCGCACGCGTCGATGACCATGCCATCCTTGTTGAAAAGATCCTTGTGTTTTTCCATCCAGTTGATGGTCGCCTCAGGATAGAGCGAGAGGATGACGAGGTCGCACTTGCCCAGGTTCTCATCTGTCAGTTCGTCGTCGATGACGCCCTGCATCTTGGCCATCTGGGTAACGCTGTTCGTACGGTTCCAACCGTAGACCGTTGATTCCGAATTCTCTTTGTACGCCTTGGCAAAAGACGCTCCGATAAGACCTAATCCTACTACGCCAACCGTTATGTTCATTTAATGACACTTCCTTTTCGAAATAAAAGACGCCGGATCTCCGGCGTCATGGATTACAGAATGCTTCTTGCTTTTGCGATCGCGTCCATGACCTCAGTGAACTGGGCGGGAGTGAGCTGCTGAGCGGCATCTGAAAGAGCCTTCTCAGGGCACGTGTGTACTTCGATCTCGAGAGCGTCCGCGCCTGAAACGACGGCCGCCATGGACATCGGCTTGATGAGGTTCGACTTGCCCGTTGCGTGCGAAGGGTCGCCGACGACGGGAAGGTGCGTGATCTGCTTGAGTACCGCGATGGCGCTTACGTCAAAAGTGTTCCTCGTGTACGTCTCGTATGTCCTGATTCCGCGCTCGCAGAGGATGACGTTCGGGTTGCCCTCGCTCATGATGTACTCGGCGCTCATAAGGAGCTCCTTGATCGTGGCGGAAAGGCCGCGCTTCAAAAGGACCGGCTTTCCGGTCTTTCCGAGTGCCTTGAGAAGATCAAAGTTCTGCATGTTGCGTGCGCCGACCTGGAGGAAGTCTACGTCCTCGAAAACAGGGAGCTGCTCAGGGCTCATGATCTCGGAACAGATGGGAAGGCCCGTTTCCTTCTTGGCTTCAAGCAGGAGCCTGATGCCTTCTTCGTGAAGTCCCTGGAAGTCGTAAGGTGAAGTCCTCGGCTTGAATGCGCCGCCTCTGAGGATCGTCGCTCCCGCTTCCTTGACGGCTCTTGCGCAGCTTAAGATCTGCTCTTCGCTCTCAACGGAACAGGGGCCTGCGATGATGGCGAAATTGCCTCCGCCGATCTTTACGCCGCTGACGTCGACGACCGTGTCTTCCGGATGGAATTTTCTGTTCGCCTTTTTAAAGGTCTCAGAAACCCTCGTAATGCTCTCGATTATGTCCAGACCCTGAAGAAGATTGACGTCTATCGTCGAAGTGTCTCCGATAAGGCCCAACACGGTGCAATACTCACCCTTGGACTCGTTGACCTTGAGTCCCTTGTTCTCAAACCACGAGACGAGGTTTGCTATCTGTTCCTTTGTAGCCGTGTTCTTAAGTACTGCAATCATGTTCTTTTCTCCTTCTTGTCTTTAAATCCAAAAAACGCTGCCCGGGCTTTGCGTACCCTTGCAGCGTTTATTCTTAACTTATTCGATTAAGGTTTTCTCGCGCAACAAAAGCCGCTTCAGCAATTATCTCCGAAGTAGTAATAATAGTTAAACGCAAAATAGAAAACCGCAGTCTTCACTTGAGCTGATCTCCTTATGAAAAACTGCGGTCATTAAATCACACATGCAAAGGCATTGTCAAGGTGTCAGGCGAAATCGACCTCGCCCGTTTTCTCATGAATGAGCTCGACTACGTTCTCCGGTTCGATGTCCAAAGCCAAAGCGATCTCGTTGTTCATCCTGACCTTTGCGTCATTAAGCGCCCTCTCGTCCTGGGCATTGAGATGCTTGCCCTCTCCGGACAGTTTCTTGGCATGACGCTTGATGAGGAAGATCATGCTCATGATGTCCTCTCGTGAACCGTTTACGATGATGTCCGCAAACGCGTCCTTGCGGTCATTCCTGTCCTCGATCCATTCGAGCTTGTCATAGGGGAGCTTGTCTATAAGGGCGATCGCTTCCTTCTTGGAGAGCACGGGGCGGATCCTGTCGACCTGCGCCTGATTCTCAAAGGGCACGTATACGACCTGCGACTGTCTCACGAAAAGAGGCTTCAAGACGTAATATTTCTGCGGTTTCTCTTTGAAAAAGCTGATATCTTTGATCGCGTCGATCTGGCAAACGCCACTTCCTGCATAGACAATGTTGTCTCCAACCTTGAAGCCCATATAGACCACCTTTCTTATATTTTTTTGATAATTTCAGAAAAAACTATTTGTAAATTCGAAAAAGAGGGGTATAATAACTAATTTTTATTGTAACACGGTAAATAAATAATGCCCGTTGGCATTTTGACAAAAAAACGCCCCGGGCATCATTATTCTGTTGACGTTCTGGTCCTTCGGGACCGTTTGTTTACTTAGATTCGCAAGCTTTTTTGAGTTGCTCAACCACAATTTCAAGAGCCTTGATCCTCGCATACTTCTTGTCGACGGATTCGAGGACGTACCAAGGGGCGAATTCGGTCGACGTTTTCTGGATCATCTCGTCGATCGCCTGCTCGTACTGGTTCCACTTCTCGCGGTTGCGCCAGTCCTCATCAGTGATCTTCCACTGCTTCTCGGGCGTGGCTTGGCGTTCCTTGAAACGCTTGAGCTGCGTACGTTTGTCGATCTGGACCCAGAACTTGATGACCACCGCGCCCCAGTCCGTGAGTTCCTTTTCAAACTCGTTGATCTCGTTATACGCGCGCTGCCAATCGTTCTCGCTGCAGAAGCCTTCGATCCTTTCGACCATGACGCGGCCGTACCAGGTACGGTCAAAGATCGCAATGTGGCCGGTCCTCGGAAGCCTCGTCCAGAACCTCCAGAGGAAGTGTCTCGCCTTCTCGTGCGGCTCGGGGCTTGCGATCGGCTGGACTTCGAAGCCCCTCGGATCCAAAGCTCCGGTAATCCTCTTGATGTTGCCGCCCTTGCCCGCGGCGTCCCAGCCCTCATATGCGATTATGACGGGGATCTTCTTTCTATAGAGCTTGTAGTGGAGCTGGCTTAGCTCGTCCTGCAGTTCGTCCAGCTTCTTGTCGTATTCCTCGTCCGTCAGGGTCTTACCCTTCAGATCAACATCCTTGAGGAACGGCGTCTTCTTAAGCGGGAACGTGTTCTGCAGAATCGGCGCCGCAAGGTCCTTGTTCTTGAGCGCAGTATCAATACCCTGGTTCAGGAATTCCAGCACCTGGAGTTCAGCTAGCTTCTTGTCCTTTGCGTCAATTATGTACCATGGGGCAGTCGGGCTGTTGGTGTCCTTCAGGTACTTGTCGTAGACCTCAAGGCTCTCGTCGTAATGCTTGTTCTCATGCAGGTCGTTCTTGTCGACACGCCACTTCGTGTCCTTGTCGGACAGCAAAAGGTCGAGCCTTCGCTTCTGCTCCTTCTTGCCGATCTGGAAGAAGAACTTCATTACAAGATAACCGTTGTCAACGAGTGACCTTTCGGTCCTTGTGATCGAGTCGATCTTCTCGTCATACTCCTTGTCGTCCATCGTACCGGCTATCCTGGCGTCCGTAATCTCCTCCATCCAATAGGTGTCGTAGAACACGAACTTTCCCTTCTCGGGAATGTCCTTCATGTATCTGTAAAGGAACGGATATCTCTTGTCTTCCGCGGTCGGAGCAGGATAGGTCTTAACCTTGAAGAACCTCGGATCGATGTTCTTGATGATCTTTCCCAGGACGCTTCCTTTTCCGGCCGCGCCCCACCCTTCAAAGATGACCATCACGGGAAGACCCGCATCTTTTATCTTCATCTGGCTTGCGAAAAGCTTCGCTCTCTCATCCGCAAGTCTTGCCGTAAATTCTTCATCCGCAGGCTTTTGCGCTTTAACCATATTCTTGAGCATGGATCTTCCCTCCCTTAATTAAACTGATAGTTTAACTATAGGGGGCGAAGACGGCATTTTAAAGGCACAAATTGTAAATTTTTAAAAGAATTTTGACTACTTCTTGACCTTGACCTTCTTGCCGGAATTCGACTTCTTGAAGAACTTCTTGTACTTCCATATCTTCGACTTCTTGACCTTTACGGTCTTGACCGAGGAACCCTTGAGAGACTTCTTGACGCCGCTCTTGGTCAGTTTGGTAGTGTTCTTGATGTAGATGGTCTTGAGCTTCGTATCCTTATAGAACGCCTGTGCGCCTATCTTGTAGAGCACCTTCGAGGTTATGATGAACGAACTGAGC
>JAFZVF010000099.1 GCA_017617935.1 Clostridiales bacterium | reverse complement strand
TCAGCTGAAGAATGACAGAGAATCAGATCAGCTTTCAATGTTTGACCCGCGTGACCCATTTAATGGGTAGCAGGTAATCCTTCGCGTGGCTGGCAGGCCAATAACAGACACACTTGTGTGTGGCTAGTAGTATGAGGGCTTTGCCCGAAAATGAAAAACCACCGGCTATGCCGGTGGATTTTTATTTGCCTGGTTGCACTTCCGTTCACTGGAGCGGGGTGTACCTAAAAGTGTCACGATTTTCCCGTTTTTAGGTACACTTTTCGGCAAATCAGTCGCGATTTGCTGTTTGGTGTACCTTTTTGGGGAGATTTCGTGACACTTTTAGTGAACGTCCGGCAAGAGGCGCTTGGACGTGGTCCCGGCTTGTCCTCAAAACCCTGTTGACAATCCTCGGGGAGAGTATCATAATTTGATTAGTCAAAGTTAGTCAAAGTCAAAATCAAATAACGTCAAATGACAGGATGAAGCGAAAGGAGGCAAACCGTGGCAAGACTTGTTGACGTCATTGAACAGATGATCAAGGACATGATCGATGAGAACGACGGACAGGCGGTGATCAGCCGCAGCCAGCTTGCCGAGCAGGCGAACTGCGTGCCTTCCCAGATAACGTACGTGCTGTCCACAAGGTTTTCAAGCGGTAACGGCTACATAGTCGAGAGCCGCAGGGGAGGCGGTGGACAGATCACGATAACGAGGGTCACGCACAGCGGGCCTGAGCGTTACCTGCAGGCGATCTTGGATGCGGTCGGAGACGACTTGTCGCAGCAACAGGCAAGGACGCTGCTTACCAACGCGGTTTCCGTTGGAGCGATAACCGCGAAGGAGGGGACGGCGATAATGTCGGCCGTTTCGGACAGGGCGCTGGCCAAAGTCGATTCGGACATAAGGGCGGTCCTCAGGGCGGACATTTTCAGGAACGCGCTGCTCGGACTGATGATTGCGGAATAGACCAAACACAAAGGAGAACAATGGTATGAGATGTGAGAGATGCGGAGTTGAACTCACCAACAAGATAATCAAGATCAACGACGTTCCGTACTGCGAGAACTGCGCAAGGATCATGGGCTACGGAAAGTTCTTAAGAAGCCCTGAAGAGATGCTCGGATCGGCGTTTTCGCCTTTTGACGAGATCGCGAGCTCGATAATGCAGATGAACGAGCTGGATTTCGGAAACAGCGCGCTTTCTTGCCCCAAGTGCGGCATGATGCTGAGGGACTTTGAGAGAAAGGGACGCCTCGGATGCATAGAGTGCTACAACACCTTCAACGATTACATCGTAAAGGAGATGTTCAAGCAGCAGGGCGAGAGCACATACGGCGGAAGGATGCCCGGTCAGACGGCGGAACTGAACAATATCGAAAAGGACGCCAAGCCGGAATCCAAGATCGAAGCCAAGAGCGACGCGCCTGACGAAAAGGCTTCTGAAAAAGAGGAGGCAAAAGAGGGCGCCTCTGAAGCCGAGCCCCAGAAGGAGGAGACGGGCGACCTCAAGACGCTGGCGCTTGAAAAACTCGCAAAGCTTGAAAAGGCCGACCTCGGGATGCTGAGCGATGAAGACCTGCAGACCGCGATAAAGCTCGCGGCCGACAATGAGGATTACATCCTCGCGTCAAAGCTCAGGGACGAACTCAAGGGAAGAAAGGAAGGAAACTGATATGAAGATGTGGTATGAGAGAGAAGGCGCGGACGAGGACGTCGTCCTTTCAACGAAAGCCTGCCTTGTCCGTAACGTCAAAGGATACAATTTTCCTTCCAAAATGGATGAAAAGGATGCCAAGAGCCTCCTTGCCAAAGTTGACTCAGTAATGGACAAAAACGCTTTTTCAGGCGGCCTGGCTACGGACGTCGTAAACAAGGGCGAAGCGGAGGCGCTGATGAAGGCCCAGATCTCGGGAAGAGACGGCTCGCTCCTCTACAGCCCTGACAAGAAGGCGATCTACTATAACGAAGACTACGGCCTCAGCGTCGCGGTCGGCAACAGCGAACACATAACGATCAAGGCACAGGCTCCCGGTCACGACATAGGAGTCTACCGTGTGGCGGAGAAGGTCGCGGTAGACCTCGAAAAGAAGCTGGACATTGCCTATTCTGAAAAGCACGGCTTCCTGACCTCAAGCGTAAAGCTTACGGGAACGGGGCTTAGGATCCTTTACACCGTTGCGATTCCCGCGATCGCCAAGACCGAAGGCGGCATCGCGGCACTGAGGCAGAGGGTCGGCCAATACGAATGGAACATCTATCCGTTTGCAGATCAGGGCGAGCTCAACGAATCGGGCGTTTACATCATCGCAAGCGTTAGCACTTTGGGCGTTTCAGAGGACGAGACCCTTGAAAGGGGCGAGATGCTGATCAGGGACGTCATAAAGGCCGAAAGGGCTTGCCGCGAACAGTTTGCGACAAAGAAGAAGACTCAGATGAAGGACCTTTACGGCAGGGCTTACGGACTGCTCAGATTCGCAACCCTGATGTCGCGAAGGGAAGCCTTGGACGCGGTCTGCTGGCTCAGGCTCTACAGGGATTACGACGATTCGTCTGAATTCGAATGCAAATGGAAGATGCTCAACACGATAACGCAGGAGGTCTGCTGGGAACAGCAGCGCCGCGGCGAGATCAACACTCAGACGTCGCAGAAGAAGCGTGCTGAGAGGATCAGAAAGATACTGAAGGGAGTTGATTGACATGAGAATATCTGAAGATACCGCAAAGGTTTTATCTTGCTCACAGTTGATCGCGAGTGAAAGGCATACTTCGCTGATAAGGGACACTTTCATTTTTGCGGCGATCTGCCTTGTGGATTCGCCCGCCAAAGAAACGATAGATGAAAACGTTTCCAACGTAAATGCCATGCTCGACAAGCTTGGCGTCAGCGGAGACTACGACATGGACGAGGACACCTACAAGGCGTTGGCCGACAAGGCCTTTTCGAACTTGAGGATCGACGTCAGAAGGGTTTTCGCAAACGCCGCCGAATTGTCGCGCAGGACTGGCGGACGCGGTGCCGTCGGCCCCGAACACATCCTGTTCGTAATTCTTTCGAAGAAGGTCAGCAACCACTCCGACATATTCGATGCTCTTGAAGCCGGCGGAGCGGATCTTGAAGGTCTGAGGAATTCTTTGGTCAACGCTTTCCACGACAACATGTCCTCGTCAGACGATGACGACGGAGATGAAGGCGAAGGCAATCCCTTCAGCGACGATGACGACCGCCCCGGTCCGAGCGCTCCTCCGAAAAGGGATCCCGACGGCGGAAGGAACCGCAAAGGCGGAAAGGGCGGACACAAGACCCTTGAGAAATTCGGCAAGAACCTCACCGAACTCGCCAAGGAAGGCAAGATCGATCCGGTCATCGGCCGTGAGGAAGAGATCAACCGCGTCATGCAGATCCTCATCCGCAGAACGAAGAACAATCCCTGCCTCGTAGGCGATCCGGGCGTTGGTAAGACCGCGATAGCTGAAGGCCTTGCACTCAAGATCGCAAACAACGACGTTCCCGACGTCATAAAGGGCAAGGTCGTTTACAGCATGGAGATCGGCTCGATGGTCGCAGGCTCCAAGTACAGGGGCGACTTTGAAGAGCGCATCAAGAGCATGCTCGACGAGGCGGTCTCAGACCCGAACGTCATCCTTTTCATCGATGAGATCCATACGCTCGTAGGCGCGGGCGAAAGCTCCGGCGGCGGTTCGATGGATGCCGCAAACTTAATGAAGCCGCTGCTTACAAAGAATGAGCTCCAGGTAATCGGCGCAACGACTTTGGATGAATACACCAAGTTCATCGAGAAGGATCACGCGCTCGAAAGAAGATTCCAGAAGGTCATGGTGGAAGAGCCGTCCATTCCTGACGCGATCGCCATCATGAAGGGCCTGCGTCCGAAGTACGAAGAGCACCACAAGGTCCACATTCCGGACGACGTTTTAGAGCAGTCGGTCCTTCTTTCGTCCCGCTACGTTTCTGACAGGTTCCTGCCGGACAAGGCGATCGACCTTGTCGATGAGGCTGCGGCTTCAAAGCGCCTGAACTATGCCGATTCAAAGGCAAGGAAGGAAATAGAGGACAAGATCAGAGGCCTTCAGGCCATGAAGAAGTTCGCTGCCGACAAAATGGATTTTGAGTCGGCACAGGTCTACAAAGAGCGCGAAGAAGATGCCAAGGAGCGTCTCGCGAAGCTTATGGCGAAGTCAGAGCCAGACAGTAAGGGTTTTACCGGAACGCTTACCGTTGACGACGTCGCAGACGTTCTCGCAAAGTGGACCGGAATCCCGGTCAAGAAGATCACCGAGAGTGATGCGGACAAGTTGAAGAGCCTCGAGTCCGAGCTCCAGAAGAGGGTCATCGGCCAGGACGAGGCGGTCACCGCGATCTCCAAGGCTATACGCCGCGGAAGGCTCGGCCTCAAGGATGACAAGAAGCCTTCCGGAACGTTCATCTTCCTTGGTACCACGGGCGTTGGTAAGACCGAGCTCGCAAAGGCTCTCGCTGAGGTCATGTTCGGCAATGAGAACGCGCTCATCAGGATCGACATGTCTGAATACATGGAAAAGCACGATGTCTCAAGGCTCATCGGCGCGCCTCCGGGATACGTCGGATACGACGAGGGCGGCCAGCTGACGGAAGCCGTCAGGAGACATCCTTACTCGGTAGTCCTTTTCGACGAGATCGAGAAGGCCCACCCCGAGATCTTCAACACGATGCTCCAGGTATTGGACGACGGACGTCTCACGGACGGCCACGGCAGAGTCGTTGACTTCAAGAATACGATAATCATCATGACGTCCAACATCGGCGCCAGGATGCTGACCGGCGGAGAAGGCCGCAAGATCGGCTTCTCGATGGCCGACGAAAAGGATACCGACGAGCTCTCAAGGGAAGGCCTATACGGCGGTAAGTCCTACGATGAGGCAAAGAAGGTCGTCATCGAGGAACTCAAGAAGTCGTTCTCGCCCGAGTTCGTCAACCGTGTCGACGAGATCATCTTCTTCCGCATGCTCGGCAAGGAGGCGCTCATCAAGATCGTCGACATCCTGATGAACCAGGTCGGCAAGAGGATCAAGGACCTCGGAATCGAGATCCAGATGACCGACAGCGCGAAGGAGCTCCTCGCAAGAAAGGGCTACGATCCGCAGTACGGCGCAAGGCCGCTCAAGAGGGTCATCACCTCGATGGTCGAGGACAGGTTCTCCGAAGCGATGCTTGACGGCGTAGTCAAGCCCGGACACCTTGCGATCATTGATGCCGTTGAGACGAACGACCCTGACGCGCTCCTGGCTTCCGGAGCCGCAGAGGAGGGCGGAAAGGTCATCGTCATCAGGGACGGCGGCGAGCTGGAGAAGAAGGCTTCCGAAAAGCCGGAAGAGACCGTCCAACAGTAAAATAAATTTGACCTGAAATGCCCCCGCTTATTGCATTTGCAAGGCGGGGGCACTTTATTTTCTGGTTCAAACTATGTATAATAACTGCGCCTTAATTATTAAGTTACTTTGGAGTTTATATAAATGTCAGAAAATACCAAGCCGACTGCGGCACCTGCTACGGGTGATAAGCCTGCGACAACCGCAAGAGACAGGGCAAAAGCACCGCGCGATTATGACATCGGGTGTTTTCCGAGGCCGTTCTATTTCAGCTTCCTCGGTTCCCGCATAATCGTCCCGATCGTCTGCGCATTTACGCACATCAAGGTCAAGCCCGACATGGAGTTCGTAAACCATGAGGGTCCGATCATCGTCATCGCCAACCACGAGTCCTATCTCGATCCCATGATCACCAACAAGCTGACCAAGGCAAGGCCGGCAAACTTCGTCACGGGCGAGTTCGTTTTCAGGGCGCCCGCGTGGGGCCATTGGTTCAAGCTCGGAGGCGCGATCCCCAAGAAGCAGTTCGTCGTTGACACCGTTGCCGTCAAGGCCATGATGAAGGTCATGAAGCGCAAGGGCGTGCTCATCGTTTACCCCGAGGCGACCCGCCACGTCGATGGCAAGTCGGTTACTTTTGACGACGGCATCGCAAGGCTCGCAAAGAAGGCCGGCGCATCCATTTACATCGAACACATCCACGGAGCATACCTGACATGGCCGAGATGGTCTCAGTCCGGAATGCGTAAAGGCAAGATCACTTCCGAATTCGTAAAGAAGATCTATTCCGACGAGGTCAAGGAGTTGTCGATCGAAGAGCTCCAGCAGAAGATCCTCGACGCGGTCAATTACGACGAGAACGAGTGGAACAGGGAGCACAAGGTCGAGTTTAAGAGCAGACGCCTTGCCGCGGGACTCCAGAACATCGCGTATGCGTGCCCGAGATGCGGACACGAGTTCACGATGAGGTTCCTGGACCACGGAAAGCGCGACCTCATCCAGTGCTGTGAATGCGGCAACGCCGTAAGATATTTGCCCACGGGTCTTCTCGAAAAGGCTGATCCGCAGTGCATCATTTTCGATGACCTCCACAAGTGGGTCGAATGGGAGAGGGGCATTATCGCGGAAGAGCTCAAGACCGGCGATTTCCACATGGAAATGGACGCGGATCTTTTCAAGGTCTATGACAGGTTCACCTTCGCGAAGACCGGAAACGGCCGCATCACGATAACCGACAAGGAGATCACCTACACGGGTACCGACTGCCCTGCTGAGGAAGGCATTCCCTACAAGAAGGGCAAGCCGATGAAGGGCTTCAAGAACAGGACTCTTGACCCGGATGCGCTGAAGGAGAAGAAGGTCTTCGACATCGAGACGATGAGGGGCCTTGTCGCCTCCTACGGCAAATATTTTGAGATCTACGACAAGAACGGCGAGCTGTTCAGATTCTACGTGGACGGCCAGAAAGTCTTTAAAGTGCACGAGATCGTCTCGCTTTTGGGCAAGAAACTCAAGGGAAGTGCAGAGTAATTGGGGCTGATTTCAGTCTTTAATATTGTTCTTCAGGAGAGTATAATTTTTAGGTTAGTGTTTTACACCAAAATAATATATATAGGAGTGTGCATCCATGGCAATGTATGACAAGAAAAGCGTTGAAGATCTCAACGTAGCCGGCAAGAGAGTTATCGTCCGCGTCGACT
>JAFZVF010000098.1 GCA_017617935.1 Clostridiales bacterium | reverse complement strand
TAAGAACGATCTGTGCGGGAATGACCTTTTCCGAACCTTCGATGAGATTCATCTGCATGCGGCCGTCCGCGCCTTTCTGCCAGTCGATCTTAACCGTCTCAACACCCGTCAGTCTGCCTTCGTCATCACGGACAAAGCTCTTGACTGTTGTCAGATAAACCCTGGGGTCTTTGCCGAATACGGCTATCGATTCCTCCTGACCGTAATCGGTCTTCAGAACCTTCGGCCACTCCGGCCAGGGGTTGTTGGCGGCGCGGGTAGCAGGTGGTATGGGCATCATCTCGAGCTGGGTTACAGACTTGCATCCATGCCTTATGCAGGTGCCTACACAATCGTTGCCTGTGTCGCCTCCGCCTATTATAACCACATCTTTATATTTTGCACTAATGTAATTTGTATCAGAGATGTTGGATGAGAGAACCATTTTTGTTGTAGATGTCAAAAAATCCACCGCGAAATAGATCCCGTCGCCCCCCCTGCCGGGTGCCTTGATGTCTCTCGGATTCCTTGAACCGCACGCCAAAACGACCACATCGTAATCATTTACGATCTCGTCAGCGGTAACGTCACGGCCGACGTCGCAGTTGTACTTAAACTCAACGCCCTCGGCTGTCATGAGGTCGATCCTTCTCTGGATGAACCTTTTTTCGAGCTTCATGTTCGGAATTCCGTACATCAGAAGTCCGCCGGCCCTGTCAGCCTTCTCGAAAACAGTTACATTGTGGCCTCTTCTGTTGAGCCAGTGTGCGGTCGAAAGACCCGCAGGACCGGAACCTATGACGGCAACTCTTTTGCCGCTCCGCTTTGCAGGGATCTGGGGCTTTACGTGACCTGAAGCGTATGCCTTTTCGATCACCGCGTACTCGTTCTCCTTGACCGTTACCGCATCGCCGTTCATTCCGCAGGTGCACGCCTTTTCGCAAAGCGCGGGGCACACTCTCGAAGTAAACTCCGGGAATGGATTGGTCATGGTGAGCCTGTCAAAGGCCTTGTCCCAGAAGCCCTTGCAAACAAGGTCGTTCCAGTCGGGGCAGAGGTTGTTCAGAGGACACCCTGCTACCATTCCGCAGATGGGCTTTCCGTACTGGCAGAACGGGACGCCGCAGTCCATGCAGCGGCTCGCCTGCTCTTTTCTCTTGTCTTCGTCCAAAGGCGTGTGGAATTCGTTGTAGGTCTTGATCCTTTCCATGGGATCGATAGCGGGATTATCAACTCTTCCGTGTTCCAAAAAAGCTCCTGTCTTTCCCATATGGATCACCCGTTAACCCTTTCCTGGAACGCCTTGATCTTGGCTTCATCCTCATCAAGACCCATGTCTTTGTACTTGGCTATCGCGAGCATCATTGCCTTATATTCGTGAGGTACGATCTTCTTGAACTTGCCGACATAATTGCCGAAGTCCTTGAGGATCTCCTTGCCCAGATAAGAATCCGTTCTCTTTACGTGCTCTTCAATGAGCGCTTTCAAAGCCTGTTGGTCCTTCTCTTCAGTGATCCTGGAGAACCCTACGAGCGACTTGTTGAGCTTGGTGTAAAGGTCGTTATGTTCATCGTAAACGTAAGCGATACCGCCAGACATACCAGCCGCAAAGTTCTTTCCGACCTTGCCTAAGATGACCGCAACGCCGCCCGTCATGTACTCGCATCCGTGATCGCCTACGCCTTCGCAGACTACCGTTGCACCTGAGTTTCTTACGCAGAATCTCTCGCCTGCGACGCCGTTGATGAATGCCTTGCCTGACGTAGCACCGAAGAGTGCGACGTTGCCGACGATGATGTTCTCGTCAGCCCTGAAAGCGAAGTGCTCGGGCGCCTTGAGGCTGAGCGTTCCGCCTGACAGGCCCTTGCCGAAATAGTCGTTTGCATCGCCTTCAACGTTGATCGTGAGGCCCTTCGGGATGAACGCGCCGAAGCTCTGTCCGGCAGAACCCTTGCAGTTGACCTCGAACGTGTCTTCCTGAAGAGAAGCACCGAATTTCTTTGTGATCTCAGCGCCGAAAAGCGTTCCGACCGTTCTGTTGAGGTTCGTGATCTTTACGTCGATGCTCTGCTTTTCGCCATTCTCAAAAGACTTCTCAAACGAAGGTATGATGACCGCCTCGTCGATAGTCTTGTCGAGCTCGAAATCGTATGCGTCTTCCTTCTCGAAATGCTGCTTTACGTCAGCTCTTCCTGAGTACGGATTGTCAAGCACGACGCTCATGTCGAGGCCCGCGGGATGTGATCCTTCAGGGAACTTCTTGGGAGCCAAAAGGTCTGATCTTCCGACCAGTTCGTCGATCGTCCTGATGCCGAGCTTAGCCATGATCTCACGCATTTCCTGAGCGATGAACATCATGAAATTGATGACGTATTCAGGCTTGCCCTTGAATCTCTTTCGAAGCTCTGGGTTCTGCGTCGCAACGCCTACGGGGCAAGTATCCAAATGGCATACACGCATCATGACGCAGCCCATCGTGACCAATGGTGCGGTCGCAAAACCGAATTCCTCTGCGCCCAGCATGGCGGCGATAACGACGTCTCTGCCGGTCAAAAGTTTACCGTCTGCTTCGATGACGACGTGTGATCTCAGATTGTTCTGGATCAACGTCTGGTGTGTCTCAGCGACGCCCAGTTCCCAAGGCAGACCCGCGTTGTGGATCGACGAAGCCGGAGCCGCGCCCGTACCGCCGTCATAACCTGAAATGAGGACAACGCCCGCGCCTGCTTTTGCAACGCCTGAAGCTATCGTTCCAACGCCGGATTCCGAAACGAGCTTAACGGAGATCCTTGCATCCTTGTTTGCATTCTTAAGATCGTAGATGAGCTGTGCCAGATCTTCGATCGAGTAGATGTCGTGATGAGGCGGAGGTGAGATGAGAGCTACGCCAGGTGTGGAGTGACGCGTTTTCGCGATCCAGGGATAGACCTTCTTTGAAGGAAGGTGTCCGCCCTCGCCCGGCTTTGCGCCCTGCGCCATCTTGATCTGCAATTCCTTAGCGGAGATCAGGTATTCGGAAGTGACGCCGAAACGGCCCGATGCGACCTGCTTGATCGCGGAACAACGATCCTCTTCACTGCCTTTTGTGGCAATCCTTTCGGGGTCTTCACCGCCCTCGCCGCTGTTGCTCTTGCCGCCTATTCTGTTCATTGCGATCGCGAGGCATTCATGAGCTTCCTGGGAGATCGAACCGTAGGACATTGCGCCCGACTTGAACCTCTTTACGATGCTCTCAGCGGGCTCGACTTCGTCGATGCTGATGCCACCGTCCTCGGGGAACTTGAATTCCAGAGTGCTCCTCAAAGTGATGTGGCGGTCTTCCCTGTTGATCGTGTCTGAGAACTGCTTGAAAAGATTGTAGTCGCCCGTCCATGTAGCCTTTCTCAAGAGCGCGATCGACTCAGGATTGTAGAGGTGGTCTTCCTTGTCGGACCTCTCCTTGTGCCAGCCTACGACACGCAATGAATCAGGAGTCTCGAGCTCTTCGGGATCGAACGCCTTGTCGTGCAGTCTGACGGTTCTTTCCTCGATGTTCTTGAGCGTGATGCCTCCGACGCGGCTTACCGTGTCAGGGAAATACTCATCCATCAGCTCCTTGCCGATTCCCAATGCCTCGAAGATCTTGGAGCCCTGGTAGGACTGGATCGTGGAAATACCCATTTTCGCGCTTATCTTTACGATGCCATGAACGACGGCCTCCGTATAAGCGGTACTCGCTTCGGTATAGTCCTTGTCGATCTGTCCTTCGCTGATGAGCTCGTGGATCGAATCGAACGCAAGATAAGGGTTGATCGCGCTCGCGCCGAATCCCATCAACGTTGCGAAGTGGTGTACGTCGCAAGGCTCGCCGGACTCCAGGATGATCGAGATTGCCGTATTCATTCTTGTTCTTACGAGGTGTGTTTCGAGTGCCGCAACAGCAAGCAGAGAAGGGATCGCAACATTGTCCCTGTCGACTCCGCGGTCGGTCAGGATAAGGATCGCAGCGCCCTCTTCGTGTGCCTTGTCAGCCTGCTTGTAAAGGCCTTCGATAGCATCTTTCAGGCTCGTTCCCTTCTTGTAGAGCATGCTGATGTCGTGGGTCTTAAGGCCCTCCAGGTCAGCGTGCCTGATCTTCATCAGGTCGATGTTCGAAAGGATCGGATTATGGATCCTCAAAACGCGGCAGTTCTCTTCCTTCTCTTCGAGAACGTTGCCCGCGATTCCGAGATACACGGTAGTATCGGTAATTATCTCTTCTCTTATAGAGTCGATAGGCGGGTTCGTGACCTGCGCGAACTTCTGCTTGAAGAAATCAAACAGCGGCGGATCCTGCTCGGAAAGCGGCGGAACCGGCACGTCAACACCCATCGAAGCGGTCGCTTCAATGCCGTTCAGGCACATGGGGATCAGTGTATTCGAGATATTTCCGTAGCTGTATCCGAAAGCCTTCTGCAAGGTCTTTAATTCTTCGCCTCTGATGCGGATAGGCTTCTTGTTTTCCTTCTGCAGTTCGCTCAAGTTGACGAGCATCTGGTCGAGCCACTCGCCGTAAGGCTGACGCTGCTCGAAGCCCTTCTTGATGTCTTCGTCGCTTAAGAGCTTTCCTGATCTCGTATCAGCAACGAGGATCTTGCCCGGGCGCAGACGGTCCTTCTTGAGAACCGTGTTTTCATCGAGATCAGAAAGCGCACCGACCTCCGATGAGATGATGAGCAGTCCGTCTTCCGTGATGTAGTATCTGGAAGGCCTGAGGCCGTTTCTGTCGAGCGTTGCACCAAGTATGTCGCCGTCCGAATAAATGATAGAAGCAGGGCCGTCCCAGGGTTCCATCATGGTCGCGTAATACTGATAAAAAGCCCTTCTCTCGCGGCTCATCGTCTCGATGTGCTGCCAAGGCTCCGGGATCGTAACTGCAAGTGCCAAAGTAAGAGGCATGCCGCACATTTCCATGAACTCGAGCGTGTTGTCGAGCCTTGCGGAGTCTGAACCTGTTACGTCCAAGAGCGGATAAATGTCGTCGAGCCTGTCTTCCAAAACCTTTGAATGCAGGATGTTTTCGCGGCTCAGCATCTTGTTCATGTTACCCGTGATGGTGTTGATCTCGCCGTTATGGACCATGAGTCTGTTCGGGTGCGACTTCTGCCAGCTCGGGTTCGTGTTTGTCGAAAACCTCGAGTGGACGATGCCGATCGCGGAAATGAAGTCTTCCTTATTAAGATCCTCATAGAAAAGCCTCAACTGACCTACAAGGAACATACCTTTATATACGATGGTACGGCATGAGAGCGAGCAAACGTAAGTGTTCTCGTCAGCCTTTTCAAAAAGCCTTCTCGCGACGTATAACTTTCTGTCGAAATCAATGTCTTCAGCGCACTCGGCGGGCCTTTCAACGAAGCCCTGCATGATGGTCGGCATGCTGTCCAGAGCCTTGCTTCCGAGAACTTCAGGGTTGACCGGAACCTTTCTCCATCCGAGGAACTTCATGCCTTCCTTTGCGATAACGTCTTCGAAAGTCTGCATGGCCTTTTTATACAGCGCTTCGGTCTGCGGCATGAAGAACATGCCGATGCCGAATGACCTTTTGCCGCCAAGCGTCATGCCGTCCTTTGCGGCAGCGGCTACGAAATAATCGTGGGGAATCTGAAGCAAGATTCCGACGCCGTCACCGGTCTTGCCCTCAGCGTCCTTACCGGCGCGGTGTTCCAGCGTCTCAACGATCTTTAGGGCACCGTCAACGACTCTTCTTTCCTGAAGGCCGTTGATGTTTACGACAGCGCCGATACCGCAGTTGTCATGCTCTAATGCAGGATCGTAAAGC
>JAFZVF010000009.1 GCA_017617935.1 Clostridiales bacterium | reverse complement strand
CTTTTATACTCTCAACCAAGTTGTCTAACTTCATTTTTGAGCCTCCAATACTGGTGATTTACTATTTTCACCATCAGTATAGAAAACTCGTGCTGACATTATTGGGACTTATCAGTCACTTTCTGCGAAATAGCCCATTAAAAGTACTTACAGTTAACCGGAAAACCGCAGTTGCCTTCTTTTAAAGAAATACGATTTTTATTCCCAAAACAGCCCCCCGCCGTGTTAAAATGTTAGGCACTTTTATCGTATCAAGTGGGGTGACTTCAATTGAGAACCATCAGCGAACTCGGCTTTGCGGTGCCGGAAATACTTATTCCGCAGCAGGGAACGGATTTCAAGAAATGGGCGGTTATCGCCTGCGACCAATATACTTCAGAGCCCGAATACTGGGCTGACTGCGAGAAAGAGGTGGGAGACGCTCCTTCAACACTTAATCTCGTCCTTCCCGAGGTTTATCTCGGAACAGAAAAAGAGACCGAAAAGCTCGATTCCATCGCTATGACCGCCGGCAAATATCTTGAAGAAGGCATCCTTACCGGCATCGGGACGGGCTTCATCCTCACTGACAGGGCAACGTCGCTCCACCCTTCCAGAAAAGGCCTCATGGCTGCCATCGACCTTGAAGGCTACAGCTTTGAACCCGGAAACAAGAACATCTGCAGGGCTACCGAGGGAACGGTCCTTTCAAGGATCCCTCCCAGAGTAAGGATAAGGGCAAACTCGCCTTTGGAACTTCCCCACATCATGATCCTCATCGATGACCCCAAGGGCATCACCATCGAGAAAGCTTTTGAAATGGCTAAGGCTGAAGGCATAGAGCCTTTGTACGACACCGACCTCATGCTCGGTTCAGGCCATATCACGGGAACCTTCATTCCCGACGGTTCAGCAATCGCGGAATCGATCGTTAGCGGCCTTGCAACGCTCAAGAGCGAGAACGGCGACGGACTCTTGTTCCTCGTAGGCGACGGCAATCACTCGCTGGCTTCCGCCAAGGCTCACTGGGAGAACGTCAGAGAAGGGCTTTCCGCGGAAGAAAGAAAGGACCATCCCGCAAGGTTTGCTCTTGCCGAGATCGTCAACATCCACGACAAGGGATTGGATTTTGAGCCCATCCACAGAGTCATCTTCAATGTCTCAGGCGAAGAATTCATCGCCAAGGCAAAGGAATATTTCAAGGATTCTGGAATCGAACTGAACGGCGACACTGCCGGCAAGCAGAGCTTCACCGTTGTTTGTGAAGGAAGCGCCGACGTTACCGTTTCGCTTTCGAACCCGCCGCACACGCTCGCCGTAGGATCGGTCCAGATGATGATCGATTCTTTAGGCCTTGAGTGCGACTACATCCACGGCGAAGATTCCGTCAGGAACCTGGCGACGGCAGGAAACACGGGCGTTCTCGTTCCCGCCATCAGCAAGGACACCTTCTTCGGCACGGTCGAAAAGGAAGGCGTGTTCCCGAGAAAGACGTTCTCAATGGGCGAAGCGTTCGAAAAGCGCTTCTACCTCGAGGCAAAAAAGATCGTTAAGTAATCATGGAAGAAACGGATAACAGAAAGAGCGTTTGCATAATCGGAGCCGGTCTGTCCGGCCTCACCTGCGGCATGCGTCTGGCAAGAGCCGGATTCCACGTCACGGTGGTTGAAGAGCTCGCCTCCCCGGGCGGCCTTCTCGCATACACGAGGATCGGCAGGGAATATCTTGAACTCACTCCGCACCACCTGAGAAAGAGCGACAAGTCGCTTCTCGCATTGATCAAGGAAATGGGCGTTGAGGACAAGGTGGCCTGGTTTGATTCGACCTGGCAGGGACGCGCTTCACATAGAAAAGTCGGTTATTTCGACGGCGGTTTCTCATGTCTGATCTCAAGCCTTTCGCAGGAGATCACCGACCACGGCGGAAGGATCTGCTTCTCCACCACGGTCGCGGAGATCTCAAGGCTCAGCAGCGGCAGTTACCGCACGACCTGCGTCCTGCCGAACTCAACGCGATTCGTCATCGACAGCACTTACGTCGTCTTCACCGGTTCGTGCCGCACCTTCATCAACGTAAGCCACGGACTTCCCATCGAGATGGACGACCGCGACACCATGATGAACGTCACCTACAGCGCGAAGATATCCGCCTTCATGGTCTTGAAGCACGAGAACTCACAGATGTTCTACCAACAGATGACCAAGGGCGCCGACGTTCCGTTCGACAGGATAATCAACCACACGAGCTGTTTCGGCCAAAGAGGCTATGGTGGAAGCGTCGTTTATCTGGTTGGTTCATGCCGCGTCACCGATCCGATCTGGATCGAGTCGGACTCGGACATCATGCTCAAATTCTTTACGGCATACAAGAAACTCTACAGGTCCATCCGCAAGTCAGACGTCAAGTCCTGGCGCGTCACGAAGATACGCTACGCACAGTCCGAGCAGTATCCCGGAATCGATCTCACGAATCCGTGCGAGAATCTCTACGTCTGTTCCACGGGTCTTGCAAGATTCAATACGGCGGATATTCCTGAGAACCGCATGGAGCTTACCGTTTCGCTTGCAGGTAGGATCTGCCAGATGATAACGGCAAAAGAGGAACTCGTTCAAAACGAATCCGATACGTTAACCGAAGTGACTTCGCTTACGAGGGAACTCACAGACGTTTCAAGGGGCTGACATTTATGGGAAAAAGTTCATCCGCAAAAAAGAGTCTTTCACTGAAAAATGACTTCATTCCAGCCAAGTTCGTTTTGTTCATCTTCCCATTTTTCGTAGAAGCGTTGATCGGCTTCCTCACCATGGGTTCCGGCGATACTTTGAGCGTGCTCATCTGGAGCGTGTTCGTTTTCCTGTTCGGCATCGGCGTATTCCCGCTCGCGGCTAAGATATTCAACAGATTCGGCAGCGGAGGATTCATCATCTCGCAGGCTCTTGGAATAATCCTTACCAGCCTTCTTGTCTGGACTCTCGCGTATCTTAACGTCGGTTTGTTCAACATGCCGTTCATCATAGGCGCTTTCGCAGTGATCTCGCTTGTCTGCTGGGGCGTTAAGCCCCTTAGGGAAGCAGCGCTGTCAAAGCTTATGGAGCCGTTTTTCGTTGAAAGGGCCGTGATCGAAGAATTCGCGTTCCTCGTCATCTTCTGTCTGATGTGCTATTTCAAGGGTTTTCTGCCATGGATCAACGGTGACAACGGACAGGAAAAATTCATGGATTACGGCTTCATCATGTCAATGCTGAGGAATGACAAGCTTCCCGCAAACGACATGTGGCTCGCCGGAGAAAGCATCAATTACTACTATTTCGGGCAGTTCATGTGGGCTTTGGTCATAAAGTGTTCCTTTATCAAGCCCGCCGTGGCATATAACATAGCGCTGTGCTCTGCAATGGCGCTTCCTTTCGCGATGGCTTTCAGTTTCGGAACAATGCTCATCGAGACCGCCATACAGCACGGCTTCCATGATTCCCCGATTCCGAAATACCTCGCAGGCACCCTTACGGGCTGCGCGGTATCGCTTTGGGGCAACTCGCATTCATTCTTCTACGATACCAACAGCTTTGGTCACGGCCTGCTAAAGCTCTTCGAAAAGATGGGTTTCAAGGTCGGAGACACAAACGAGTTCTTTTATCCTGACAGCACGAGATACATCGGCCACAATCCCGTGATAACCGAGAACGGCGGGGATTTCACCATTCACGAATTTCCATTCTACTCATATCTCATAGGAGACCTTCACGCACACGTCATCTCCATGATGATCGTCATAGTGATCGCATGCCTGCTCCTCGCATTCATCAATTCCGCTTCCTATCCGGACGGCCGTGAAATGAAGGTGATGCGTTCCTTCAGGAACATACTTCCGAAAACGGGCGTTTCCACTTCCGAATACAAAGTCACCCTTACCCTCCCGTTCGTTTTGAGTGCCGTTCTTTTAGGCGTCGCACAGATGACGAACTACTGGGATTTCCTTATTTACTTCATCTTCGGATCGATGGCCGTGCTGATTGCAAACACTCGCAAGTCAAAGGTTTTCACCGACGTTTGGGGCTTGATATACTTCCTGATGAACACGGCATTCATACTGTCGTTCTACCTTGTCGCGGGCAATGACCCGGTCGTCCTCATCGTCCTCGAAGGCTTCCTCCTGATAATCTCCTATCTGTTCTCGGTGGCCGATCCGTGCGCCCTTACCAGGACTTCATTCCAGATGTGCTTCATGTTCACGGCGGCGCACCTTGTTGCGCTCCCCTTCAATCTGAGATTCGACATGATCTCGAATTCACTGGGCAAGGTCAAGAACACGTCAGATCCGTACCAGCTGTTCATACTCTGGGGAACCCACGTGATCATATGCCTGGTATTCTTCGTATGGGTAATAGCAACGAAGAACTATAAACTGACAGGATCCAAGAAGAACGCGCCGAAAGACGGTTCCGCCGTTCCGACCGAAGATCTGAACAGGAACGGCTGGACCAATCCCATACAGAAGTTTTTCGGCTTGAGGAACATCGCCGACGTGTTCGTCTGCGGCATATTCGCAGTCGCCCTCATATTCCTGATCGCACCTGAGATCTTCTACGTCAGGGACATCTATACCGACGGATACCTTCGTTCCAATACGATGTTCAAGTTTACTTTCGCGGCATTCATCATGCTTGCCGAAGCCATGTGCTATGCGGCGACGCGCTTCATCTGGTTCATCACCAAAAAGGGACACTATTCAACTCCCGCCCTCATCGCGGGATTCATTTCGATCATCCTCATGGTGATCCCCGCTCACTACACTCTTGTCGCACTCAATCAGAGGAGCGGCGCCACCGACAAGGAATACTACCAGGGACTTGACGGTACCGCTTACATCGAGACGCATTCGAGCACGGAATGCTACGAACAGTACGAAGGCAACCTCGTCTGCTATCTCAAGGCCGCAGAATGGTTCAATCAGAACGTTAAGGGCTCTCCCGTGATCTGCGAGGCTTACGGTGACAGCTACAGCGACAACTGCATCATCTCGGCTTACACGGGCCTTCCCACGGTATTCGGCTGGCAGACCCATGAATGGCTGTGGCGTTTCCACGGAGTAGTTGACAAAGAAAAGGACGTCCTTGTCGAAGACCCTGAAAGAAACGTTTTGAGGGATCTGATATATCCCCGTCAGGAAGACGTCGATACCATATATGAAGAAGATGACGAAAAGGCCGTAAAAGCCATCATCGACAAATACAAGATCGAATACGTCGTCCTCGGAAGCATGGAATATGCGAAATTCGGCAATGATAACATGGATCTCTTCTACAAGATGTTTGGCAAGCCCGTATTCACTTACGAGGATCTCATGATCTTCAAGACCACCCCTTCCCAGGGCGCATCCTGATCCTTATCCGAGAACGTAACCGCTCACCGGATCTCCCGTGATGGTGCAAAGGGCGCCTACCGCCCTCAATTTGTTGCGCAGATAACTGATGTAGACTTCAACCACCTTAGGCGAGGTGGAAGGCTCGTCGCGCCACAGTTTTCCAAACAGTTCGTCACCCGTAAACGGCTTTCCGTCAGCACCTGCAAGGAGCTCCAAAAGCCTCATTTCCCTGGCGGCAAGGCTGATCGAATTTACCGCGGAAAGCTCCGCGTTTGAAGTGTTCAGGCTGACGTTCGAAAAGTTGATTATCACCGGAGTCTTAGTTTCAGCCGACTGCGATCCTCTTCTTGCCGCAGCCCTGATCCTCGCAAGGAGTTCTCCCATGGAGATCGGCTTCGTCAGATAGTCGTCCGCGCCTGAATCCAGGCCGTTGATCTTGTCCTCGATCTCCGACATCGCGGTAAGGAGGAGCACGGGCGTCTTTATGCCTTTCTCCCTGATCTCCTTAAGGGCTTCGATCCCCGTCTTTCTGGGCATCATGACGTCGAACACCATCACGTCAAAAGCTTTTTCCGACGCCTTCTCAACGGCCTCCTGACCGTCGGAAGCGATGGTAACCTCATATCCCGCATGCTTGATTATCGCAGCGAGAGCATTTCTCAAATTGACTTCATCGTCAGCAAGTAAGATCTTCATCCCTGTTTCCTTGTTATGCATTGTTTATCATTTCCCTTATCGTCTGCATTGACACGTCACATGCGGCAAGCTCGTCGGCACACCTCCTGAGCTCGGACACGATCAGATTGTTGTCATATATGGTCTTCTTATATTTCAGTTTGTGTTCCAACGCCGCCCACGAATCCATCGCGATCGTCCGAAGCTGGATCTCCGCGTACCAGATTCCAGGATTGTTCCCCAAAGCATCCTCATAAGGCTCCTCTACGGAAATTATCAGGTGGTAGCTCCTGTAGCCGTTGGGTTTCGCCTTCGTAAGATAATCCTTTTCGCGGACGACCTTTACTCCGGGAAGCTCCTTGATACGCTTGATGTTCTCCGTAATGTCGTTGATGAAACAGCAAACTATCCTGATCCCGCAGGCATCGTAAATGCCGCCCGCGAGCGCTTCACGCGGCGTGTGAGGCAGGCCTCGTTCGTCAAGCTTGGCCGCCATGCTCTCTTCACTCTTCAGCCTTGTAATGAGGTGCTCGTAGAGGGGTTCGTTTCCCGCTTCCACGTGTGCTTTGTTATATCCCTTTATGCGCGCAGTCAGGTCATCAAGAGTCTTGGCGAGACCGTCGCGATATTTGCCGTAAATTGATTCCATATTTAAAAAATATAGAATCAGGCCATTATCCTCAATAGATTAATGCGGTAATTCAAAGGCATCAAAAAGATCCCAGGGCCAAACCTTGTCCGGCATCTTTACGACGGTCTTCTCCCCGCCGTCCTTGCCTGCCTTGTAAGTAAGTTCGCCGCAGGTCAGAGCGATTGGGCACTTGATCCTGCTGCCGTATTTTCCGTCGCCTGCAAGAGGATGTCGGCGTGAAGCGAACTGAGCCCTTATCTGGTGCGTCCTGCCCGTTTCCAGAACGGCGCTCACGAACGACAGGTCCTCTTTTTCATCGTAGCAGATGACTTCATAAGAGAGCTTTGCTTCCTTTACGCCCTTCCTCAGCTTCTTTACGGGGAAAGTGCGGTTGCTCCTTGGATCGTGATAAAGGAAATCCTCCATCGTGCCGGAATCGTTTTCCAGCTTCCCTGTGCATATCAGAAAATACTTCTTGGATACGACCTCAAACCCTGAGCCGGGAGCCGCTGCCGCGATCAGACCCGCTATCGGCACGTCAAGCCTGTACAATACGCCCATTCCGGAAGGAGCGGTCTTCTCGCTGTCCTCTCCGGCTTCCTTATACATGACGGCAAACCCGTTGCCCTTTTCCAATATCTTCGCCATGACTCAACAGATGAACATGCTTATGTTCTCGCGCCCGCCGTCAATGAACAGTTCGACCGTTCCGACGTCTTCCAAGACCGAATACTCAGGCTCCACGGCATACGCCTTGGAAAACAGGGTCCTTCCCTCAAACCTTACGCAGAGCCTGCCTTCGTCATATGAAACGAACCTGCTGTCGGTTATCGCAAAGTCCCTTAAAGCTTCGCAGGGGTGCATTACCAGCCTGTCGGCAAGATCGAAGAAGAGTTCCCTTGGAGCTGAAAGCACCGATGAGCCGGCCATCTTCGTGCTGTAAAGCCAGGATAAGAGGATCCTTCTTCCGTCCCTGTCAGAGAAAGTCACGGGGCTGAAGAAGTCAGAACCCGTCTCTATCGGGAAGAACGGATCGAACTCATCGTCAAAGATGAATCGCTTGCCGTCGAATTCTCCGCCCGCGAAAAGAACTCTCGTCGGAAGGTGCTTTTCAGACTGGATCATGAAGACCCATCTTCCGTCGAGTTCGAAAAGCTCAGGCGATTCGATGACGCTGCCGTATCTTGAATCGGAAACGAGCTCGTCCAGGTATTCCCAAGTGAGAAGATCCGGGGACTCATACAAAATGACCTTTGCGATGTTGGCTGCGCCCGCACCCACAAGCATCCTGTAAGAACCGCCGTATCTGAAGACGAACGGATCCCTAAACTTGACGTTTGACCCTTCAAAAAGCGACTCGAGGATGGGATTTGCATCAAGCTTCGTGAAGTTGATCCCATCTTCCGACCAGGCTGCGGATACCGTTTCCGCTCCCTTGTTGGACATGGAATTATAGAACAGCCAAAGCTTCCCGTCAGCCACGATCGCGGAGCCTGACATGCAACCATTGCCGTTCTCGTAAGGCATATCGGGCTCTAACGCGACGGGAAGCTCCTCCCATTCAACGAGATCGTCCGAAACGGCGTGTCCCCAATGCATCGGACCGAACCTGTGGCTCTTTGGATTGCACTGGAAGAACATGTGATACCTGTTCTTGAACAAAACAAGACCGCACGGGTTTCCGAGCCAACCTTTTCTGTATGCGAAATGGTATTTCACTGTCAAACCCCTGCGGTCTAAATGTTTAACTGTTTACTTATGCTTCTTTAGTCAAGTTCCAGAAGTGATACCTTGAGGACGCCTTCAGCTGCAGCCAGCTCGTCCAGGATCTTCTGGGAAACAGGCTGGTCGATGGCGACGAAAGCCTGTGCGTGCGGGTTGTCGGAACCGTCCTGGTTCTTTCTTCCCCAATGCATCGAAGCGATGTTGATGTTGTGGCTTCCAAGGATAGTCGCAATCCTTCCGATGACGCCCGGAACGTCGTTATTCTTAAGAGCAAGAACTGTATTTGAAAGCGGGCAGTTCATCTCGTAACCGAAGAAGGAAACGATGACCTCCGTGTCAGGTCCGAATACCGTACCGTTGATCTTGAGCTCTCTGCCGTCTTCAGTGCAGAACTTGACGTTGATCAGGTTGTTGTACTTCTGGATGGACTCGGTCTTGGTCTCAACGACCTCGATGCCGCTCTCAGCCATGCACTCCTGAGCGTTTACGTAAGATACGTGGTCATTGCCCATACCCTTAAGGAGGCCCATCATGAGCGAAAGCGTAATGATTCCCGTGCCGGAGCTCTCAGCAAGCTCGCCTCTGTATCTGACTTCAACTCTCTTGATCGGAGTTGCCTCAGCCTGGAAATACATGCGGCCGATCTTCTCAGCGAGTGAGCAGTAAGGCTTGATGTCATCGATGCTTCCGGAAAACTGGGGCATGTTGATCGCTGCAACGAGCTCACCCTTGAGTGCGCCGTCGATGAGCTCTACGATGCCCTGGCCGACCTTAGCGGTAGCCTCAACGGTGGAAGCTCCGAGGTGAGGAGTGATGTAGCAGTGGGGAGCGTGGAGAAGGACGTTGTCAAAATCCTGCTCGCCGGGTGCCTTGTTGTAGGAAGGCTCCTTGTCGAATACGTCGATCGCGGCTGCAGCTACCTGGCCTTCAGCCAAAGCGTCTGCAAGATCCTGCTCGTTAACGAGACCGCCTCTTGCGGCATTAACGATCCTGACGCCTCTCTTGCACTTGTAGAGCTGCTCCTTGGCGATCATGTTGTACGTTTCCTTTGTCTTAGGAGTATGGAGCGTGATGAGGTCAGCCTGGGCAAGGAGCTCGTCCAAAGTCTGGCATCTTGTAACGCCAAGCTTGTCGAACTTCTCCTGAGGAATGTAAGGATCGTAAGCTATTGCGTTCATGCCAACGCCCTTGAGCTTTCTGGATACGATCGAACCGATACGGCCAAGGCCGATGATACCTACTGTCTTGCCTTCAAGCTCAACGCCCGTCCAGTTTCCGCGTCTGAAGTCACCGTTGTGGACGCCTTCGTTAGCGGTGCAGAGGTTACGGAAGATGGAGAATGCATGTCCTACAGCGAGCTCGCCTGCTGCCATGTTGTTTGCAGTAGGCGTGTTGAGCGCGATGACGCCGTGTTCAGTGCATGCCTTTACGTCTATGTTGTCGATGCCCGTTCCGGCTCTGCCGACAGCCTTGAGGCAGTCCGCATTGTTCAAAAGGGTTTCGTTTATCTTGGTTGCGGACCTTACGATGATCGCGTCAAATCCCTTGATGTGCTGCTCGATCTCTTCCTGTGAATGACCGAGATATTCCTCAACCTCGTATCCCTGTGCTCTGAGATACTGTGCAGACTCTTCCGCAATGCTTTCGGTGATTAGGATCTTCATTTTTATCTTTCCTCTCTATAAACTCTTTTGTTATACCGCTTTATGCTTCAATGACTTCGGTCAGATCTTTGAGATACTGCTGAAGCTCTTCGATCGTAAGGTCACCCATGTGAGCGATCCTGAAGGTAATATCCTTGAGCGGGCCGTAACCGTTGCTCATGAGGTATCCCCTCTCGCCCATCGCCTTGCTGATCTCGGAGAATGGCTTGCCCGTCGTGTTCTTGACGCAGGTTACCGTAACGGAAAGGTTGTCGGGGTCGCTGTACAGTTCGCAGTGCTCCCTAGCCCAGTCCTGAGCGAGGTTAGCCATCTCGCAGTGACGCTTGTAGCGATTCTCAACGCCTTCTTCAAGAATCTTGTCGAGCTGGTAGTCGAGTGCGAACATGTGTGACTCGGAAGGTGTTGAAGGATACTGATAAGGCTTCTCCTTAACGAACTTGACGAGTTCAAGGTAATCAAAATAAAGGCCTCTGTTCTCAACCGTCTCAGCCTTCTTGATGGCCTTCTCGGATACGGAAGCGATGGCCATTCCCGGAGGGAGGCCGAGGCACTTCTGCGTGGACGTGATGCAGACGTCGATTCCGAGCTCGTCAACGGGGATAAGGTCTCCTGCCATTGATGAAACGGCGTCAACGCAGACGATGACGTCCGGATACTTCTTGTATACTTCGGCGAGCCTTGCCATGGGGTTGTGAATGCCCGTGGAGGTCTCGTTCTGTGTGATGGTGATGAGATCGTACTTGCCTGTGGAAAGGGCTGCTTCAAGCATCTCAGGCGTTGTGATCTGACCGAGTTCGGACTCGAAAAGGTCAGCCGCGATGCCGTTCGAGGTGCACATCTTGTGCCATCTCTTACCGAATGCTCCGATGGAGAAAACGGCTGCACGGGTCTTGGTGAAACTCCTTACGGCGCCTTCCATCAGACCGCTGCCTGATGACGTTGAAAGCACTATGGTGTTGTTGGTCATCATGACTTTCTGAAGCTTCTTGGAGATAGCTTCCTGAAGGGCTGAAGCGTCCTTTGTCCTGTGGCCGATCATGGGTGTGGCCATCTTCTCAAGAACGTCCGGATACACTTCTGTAGGGCCGGGTATAAAGAGTTTCTTGTGCATGGAATTACATCCTCATTTCCGCATATTTTCAAAGCAAACACATTATATACTTGCGGTCTTCTTTTTTGTAGTAAAAAGGGATGGTGCGAATATACAAAAAAGAATGCCCTCCGGGCCGATTTTTGGCGACGGAGGGCATATGTTGCACTATTGATTTCCGCTTCAGTTCAATTTGATCGAACCGTCGGTTGCCTGAGTGGTCTCACCAGCTCCTGCATCATTCGCTCCTGCGGCCGTCGTCTCACCGGTTCCGCCCGGCTTGAAGGTGACGGGGATCGTTCCTGCGATGACTCCCTGAGGAGGCAGGAGGAGCCTGTCGCCGCTGTGAGGAGTATAAGTGGAAGGATCCTGGGCATTGTACTTGATGATGGTCTGGATACGGGGATCGCTCTCGTTATCAAGATCGATCTTGTAAACGTAGTGGAAGAGATCCCACCAAGTCCTGTATCCGACACTGTCTGAGAATATAAAGACACCGACGGGAGCCGACTTGTCCTTGACCGTCGCCTTAGTCGTTGCGGACGTGGGTACGGTCTCGGAAGTGCTCTCATACGTAGGTACGGAGGTCTCTGCGGGCTTCTTGCTGCATCCCCTTGCGATGAGCGCAATAACGATGATGATGCAGATGATGAGGATCGCGACGAATGCAAGGAACATGTAGCCGTTGCGGTTGAGCTTCATCTTTCTTCCACCGCCGCCGCTTCTTCCGCCGCCGCCCATAACGGGAGACTTCGGAGCGCCGGTAGGACGCCTGCCGCCCACGCTGCTCGGGCCTGCGCCTGCAGGTCTGTAGGAGGACTGTCCGGGATTGGTGTACTGAGCCTGCTGCTGAGGCGTGGGAGTAGGACGCTGTACGGGTGCCTGAGGCTCTGAGAAGCCGAATTGGCCACCGTCGTCAATCACTTCACCGGAGTTGTCAACGCCGAGAATGTTGTTGAACCATTCATCGTCAAGGGAAGGCGAAGAGGACGCGGATGCAGCCTGCTCCTGCGCAGGAGTGCCGAAGCCCTGATCCGAATAACCCTGAGAGTCGTAACCCTGCTGGCTCTGATAGCCCTGGGCATCGTAACCCTGCGGCTGATAACCCTGGGTCTGATAGCCCTGCTGCTGGTAACCCTGAGGCTCATATCCCTGCTGGGGCTGGTAGCCCTGCGGTTCATAGCCCTGGGGCTGATAATCCTGAGTCTGATAGCCCTGGCCGTATCCGCCATACGGATCCTGATAGCCCTGCTGGCCCTGAACGGGTGCACCGTAATTCGGATCATAAGAGCCGCCGTTCTGCTGACCATTTCCGTAGCCACCGGCAAATCCATTGTTATCACTCATCGGAACACCTCCCTGTGCGTAAGCTGTCTGTTGCGGATTGTAAGTACCATAGTTAGTCTGATCGCTTGTCGGGAAAGCCTCACCGCCATAAGGCTGGTAAGGAGGTACGGCTGCGGCTATGTCGGGAGCAACGTCCTGAACGCCGTAATCGCCGTATGCTGAAACGTCGCGGGCAGGCTGATCGATCTTCTCTTCCGAGCCGACCGCATTGACCGGAGTATCGAAATTTCCGCCGTCATAAAGAGGCATCTGCGGAATGTCGTCACTCTTCGGCTTTTCACCCATGTCCACAGTTGAAACCATGTTGCCAAAAGGAAGGATTATGTCATCTTCACCGCCTGCTTCGGCAACGGGTGCGGGAGCGGGTGCAGGTGCGGATACTGCCGCGGGAGCGGGAGTCGCGGCCTGGGCCACGGGTTCAACGGCTTCCTCCGGGAGAGGCTCTTCCTGGATGGTCTCGGAAGGCGTTTCGGGAACTGCCGGAGCAGGCTCCTGAGGTGCCGCCACGACTTCCGTTTCAGGGAAATCAACTGACAGCTTGTCTTCTTCCTTGACCTCGGGCTTTTCTTCCTGAATGTCGAAATCCGGTACCGGAATGGACTGAGCGCCCTCCGGTTCAGTCTGTACGGGCTTTGTCATGGACGCGTCATCACCGAAAACGAGCGGCGGAGCATTCTTCAGTTCATCGGAAGAAGCCTTGCCGTACGGATCGAAAGGCTCGCCTGCAGGCTGAAGGATAGTGTTGCCAAGTCCCGTGTCGCCCAATCCGGTTCCTGCCGTAAAGACGATCTCACCGGGGTTTTCAGCCACTGCCGGTGCGGGAACTTCGGGTACTGCGGGTTCGGAAACAACGGGAGCTGCAGGAGCTTCTGCGGGAGCCGGAGTTTCCTGTGCGGCACCTAGATTGAACGGGCTGGTAAAGAACAACTGCTGCGCAGCGGTGGGCTCAGCGGCAGGCTTTGCTTCAGGAGCAGCACCGGACATGCCGGCTGCAGCGCCTGCTACGGCGCCAGCGATGATCGAGCCGTTTTCCGCCTGATGCAGTACGGCCGTGATGTCGTCAACGGGCTTTGTAGGTTCGTCGTCAACGTCGGGAACGAACTCGATGCTTGAAACGGTCTTCATCTTGGCAGGAGCGTCGTCAACCGCCTTGACCGCCTCTTCCGGATGGTCACCGATCGTTGCAACGAAAGGAGAAGCGGGTTCAGCCACAGGTGCGGGCGCGGGCGTCTCAACGGGAGCGGGAGCGGGCTGATCCGAAACGGTGGGGATCTCAAAATCCATGGCTGCCTTTTCAGCTGCCTGGACCGCCTCGGCATCGCTCTTTGCGGATTCCTTCATCTCACCGAAAACGCTCTTCATGGCATCCTCGGCAGAAGCCTCCTTGACGGGTTCCTTCTTGTCGGGGAATTCAAGCAGCGCGTCAGTTGATGCAGCGGGAGCCGCGGCTGCAGCGTTCTCACCGAACACGAGCGGACCGGCTGCTGCGTTAGCTGCGGCGGCTGCCAGACCAGCCTCGGCGGCAGCGGCGGCTGCTGCGACTTCAGGCTCTGGATCGAGGTTTACGAATCCTGCGTCTGCGATGGCCTTTGCGGCTGCGCCGACCTCACCGCCTTCAACGGTGGATTCGGTAATCTCGTGAGGTTCGTCCTCGTAGGACTTCTCCTTCTTCCTGCGTCCGAAAAGGCCGCGCTTTTCTTCCTTTGAAACGGTCTCGACGAACGAGATCGATATCTGCATGGGAGTGTTGGGCATTCTGGCGGAAGCCTGCGTAAGGATGAGGCCCGCGGCATCGCACTGGTCTTCGGCATCCGTAAGGATCCTGAGGATCTCGCGCTGTCCCAATGCATCGTAAACCGCCTTGTTGCAGAGGATGATGCAGTCGTTGGGGGTAAGCGTGAAGAAGTTGGACCAGAGGGCGTTTGCGGTCTTGGAAGAGCAGTAGTACTGGAAGTCTCCAACCCTGTTGCCGTACGCGTCGATAGGCTCCATAGGGATTCCCGCGTCCGTAAGCGGGAAAACCGTGTCATCCCTGTAAAGGAAAGCGAGGCCGTTGCCGATGGTTACGGCAAATGCCTCTGCGTCTCTGACTATGACTCCCGAGAAGTAGGGGTTTCTTGTCTGGTTGTCTGAAAGCTTGAGGGCTCCGGCTACTTCAACAGCGGTCGAGAGGAACTTCTCAATCATGCCGTCTATTTCCTTGTGGCCGTTCTTTACTTCGTTGCAAAGTTCTCTGAGCTGAGGTTCAAACGGAGGAAGCGAACCGGGTTCAAAACCCTGGATCGTGGGATGTGTGAAGACTGAAAGGAAGAATCCCCTCTCGTCCTTGTCTATCGTTATGTCTGCCTGTCTTGTCTCTCTTTTGCCGCACAGTCTGCCGTCAAGATAAAAGGCATCGGTCAAAGACTGTGACGGATAAAATCTGGCCGTCAGCGTAGTCGCAAGCCTTGTCAGGGTAGCCATTAAGCCAATCCTCCATATAAATATTCAGGATAATTATAGCACAACGGCCCCGCACACAAAGTTTTTTTGATTTTTTTCTTCTAAACGTAATGAAGAAACCCCTTGCGGGGTTCCTTTTTTACTTTATTTGAGCGACTTCTTCATGTTTGCTTCGATCTGGTCGAAAGTTCCCGTCAAACCATTGAGGTAAGCCGTGTGTATCTGCTTTTCGGTGGCTTTCGGGAACTGGCTCCTTGCATTGTCCATGATATTCTTGGTCCAGACGTAGCCCATGCCGTACTTGACGAAGTAACAGGGATCGCAGACAAGCAAGGTATAGATCCTCTGAAGGCTTGACTTCGTGACCCACAGGCCATGCATGTTGAGATACTTGACGCAAGTGTCGATGTCCCATCCCTCGTAATGGATGCCGAAATCGATCCTAGTTTCAAGAAGAAGCGTCAGGTCGTTGTCGAGCACGACGTATTTCGCGGCATCCGTCATTCCGTTACCGCTGAAATATCTCGCTGAATAGTTCTCGCAATAAGTGGCCCATCCTTCCTTATAGCCGATGGAACCGGAAACGTACATGTAGACGTGCTTGGTGTGGGCACGCGTGTAGAGCGACTGGAACATGTGTCCCGGATAACCCTCGTGTGCCAAGGTGGTGCCGAAATCCTTGTCAACGTTCCTGTTGTTGACGATGATCATGTTCGAATCGAAATTGTCGAGATGGAAACCGAGATATGCCGCAGGGCTGAAGTTCTTTTCAAAGACCTTCGGAACCTCCATCAGATAGTACTGATGCGCGGGAATGCTGGGGAAATCCTTCTTCACCGCTTCCCTGAGGAAGTCCAGGTTCTGATTCACCGTTCCCTTGGAATATTTGTGCGCGTTGTATTCGCTCTTCCAATCGGAAGAATGGGATTTGAGCTCCCTCATCTCCTTCTCGATCCTGTCTATTTCGCTGTCCAAGGTCTTGACGGTCTCTTCAACCGTTTTGGAACTGTTCGTCTGAAGTCTTGTAAGAACCGCCAGATATGCGTCTCCTCCCCTGTATTCGGTAAGGCCCGCGTCCTGTCCGCCCGCACTCTTAAGGGCGCGCATGCGCTTGGCGCACTCTTCGAATTCAGGGAAAACGACGTTCTTCATCGCATCCTCGTTTTCCTTGATGAGGCGCTCACGATCGGCGGAAGAAAGTCCCTTGATCTTGTCGAGCCTCTCCTCAAAAGACTTGTAGAGGAAGCAGTCATCCCTCTGCTCAAGAAGCTTGTCAAATGACTCAGCCGCAGCCTCATAGCTTTCGGCAGAAGACGCAAAGCCGTATTTCGCCCTCGTCTCCTCGTACTCGCACATCTCGTCGTAATATCTGTCAATGTCCTTGAGAACGTAGATGTAGTTTTCAGCGTCCTTGACGCTGTCAAAGGTGAACACGTCAAGCAGGAAGAAGACTTCGCTCTGAGGCCCCACCAATGAATTGAAGATCATCGTGTAGTACTCAAAAGCGGTAAACGAATAACAGTAAATGTTCTCCTCGATATCGTAAAGAAGCTTGTCGTAACAGAGCCTGTCATCGGTCTTCAGGGTCTCGTAGTCGATCTCAAGGAGAAGGTCACGCTGTTTCTCATAGAACGCCTTTTTCTCGGGGTATTGCGACGCCGGAACCGACACGCCGCCCCACGCCTTGTTCTTTGCATCGATGCCGGTGATCCCGACTTTTTCCGGGTTCTCGAAAAGAATGTCGGCATCTACGTAGCAGGAAATGTATGACTTCAGGATCGTGCTCTCGACTTCGTTAAGTCTCGCTACGGCCTCTTCGTTCTTGAGGTTTCCGGGCGCGTGCTTGGGATGGACCTCGTCATAAGACGCAACGTGATCAGGGTAAGTCAGTTCGTTTGAAGTCCTGATGTACTTTCCGTCACGGGATCCGCCCGGAACGGTCGTGCCCGAAGTTTCCTTGGTCTCATCGGTCTCTGAAGGCTCCGTGGTCTCTTCGGTCTCTCTCGTCGTGGTTTCAGTCTCTTCCGTAGTCTCGGATCCGTAACCCCATTCAGGCTTGTGATCTCCAGCGTATTCACGCTCGGTCTCTTCAGCCAAAAGGTCCTTGAGGACGCTGCAGCCCGAAAGCGACATTATCATCGTCGCCGCTAAGAGAAAACAAGTTATCTTCCTGATCAAATGCTTCATTTCTCAATACCTCTCAAAAATTTCCTTATTCCAAAAAGTCATTTTCAAGTTTTCAGCAGATAATAATACCACAAAAAATTTGCTAATTCCCCGCAATTTCCCGCCCTTTGCCAATTCGTTCGAGAACACGGTCATAGTCTTTGTTCCCTGCGGAATCCACGGGCAGGCTGGCCAGGAATTCGACTTCGGACGGACACATTGATTCGTGAAGCATCATGAGGCATTCATCGGTAATGCGCTTTTTGAGATCGGCAAGGAGGTCATTGTCGAAAAACAATTCCTCCGAAGGCACGACTGCGGAAACGAGTTTGGGGCCGTAAACCTCTTCAACCACGACGGAAGCCACGTCAACGACTCCGTCGACCATTGCGATCACCCTGTCAACCTGAGCAGGATATACCGGGAAACTGTTGATCTTGTATATCTTTCCAGGTCTGCTGATCAGCGAGAAGAATCCGTTTTCATCCATCTTGCCCGTTATTCCCGTGAAGAACCAGTTCCTTCCGTCAGGAAGATGCCTGAAGGAACCCGGTATCTTTTTTCCGTCCCTGATCGTGCCGAGATGGAAAACGGGTGAACAAACGGCGATCTCTCCGGGCTTGCCTTGAGGCATGTCCTCTCCCGTTTCACTGTCGGCAACCTTCAAAAAGACGCCTGGCATGGGAATGCCGATCATCCTGTCGCTGCTCGTTCCCACAGGCGTATAGGCGAAAGCCATGGTCTCATCGCATCCAGACACGGTGCATATCCTGAGCTCGTCTTCACTGCGGCCGGATCTTGTGAGCAATTCGGCCTTCTGGCTGCTGGTAAGAAGGCTCGAACCGCAGATGATCATCGAGACCGATCTCATGACGGACCTGTTGATTCCCTGCTTGTTGAGCTTTGCAATGGTGCCGCCATATCCGATCAAAATGTCGGGACGGAATCTCAATATCGGCTGAACGGCCCTTTCGGCATCAAACCAGGTAAAGGCTATCAAGGTCTGACCCGAAAGCAGTACGTCATTCATTCCAATGGAAAAGCCAAACGCAAAGCATATCTCGTTCATGCACAGGATCCTCGCGGGGCGAGCGAGCAGCTTTTCGCTTTCCTTCTCGATGAACATCGAGATGTTGGCCTCGGTATTTACGGCCGAGGCAGTGTAGGCGCATACCGTTCCGCCGTCGGCGTCGCTTTCCGTTTCCAGCATCACGCATTCGCGGGAACTGTCCTGATCCGGTTCGAACTTACGGGTCGTGACGTCGATCTCACTTACCGACATCGCTTCATGCCAAGGGATAACCTTAACCTTCTTGTCTTTGCGGTTTTTGTAAGCCGGAACGTTGGCGTCATATGCGGAAAGCGGATAAAGCCTGAACGCGTTCCTTGCGATACCTGTTACGTAATCCGAGTACTTTCCCAAAACGACGGTCTTGATCAGCGTTTTCGAGATCGACTCCGCATAATTGTCATACTGGTTGAAGGACATCAGGGCAAACTGTGCGCCCGTGTTGCTCACTATCTGCTCGAAATGTTCAGTGCTGCTGTTGGGGATCATCAGGACGGAGCAGGCCCCGAGGCCGTCCAAAGCGTAGATCGAGAGGATGACGTCCGGGCACTCGCCCATGCAAAGGACAACCTTGTCACCCGGAGACACGCCCAGATTCTTCCACATGATCGCCACTCGGCTGACAGCCTTGGCGAGCTGTGAATAACTCATCTTCGAGCCCATGTATTCTAGCGCGGTCCTGTCCTGGTATATTCCGCAGACGCGCATAAGCCTGCCATACAGGGCAAAGCTGCTCTTCAGATCTGAATCGGAAAAGCTCTTAGGATAATAGACGCTCCATTTGGTTTCCATTTGGAAGGCCTCCGCCCGTATAACAAAAATCCCCGACGGCATAATGCCTTCGGGGAAAAGGTGGAGCGGGATACGAGATTCGGACTCGCGACTTTCACCTTGGCAAGGTGACACTCTACCACTGAGTTAATCCCGCGTGCCCGATTATTATATGGTCGAAGG
>JAFZVF010000097.1 GCA_017617935.1 Clostridiales bacterium | reverse complement strand
AGTCCGCGCATTTTAAGCAGTCTTCCGACGGAGGCGGCTGTGATACCTTTTCCAAGGCCCGAGACAACGCCCCCTGTAACGAAAATGTACTTTGTCATAGTGGTTACTCCTTATATTTCGCTATTATTTGTTCAGCAATTTTGCGCTTGGTGCTGCGCGAGTTCATCGCGAGTTTTTCGAGGAACCTGTGTGCACTGGCTTCGTCCATGTCTTCCTTTTCCATGAGGAGGAGCTTGGCGCGGTTGACGAGCTTGATCTCTTCAATTTTCTCTTCAAAAGACTGGGCTTTGACCTCCATCTTCTTAAGTCTCTGGCGTGTTGCGCAGATGAGCTTGAGAGACTGGGAAACGATCGCTTTGCTCGTGGGTTTACTCAGCGCCAGAACGCCGTATTCCTCGGCCTTTGAAGCGATCTCGTCATATATGGCGGCGTCAAGGAAAAGCAGCACGCCGATGCCCGTTTCCGAAGCAACGTCGACGGCGAGATTTGCGCCGCGTTCGTCTTTTAAAGGCGCGTTGACGATCAGCAGGTCGTAGCTTATGTTGTCGAGCCTTCGTCTTGCCGCGCCTGCGGAATTGACGACGTCGACGGGGCCAAACTCGTTGGCGGGGAGGAGAGACAGGAGCACCTGGTCAAACTTCTCGTTTGACGATGCGATAAGAACGCTCATCTGCAGTTCTTTTGGCATGTCCCCGTTCCCCTTTCTTAAGATTTTTTCTTTACTTTATCCGCAGTATGCTTCGATCAGTTCCTTACTAAATACTTTGTTTACGAAATCGCTCTTCGCGGCGAGTTTCTTAGCTTCCTTAAGTGTGCTCGGCAGATTGTCGATAAATGCGCCTGCGGTAGGAAGTTCGTATTTGTTTTCGATGCCGTCAAGGCACTCGTAGATAAGCATTGCCATTGCAAGATAAGGATTTGCAAGAGCATCGGGCGAGCGCAATTGCGCATAGTGATGGCCTGTCGCGCCGACGGGCGGAATGCGGACCAATTGGCCTCTGTTGTCGCCTGACCAGGAGACCGTGGAAGGCGCGCTTCCTTCGCCGAATCTTCTGTAGGATTGCTCAGAGTTATTGAAGAAAACAGTCGTGCTGTGGATGTGCTTCAGGATGCCTGCGATCGCGTTGGGAAGGACCTGTTCGCCTGACCTTGCGGTTGCCAAAACGTTGATGTGGAAGCCGTTGCCAGGGGCGCCGTCCAAAGGCTTGGGCGAGAAGTCCGCATAGAGGCCGTAACGCGCTGCGATGACCTTAACGACGGAAATATAGGATTCAACATTGTCTGCTGCCTTGAGCGCGTCGCTGGACGCGAAGTCGATCTGGTTCTGACCGGGGCCTGCCTCGTGATGTGAGTTGATCGGAAGGATGCCCATCCTCTCAAGAGTGAGGCAGATCTCACGCCTTACGTTTTCGCACTTGTCGAGCGGTGCGATGTCCATATAGCCTGCGTTGTCGACAGGTGTCTTGGTGGGATTTCCTTCTTCATCAGTCTTGAAAAGATAGAATTCTATCCTTGATCCGAAACTGAAATCGATGCCCTTCTTGGAAGCCGTTTCAACCGCGTCTTTTAAAACCTTACGCGTATCGATCGCGAAAGGCGTTCCGTCCTGCAGCGTGATGTCGCAGAGCATCCTTATGACCTTGCCGTTTTCAGGGCGCCAGGGAAGGAGCGTCGTCGTTGAAATGTCAGGGTGAAGGAAGAGATCGGGATAAACGTTTTCGCCGAATCCGGGGATCAGTGAAGCGTTGATCGGGATGCCGTTCTTTACGGCTTCACCGAGCATGTGCGGCATTATCGATATGTTTTTTCTATTGCCGTGAACGTCACAGAAAGCAAGTCTTATGAACTTGATGTCTTCTTCTTCAACGTACTGCATAAATTCGCTTAAAGAGCAATCCATGTGCAACCTCCGCATGTCTGCATATAAAGAAAATGGCGCCATCCTGAGCACGCATATGTGCGCAGAATGAACGCCTTTGTTCATGGGTAGATTTTGCCACTTGGATAATTAGTTGTCAATAAAAAAGTGAGGCGGAAACTGTTCGAAAAATATTTTTCACGAGACGTCTTGACATTGGTTTTTTCGAGGAGTATGCTGACGCCATAAATCGAAGACAAACGGCAAGGACGCCATGAACCGCAGGGTTCGTGGCGTCTTTTTTGTTTTCAAAAACTATTTAAGGAGAACGGTTTATGAGAACGGTAGAAGAGTATTTTGGCGAGAACGTCTTTAACGAATCCGTGATGAAGTCCAGACTCCCCAAGGAAGCCTACAAGGCTGTTAAGGAAGCCATTGATCACGGCAAGAGATTGACCCCCGACGTAGCGGGCGTCATCGCAAATGAGATGAAGCAGTGGGCTATCGAAAAGGGTGCGACACACTACACCCATTGGTTCCAGCCTCTTACGGGAATCACTGCAGAAAAGCACGACAGCTTTATCGCACCTCAGGATGACGGCAAGGTCATCATGCATTTCTCAGGCAAGGAACTTATCCAGGGCGAGCCTGACGCATCTTCATTCCCTTCCGGCGGAATCCGCGCAACATTCGAGGCAAGAGGATATACCGCATGGGATCCTACGTCCTTTGCATTCATCAAGGACGGCGTCCTCTGCATTCCTACTGCATTCTGCTCTTACAACGGAGAAGCACTTGATAAGAAGACGCCTTTGCTCCGCTCTATGGAAGCAATCAACAAGCAGGCTTTGCGCATCATGAAGATCTTCGGAAAGGACGACGTTACATCCATTCGTACTACCGTCGGTCCTGAGCAGGAATACTTCCTCATCGACAAGAAGATGTACGATCAGAGAAAGGATCTCATCTACACCGGAAGAACTTTGTTTGGCGCACTTCCTCCGAAGGGCCAGCAGATGGAAGATCACTACTTTGGTGTTATCAAGCCCAGAGTACAAGCCTTCATGAAGGACCTGAACGAAGAACTCTGGAAGCTTGGAATCCTTGCTACGACAGAGCATAACGAAGTTGCTCCTGCACAGCATGAGCTTGCTCCTATCTTCACAACGACAAACATCGCTGCTGATCACAACCAGCTCACTATGGAGATAATGCAGAAAGTCGCAAGAAAGCACGACCTCGTCTGCCTCCTGCACGAAAAGCCTTTTGAGGGCGTTAACGGTTCCGGTAAGCACAACAACTGGTCCATCTCGACAGACACAGGCATCAACCTCCTCGATCCGGGTGACACGCCCCGCGACAATGCTTCGTTCCTGCTCTTCCTGACAGCTGTAATCTCTGCAGTTGACACGTATCAGGATCTGCTCAGGCTTTCCGTTGCATCTGCAGGCAACGACCACCGTCTTGGCGCCAACGAGGCACCTCCGGCGATCATCTCTATCTTCCTCGGTTCAGAGCTCACTGAGATCCTTGATTCCATCGTAGAAGACCGTCCTTACGGCTCCAAGGAAAAGGAGATCATGAAGATCGGCGTACACGTTCTGCCCAGATTCCCCAAGGATACGACAGACCGTAACAGGACCAGCCCATTCGCTTTCACAGGCAACAAGTTCGAGTTCAGAATGCTCGGTTCCGCTGCATCGATCGCAATGGCCAACACCATCCTCAACGCAGCAGTCGCAGAAGTCCTTTCACAGTTTGCCGACAAGCTCGAAGGCGCATCCGATTTCGAGAGCGCGCTGCATGACCTCATCAAGAATGAGATCACAGCTCACAAGAGGATCCTTTTCAACGGCAACGGCTACGACGATTCCTGGGTTGTTGAAGCAGAGAAGAGAGGCCTTTCCAACTACAAGACGCTGCCTGACGCTGTCAAGCATTATCTTGATGCAAAGAACGTTGAGCTCCTCACAAAGCACAATGTTTATTCCGAAGTTGAGATGAAGTCACGTCATGAGATCTT
>JAFZVF010000096.1 GCA_017617935.1 Clostridiales bacterium | reverse complement strand
TTATGAGCCGCATATCCGTGACCTTCAGAGGCGCAAAGCAAAGGAGATCCCGGCCTGATCGAACGGGCTTTGTACGCTTTCGGCCTTTTGGAAGCGCTCGCAAAAGTCGGCCTGAATTTCATTTTCAAAGGCGGAACAAGTCTCCTGCTCCTTCTTCCTGAACCTAAACGCCTGTCTACAGATATTGATCTCAAACTTCGCACATACCAATTCCTCGTGCAGCAAGCCGCCAAGCGGACTGAACGGCTTAGAAATACATTTACGAAGCCAGCATCACGCGCATTTGAGTTTTTGACGGATATCCTCAGGCAGGTTTTCTAAAAACGACTTGATGCACTTTTCAATGTTCACCTTGACGATCACATCATTTTTATTGATCTCAACAATGATTGCCGTCAGTAATGCTTGCAACGCATCCTTCCAGTCTGCTTCCTGCAGTTCTTCCGCGTATTCAAAGAACAGATCGCCAATCGTTCGTACATCGGTATTCACCCGTTGTTCCCAGGCCAGGATAAGGTATCGCACAAAGACAATGGCCAACGAAGCTCTCATGGCATCATACGAGATGCTGCGGCTTTCTTTGCCAAATCGAAGCAGCGTCTTGCAGATTTTGAAGAATACCTCGATGTTCCACCTCCGTCTGTACAGCTGAATGATCTCTTTTTCTGTCAGCGTCGTATCGGTGCTCACAAGGACAAGGTAGTTTTTTGCCTTGCGGCTGACTTTTTCATTTTTGCGGACAAATACCAGCTTTACAGGGATATTGAGTTCTTCGGCTTCCGATGTCGCCGATCTGCACATCACGGCTGTTACAGACAGCAGGTACTTACTGCGTCCCCGGCGTTTGCAGTTCTCATCATAGATCGTCTTCACAGTGCAGAGTTTGCCGCCTGAACGATACAGCAGCTTGGTTGACTGTTTCACCATTGCGACGGCGTACAGTTTCATCTCAAGCAGATGCGAAAGCATTGCCGGAGAGGTGAACCAGCTGTCGAACAGAACGTACCGCGCCCTGCAGCCAAGTGACAAAGCGCGTTTCAAACACAGAAGCATCACTTCCGTTGCCTTTGATACCGCTTCACTGCGCGCAGCATAGCCGCAGGAACGTCTGCGGCGTTTGTCAGGACAAGAAGTCTCCAGAGCGGTTTTACCCTTTTCAGACGACAGCAGACCGAAATCGACGGGGATCGTGGAATTTCCGTCAGACCACGCCAGACAAAGACAGCGAAAGCCCGTGTAGTACGACTTCGTAGAATGATCGAACTGAGACGTTGCAAGCTCGACACGGAGGGAACGATTGCGCTTGAAAGGCGTATCGTCAACGATGAACGAGGTCTTTCTGGTCTCAGAAGTCAGGGCATCAAGCCATTGCATCACGCGCAACGAAAGAACATTGAGGAAACGGTTCCAGTTAATAGAAGATGAGTTCAGGAAACGATAGCAGGTATCCTTCGAGAAGCGTGCTGACGAATCATTGAGCTGCAGAGCTCGAAAGAGACTGAGATTCCTGAAAGCGAGATTAACGAGAAAGGTAAAAATCTCAGAGACCGGTACGCCTTTCGATTTGTAAGCATGGGCAGCTCTGAGAGCAAAAGCGAGTTTGAAGGTGGATTGAAAACGAGACGTGAGCTTCTCCACAGCATCGGAACGAGGAGACTTTTCATTTTTGCAGGAGTGTGATAAAGTTTTCATGAGCATAGACCTCCATGGGCGAGTTTGGTGTGATGACTTTACTTTACCCCATTTTGAGTGTCTGTGCTCGTTTTTTATGGTTGCTCAAGCCTGTTGGCATGAGCATTTGTTATGCGTTCTTGTGTGCGAAGTTTGAGTAATCTGATTATCAGAATCGCAAAAACAGCTGACCAGGACTTGACGAATCCTTTCTGATGATTATAATAATCGTGAAGACGAAATCTGATTATTAGAATCATCAGAAAGGCGGCGAAATGATCATGTTTATCGAAGACAAAACAACTGAATTGAAAAGAGAATACACTGCCAGCGTGCGCAACACGGCGATCGCGTTTGCGAACTGCGACGGCGGCACGATTTATATCGGCGTGAACGATGACGGTTCCGTCTGCGGCGTGGATGATGCCGACGGCACGATGCTGCAGGTGACAAACGCCCTTCGCGACACGGTGAAGCCTGATCTGACGATGTTTGCCGACGTGAGCGCCAAAACGCTTGACGGCAAGACCATCGTGTGCGTCGAAGTTCTGCGCGGCACGGCGCGGCCGTATTACGTCGCCGGCAAGGGAGTGCGTCCCGAAGGGGTGTTCGTGCGCCAGGGAGCTTCGACTGTGCCGGCGTCGGACGCTGCGATCGTGGCGATGATCAGGGAAAGCAGCGGCGACAGCTATGAAGAGGCGCGTTCGATCGATCAGGAACTGACATTCCACAAGGCGCGGGAATATTTTGCCAAAAAGGGTCTGACATTCGGACGCGCGCAGATGCGCACGCTGGGTCTCATCGGCGCGGACGGCGCGTATACGAATCTGGCGCTTCTGCTCTCTGAGCAGTGTCCGTTCACGATCAAGGCGGCTGTGTTTCAGGGCAGCACGAAGACCGTGTTCCGCGACCGGCACGAGTTCAGCGGCTCGCTTTTCGATCAGCTTGAAGGCGCGTTCGCGTTTCTTGACCGATACAACCGCACCCGCTCGACGTTTCCCGGGCTGGAGCGCGTCGATACGCGCGATTATCCCGTGGAAGCCCTTCGCGAAGCGCTGCTGAATTCGCTTGTACATCGCGATTATTCTTTCAGCGGTTCGATCCTGATCAGCCTGTTCGACGACCGCGTGGAATTCGTCACGATCGGCGGTCTGGTGAGGGGGTTTTCGCTCGACGACGTCAATCTGGGCGTGTCGGCGCCGCGCAACAAAAAGCTGGCGGAGGTCTTTTACAGGCTTGACCTGATCGAGGCGTTCGGCACAGGGCTGATGAAGATCAGGGAATGTT
>JAFZVF010000095.1 GCA_017617935.1 Clostridiales bacterium | reverse complement strand
TCTTGGCGTTTCTTCCTGATCTCCCTCCACTCTTTGAGAATAGGGAGCAGCACGTCGGGGATCGGGACTTCGCGCACGCTCGCCGCCGTTTTGGTATCCGAGATCACCGTCTTGCGATCCACAACCTTGTTGTGCTTGTCGATGACCGGGATCTCGGTGATGGCGTTATCCACGTTGATGATCTTGTTCTTGAAGTCGATGTCCTTCCATTTAAGCGCTAATGCTTCGCCGATGCGCAGTCCAGCGAAAAGACAGGTCATACAGATCGGTTTCAGCGTTTCGCTCTTGCCGATGACCTCGATGAACTTTTCGCGCGCTTCGATCGGGATCGCCTTGTACTGCTCTGTCTTGTGTTCCTTGTGCTCGGCGCTCGACTTCACGATGCAATCCGCGACGGGATTATCCATGACGAACTTGCTCCGCTTGGCGTAGTTGAAAAACTGATTCAGTAGGAACTTCACCTTGCGCACGGTGGCTAAGGAATAGCCTTCGAAGGTCATATTGTTGAGAAGTGCCTGAATGGTGTTCGCCGTGATGTCGCGCAGCTTCTTGTCGCCGATGGCGGGATAGATATGAATGCGCGCGCGTATGAGATCGGATTCGAAGGTTCGCGCCGACACTTCCGCCTTCTTAAACGTGCTCATCCATTCCGACATCAGCACTTGCAGGTTGTCGTTTTGCACGGAGGCGTGACCGCCTTGCAACTTCTCGTTTAGGATGGAGGTCATTTTGATCACCACGTCCGTGCGCGTCATGCCGTAGAAGACCTTGCGCACTCGCTTGCCGTTCTTGTCGTAGCCGACGGTGACCGACGCCACCCATTTGCCGTCCGAGCGCTGATAGACAGAGCCTTCGTTGTTCCCGCGGCGGGGAACCGTTTGCTTTTTCTTCTTTTCTCTCTTCTTATCAGCCATTGTCCTCTCCCAACATACTCTTCATCTGCCAAGTGACGAAGCCGAGAATGCTCACCACCTGACGGTTGCCTACCTTCATCACGGGGAAGCCTTCGCTGTGCATCAATGCGCGCACGTTGTCTCGCCCGAGACCGGTTAGTTTCACGAGCTCCTCGCAGTCGAGAAAGGTTTTCCCGTACTGCTCCGAAAGCCGTTTTGTTTCGTTTGTTATCAATTGTTCTATCGTTATTTGCTCGATTCGTTTCCTCGCGTTCAATTTGCTTATTCGGACCGCGGAATTATTCCGCGTCCTTATCGCTCTGAATACTATGTTCTCTCTTCATTGCTTTCCTCCTTGTCTGAAAGAATAAGTATTCGGTTTTGTTTTTAACTTCCTCACCGAAAAAGTCCTATTCCGCGGCAGGATGTCCATGTTTCGCGTCTTCGCGCGTCGCGGCTGCTTTCAATGCTTCATATCCCGCGACAATCAGTTGGACCTTGCTGTATCCGCGCTCTGACAAGAAAGCATTAATCTCCTCAAAAAGAGGGCGGGGTACCATTGTGCCGAAATTCCCGCTGGCTTGCTTTCTCCGTTCTTTGTTTGCTTCTTCGTACTTCCTTCTTGCGGTGCGTTGAGGTGTGTTTTCTTTTCTTTCCATAGGGCTATATCTCCTTTATTGAACGTAAACGAGTTCGTTTAGTATTTCTTCATCTATGATCTGACGGATCTCCTGTAAGACCCGCACGTCGTGCATATAATTCCCGTTTCTCTTATACTGTTCCGATCGGGACAGTTTCTCATACATCGTGTCCCTCATTCTGCGCGCGGCGTCGTCTATGCCGTGCAGATATGCCGGGAGATCTT
>JAFZVF010000094.1 GCA_017617935.1 Clostridiales bacterium | reverse complement strand
TGTTCGCGGTCGAGTTCCTTGCCTCGCTCGCGCCGTTGTTCCTGATGTTGAAAGCGCCTACGGGGAGCGAATCGAGCTCTGCGACTTCCTTTAAGATCCTTTTCTCGAGATCATCCATTGCAGTGTACCCCCTGAGCTCCCGCGATCAGACAGCCCTTGCGGTTCCTGTGATGCGTCATGTTTAATTCTTCCATGATCTTGGCGCTGTCGTCATACCTGTCGACCACGCCGTCCTTGAGATAGATGATCTTGTCTGAGATCTCAAGGATCCTCTCCTGGTGGGAGATGATCATGATGTTGCCGTTCGTTACGTCCCTCAAGTTCTCAAATACCTCGATGAGGTTCTGGAAGCTCCAGAGGTCGATGCCCGCCTCAGGCTCGTCGAAAAGGCTTAATTTTCCGCCTCTTGCGGCAGCAGTTGCGATCTCTATCCTCTTCATCTCGCCGCCCGAGAGCGTATCATTGATCTCGCGGTCCAGATAATCCTTCGGACAGAGGCCGACGGCTCTTAAATAGGTTCCCATCTTGACGGGCTTGCCCTCAGCGATTGAGAGGATGTCCCTGACCCTGATTCCCTTGAACCTTACAGGCGTCTGGAAGGCGAAGCTCATTCCTCGGTTTGCGCGCTCATAGACGGGGAGGTCCGTAATGTCCTCGCCGTCAAAGATGATCCTTCCCGAAGTGGGCGTTATGATGCCCATGATGATCTTCAAAAGCGTTGATTTGCCGCTTCCGTTGGGTCCCGTGATCGCGACGAACTTGTCGTCGATCTTGAGGTTTATGTTCTTAAGGATGTCCTTGTCATCAGCGTGAAAGCAGATATTCTGAAGTTCCAGCATGACTTTTCTCCTATATTTGGTGATTCTTGCCACAGGCTACAATACTATAAATTGTTCAGCCGTAATTCTCAATAGACATTTTCGACATATGTCGGAAAACTTTATGGCTATTATTTGTTTCCGTGTGATAAAATACGCTTTATGGAAAATAAGAGATTGTCGGAGATCGCACACGAACTCGCGGCCATTGCCTCAGCGGGCAAATGGTACACGCACAACAAGTTCGATATAGAGCACTACGAGAACATCCTGAAGCTTTCCAGAGAGCTTCTCACGATCGGGACGGACATCGCCCCCGAGAAGGCGGAAGAACTCCTCGAAGGCAATGACGGCTACCAGACCCCGAAGGTCGAGACAAGGGCCGTCATCTTCAATGAAAAAGAGGAGGTCCTTTTGGTAAAGGACTTCGACGGCAAATGGAACCCGCCCGGAGGCTGGTGCGAATTCAACCTCCCGATAGGCGCAAACGCCGTGAAGGAAGCTTTTGAAGAAGCGGGGATCAAGGCAGAGCCCTACCGTCTCGCAGCGGTCCTGGACCACCGGAAGAACAACAATCCGAATTCGATGTTCTCTTCCTGCAAATGCTTCATTCTCTGCCGCGACCTCGGCGGGGAATTCGCCCCGAACATCGAGACGACCGAAGCCCGTTATTTTCCTATGGACGGCCTGCCCGAGCTCAACACTCACAAGTGCAGTCCGGCACAATTGGAGCTTTGCCTCAAGGCTTTCAGGGCGGAAACCTGGGAGACCGTATTTGACTAAAGGAACGGGAACATGAGTAAAAACAAGAGCCAACCATATATTTTCGTGACACAGCAGAAGCTTATCGACTTCTGCCGTTATGACATCGGCTGGTTTGACCTTGTCGGCGGCAACGAGGGCGACGCGTACCCCTCCAACGGTTTCGACGTCCAATGCGAAGTCGACTATCCGATGCAGCTCGAAGACTTGAGGATCGCCCTTTCCCACTTCGCGGACGACGAGGTTTCCCTGGAAGACTTCCTTTACGACTGGTGGTATCCGGTAATCGTGTATTTCTTCCACAACCTTTGTCTGGACGAGCTTTTCGGACCCGATCCCGATTCCATGACCAAGGTCGAGCTTCCGACGATCCCCATGACCGAGGAGGACGTCCTCATCACCATTCTCGCGGTGATCGCGCATTCGGACCTCGACAAGAAGCTTCCCTACAAGCCGCTTCCGCTGACGAATTACCTCGACGTCGATTCCATGATCAACATGATCGAGCTTTTCCAGGAAGACAAGGACCTCCCCGTCACGGAGCGCAGGTTCACCGTTCCGCAGAAGACGGCCTTCATCAACCACTGGGACAACAACCTTCTTCTGAATGACGCGCCTGAAGACATCAAGACGCTCTTCCAGTCCTTCACGGACGAGCTGTGCGAAAAGGAAGTCTTTGAGGCACTAAAAGCCAAGGCTTACGCATGCTACGGCGGCAATGCCGTTTATGCCTCCGATTTCAAGGAATCCGCAAGGCTTCTCGAGATCCTCTGGCGCAAGTTCAGTTTCGGCTATGCGGCAAACACATTGGGCTACATCCACTACTACGGAAGGATCGACGGAACGCCCGATTACGAGAAGGCTTTCTTCTACTATTCCGTTGCATCGAATTTCAACATAATCGAAGCCAAGTACAAGCTCGCCGACATGTTCATGAAGGGCCAGTACGTCCTTCCCAACCCGCCGCTTGCCTACCAGACTTACATAAAGCTCTACGACGAAACGAAGTTCTATTTCGAGAACGGCGACGCCGGCTGCGATTTTGCAGACTGCGCGCTCCGTCTCGGCAAAGCGTTGGCAGAGCTTCCCTCACAGCGCCTCAGGCGTTACGCCGTAATGCTCGAGGCGGACTACGCGATCTCCAAGAGGATCGAAAAGTCCTACGAATACGGAGACAAGCAGGTCCAGGCGAACATAAAGGAAGAGCTCGCAAAGGCCCGTGCCGACCTGATCACGGACAAGGATTATCCGCGCCCGTTCGACCGTTGGAGGGACATCTACACCGAGTATGCGACCGAGCCGATCGAGTCATTCGTAAACAACCACAGCGACAGCATTTACACCTTCAAGCTCCACAGGACCGGCGCCGACCACGTCAAGTTCACGATAACGAGGATGTCCGCGGTTTCCGGCAAGGACGTCCACCTGTCCTTCTCCACCCAGCCTTGGGGCGAGTTCGCGGGAATGGTCAGCAAGCTTGAATTCACGGTCATTGATGACATCGAACACGGCACGCTCAAGGCCATCCTGGACAGCGACGTCAAGGAAACGACTTTCGACAGGCTCGTCATCGAGGAACCCGACAACAAGATAGACGCCATAATGAGACACGCTCCAGGCTTCAAGATCTTCAAGTTCTACAGCCACGGCATTCTGGTCTGCTTTGCGTTCGTTGACAAGGTCTTCTACAACAAGCCCAAGGACGAATATCCCGAAGGCTGAAAATCCCACTTTACAAACCCGCTCCTGCGGGTATAATTGAGGCGTCCAAGGCGGAGCGTAATTCTCCGACCGGCGGTGACCCTTGGGTAGGGAAGTCCGCAAGTCCTGTAAAATTTCTACATGCAGGATTGACGCAGTGAGACTCTGCGGCCGACGGTAAAGTCCGGAAGAGAGGAAGTGTTTACATGTCAGTTTCCACCCCTGCAACTGTCGGCCTCGCCGACGCTAAATCACGCCGTAAGGCAATGATCCGCCGCATCACTGTCACGGCGATCCTCACGGCAATGGCCTTCATCCTCATGTATCTTGAAGTGCCGCTCCCGTTAATGCCCCCGTTCCTTAAGTTCGATTTCTCCGAGATCCCGGTTCTAGTTGGAGCATTTGCGTTGGGCCCTGTCTGGGGCATCGTCATCGAGCTCTTAAAGAACCTGATCCACCTGCCCTTCAGCGCAACGATGGGCATCGGCGAGCTTTCCAACTTCATCACGGGTTCCATCTTCGTAGGCTTCTCAGGCCTTGTCTATCTTAAGCTCCACACAAGGAAGGGCGCGGCGGTCTCAATGGCGATCGGCACGCTGGCACTCGTGATAATCGCAGTCCCGGTCAACGCATTCATCAACCTGCCGCTCTATGGTTCGGTAATGAATTTCCCCATGGAAGCGATCATTGGCTCGAGTGCCAAAGTCAATCCCCTCATCAAGGATGAGCTGACGTTGCTCTTGTTCGCCTTCGTCCCCTTCAATCTTTTCAAGGGAATCGTCGTATCGGTAGTCACCTTCTTCATCTACAAGCCCGTGTCAAAGCTGATCCACCAGACCCGCGAAGTCACGCAGGGCGTCAAGGACGAGGCGGAGCCTGAACAGGCGTAAGACTCCGGGTGACCAAGACTGTAATTGCAAAAAAAGTGCTCAAAATCGATGGTTTTGAGCACTTTTTTAGTCACTTTTATCGGAATTGCACTTTTTTGTGCTCAATTCAGGAGCTTTTGAACACTTTTTTCGCACTCGGCGGATTTAAGCCTTCCTCGTCGCGTTGTCCGTGATCAGCTGTATCGCCTTGACGGACTGCGGCCACTCGGGATGAGCGATCGGGAAAACATGATGCATGTGAAGTTCGCCTTCATTATCCGCATCGTAGAACAATGCGTCAGACAGGATTTCCTTCAGCTTGTGATTGTCTTCGCGGAGAAAATCGTCCTCGCCGGTGATCAGGCAGACCTTGAGGTCCTTGTCGAGTACTGCAATCTTTGAGATGTCGTAAACGTAATCAGGAAGGCGCTGCTTGACCTTCGGGTGTTCAGTCTGAGCTTCCTCAAAAAAGATAGCCGGGAAGCCTTTGGGCGGGTATCTGAATCCGCCGCATATGGGGCTTGTCGAAACCACTTTTCCCTTGAGTTTTTCGAATACCCAGAGATCATGCGCAATGTGGCTGTTCCTTGCGGCAAGCGCTGAGATCATCGCAAGATAACCGCCAGCAGAATCACCGGTAAGATGAAAAGTCTGTATGCCGTAATTCGCGGTAAGGAAGTTCATGCATTTGAATATCTGGCCGACGATCTTAGACAGTCCCGCCTCGGGCATCAGCGTGTAATCCATGTTCGCTACGGGAATCCCGGAGTACCTCGCAAGATGCATCCCGAAGCACTTGTCCAAAACCTTTGTGCCATAACAGAACGCGCCGCCGTGAATGAGGAGAAAACACTCTTTCGAACTGTCAACGTTGAACGGGCGGTAGTAATCAAGTGTGAGATTCAGCGGATCGCCTGACCAGTTAACGTCTTCATCGATCTTAACGTCAGCCGGATACGTTTCAGAAGCGAGACGCGGCGCATCTGACTCAGTACAGTTCTTGATCCAGATCTTACACTCGCGTTCGGCTCTTTTGCGAAATAAGCTCTTCATGTCGTCATCACCCCCGTTGCTGACCTTCTCGGTGGTCGGGTTTCGTTACATTTAATTATAGAAAAATTCTTTTACGAATTACACCCCCACAACAAGCTTGCTCTGTTGCTATAATAGGCGGAGAAAATCACGCACGGAGGACAACTGTAATGTCACACGATACGGCTGCCGCAGAGAGGCTTTCAGATCTCGTCTGTTCATTCATCTGCCACGCTTCGGGACACCTTCCGGACGACGTCCGCAAGAGGCTTTCCGAGATGGCCGAGATCGAGAACGAGGGCTTTGCTCCCGAGATCTACAACGTCATGAAAAAGAACATGGAGATGGCCGACAAGCTCGGCAGGCCTTCATGCCAGGACACCGGCATCCCGCAGTTTTTCGCAAGGGTCGGAACGAAGTTCCCTTATCTTGATGAGGTGGAAGACGCGCTTGTCGAAGCGGTGAAAAAGGCAACCGTAAAGGCACCTCTCAGACATAACGCCGTCGAGGTCTTCGACGAGTTCAACACGGGCAACAACGTCGGTCACAAGGTTCCTTGGATCGACTGGGAATTGGTAAAGGACAGCGACCAGCTTGAACTCTATTTCTACATGGCGGGCGGCGGATGCTCCCTTCCCGGAATGGCAAAGGTCTTAATGCCAATCGAAGGCTATGACGGAATCGCTAAGGCGGTCTTCGACCAGATGACTTCATACGGCGTAAACGCATGTCCTCCCTGCCTCGTAGGCATCGGCATCGCAGGCTCGGCTGAAGTCGCGGCAAAGCTTTCCAAGAAGGCTCTGCTCCGTCCCGTAGGATCGCACAACGAAAATCCCAAGGCCGCTCAGATGGAAAAGGATTTCGAAGAAGGCCTCAATTCGATCGGCCTTGGCCCCGGCGGATTCGGCGGAAAGCTCTCGGTCATGGGAGTCAACATCGAGCAGGCCGCAAGGCATCCCGCTACTCTCGCGATGGGCCTTTCGACCGCATGCTGGGCTCACAGAAGGGCAGGCATCAGGATAGGTCCCGACTTCACATACGATTTCTTCACGCACAAAGGAGTCACATTATGAGCACGTTTTATTTCACAACTCCCGTGTCTGATGAAGACATCAGGAGGGTACGTATCGGCGACGTCATCTATCTCACCGGCGACATTACGACGGGCCGTGATGACGTTCACATCAGGGTCGTCGTAGGCGGCAAGGAATCGCCCGTCGACCTCAAGGGCAAGGCCATCTTCCACGCTGGTCCAATCATGAAAAAGATCTCAGCTGAAGGCGAGCCTGACAAGTACAAGGTCATCAGCGTAGGCCCCACGACCTCCATGAGAATGGAAAAGGCACAGGCTGAATTCCTTAAGGCAACAGGAGCAAAGATAATAATCGGCAAGGGCGGCATGGGCCCCAAGACGACTCAAGGCTGCATTGACAACTGCGCGATACACACGATATTCCCGGGCGGCTGCGCAGTCGTTGCGGCTGAGGAATGCGTTGACGTTGAAGGCGTTGAGTGGCTTGACTTAGGCATGCCCGAAGCGATGTGGAAGCTCAAGGCCGAGAAGTTCGGACCGCTTATCGTTTCGATCGATTCATATGGCAACAACCTGATCGAGAACAACAAAAAAGAATTCCAGGAGAAGAAGGAAGCCGCCCTTAACGGACTTAAGGGCAAGCTTGACTTCATGCACTGATGTCTGATTATCCTGCATTAAAAGAACTTAAAGCAAAGGGCGTGAAGCTCCTGGTCTTTGACCTGGACGGCACGCTCCTGGATTCCATGAACGTGTGGTTCAAGGTCGACGTTGATTTTCTCGGGCGCTACGGATACGAAGTGACGCCTGATTACACCGACTTCGTAAAGCGCGCGTCGATCGACGAGGCCGCGCTCTATACGCAAAGAAGATATAAGCTCCCCCTTTCCCCTTCCGAGATCATCGAAGAATGGGACAAGATGGTCATCGGTTTTTATAGGGACGAAGTCGAGCTCAAGCCGGGCGTGAAAGCATATCTCGACGAGGCGAAAAGGCTCGGCTTCCAGCTGGGCGTCGCCACGGCCTTAAACAGGACCAATGCCGTTTCCTCACTTGTAAAGAATGATGTCTTAAGCATGTTCGAAGCGGTGATAACGTTGGAGGACGTCGGCAAAAAGATCGACAAATCATCGCCTGACATCTTCCTCAAAGTACTGAATTACGTAAACGCAAGGGGCACCTCGATCACGCCTTCGCAAGCGCTTGTTTTCGACGACGTCCAGGCAGCCGCCTCAGGTGCCAGGAGCGGCGGTTTTTTGACCTGCGCGGTCTATGATGAAATCGGCTGCGGAGATCCCGATAAGTGGGAGAGCTTCGCAGCCGAGTGTGATTATTCAGTCAGAGAGTTCTGAAGGCCTTATTCCTTTTCCTCTTTCTTCTCTTCGTTCTTTACTGCAGCGGCAGGCGCCTTTTCAGTAGGCTTTGCGGCAACGGCATTCGCAGCGGCGGCCCTTGCCCTTCTCTTCTTCCTTGCGTTAAAGACGATGCAGAGTACGACGATGGCGATGATGATCATCACAACGAGAACGGGTGACAGTGCGACGATTACGAGCAGGAGTCCCTTGAAGAATTCGCCGATGGCCTTAAGGGAGTTCTTGAAGGTCTTGACGAGCTTCTCGCCGTATGTATCAACATGAGGTGCTTCCTGAGGCTTTACCTCAAGGACTTCTTTGATATTGAGCTGGAGCGTCGCGTAAGAAACCTGGTTCTCAAGAACGCGGAGCGTGGACTCAGCGGATTCGATCTGGTATCTGACTTCGGTAAGCCTGTTCTGTAGAACGATGATGGAATCGAGGTCCTTGGCCTGGCTCAGGAGTTCGGTGAGCTGCTTCTGCTCAACCCTGAGGGATTCGAGTCTTGCCTTCGTGTCAACATAGCTGAGCGTAACGTCCGTCGTGCTCTCATTCGTGCTGGTTACGGTGCAGTTGCTGCCAACCGTTGCGATCAGGTCATCGAGTTTTTCAGCGGGAACCCTGATGGTGTAATTAGCCCTGCGAAGGCTCCCGGACTTGCCTGTTCCGGAGATTCCGGAATTCTCGATGTATCCGCCGAGTTCCTTGACCTTGTCTTCAACCGCTTTGCGGATCGACTCGAATTCCTTTGTCTCGGCTGCCATGGAAACGTTCCTGATCAGAAGCCTTCCCTTTTCCGGATCGAGGTTGGTCTGGTTCTGTGAACCTGACTGGGCCTGAGGCGCATTATTTACGTCTTCAGCTTCCGCCTTGGTCTCGGCATCGCCGGATGCCGCACGCGCGGCACTTGACTTCTTTGAGTTTACGCCCAGCGCGTAACGTGCACCGGCAGAGTCTTCGTAATCGTAGGCTTCTCCAGCCGCCGTAGTCTCAGCCATTTCCATGACGTTCTTGGTCGTGGATGCACAACCTGCAAACAGGAACAGCATCGCCAACGCGGCCGCTATCATCAATGTAATCCTTCTCTTTTTCATGTTTGTATCCTCCGTTTGATTCGTGTCTACACCTATAATACAAACTGAAAATGCAAAATGTTGCACTAACGGTAAAATTTCGAAAATGTGTTGATACTACCAACAGGTAATATGCTCAAAAGTTATGAAATTACTTGTTGGTTTTGGCTTAGAGGAAGTCTATAAACCACAGACCAACAGGTAATTTTGCAAAACCGCAGTGTTTTACCTGTTGGTTTAGAAAGCCACGGGTTCATAAAACAGAAAACCAACAGGTAAAATCGAAAAAACATGTGAAGTTACCAGTTGGTGAAAGGTTTTTGAACTGAAATTCCTAAGAAACCAACAGGTAAAAACCTGACAATTTCCATTTTTACCTGTTGCCGGCGGTCCCGCCAACCAGTTCAACAATGTGGTATATTTCAAATCAATGGAATTCTGTGAAACGACAATCGATCTCTGGTCTTATCTTGAAAAGGAAAACAGGCCGCTCGTCATCTACGGTACCGGCGACGGCGCCGACAAGATAATGGACGAACTGACAAGGCGATCTTTGGAACGCCTGATCTCAGGCGTGTTCGCAAGCCCGGGATTTGTGAGGGAAGGCCGCTTTTTCAGAAACTTCAAAGTGGAATCCTTTGAAGAGGTTTCCACGCGCCTCTCTGACTTCATCGTCCTCGTCGCATTTGGTTCTCCCCTGCCTGACGTTCTCTCTTACGTATATTCGATCGAAGAAAAGCATGAGCTGTATGCCCCCGACGTGCCGGTCTGCGGCGGCGAAGTCTTTGACATGGATTTCGTAACGCGCAATAAGGATCGCCTTGAAAAAGTGTATGAAAGGCTCGCTGACGACGAGTCGCGCAAGTGCTTCAGAAACCTTGTGGATTACAAGCTTTCGGGATGCATAGAATACCTCAGAAACTGCGAGGTCACGCCCGATGAAGCAGACTCGCTTCTGGGCCCGTTCGCGGAAAACGGCTCGTTCATTGACCTTGGCGCGTACAGGGGCGACACGCTCCTGCGCTTCACGAAAACGTTTCCCCAATTCTCTTCTGCAACCGCAGTCGAGCCCGAGCGCCATTCGTTCAAGAAACTTACGGAGTGTGCTGATTCATTAAACATCCCCGTAACCTGCGTAAACGCGCTCATCTCAGATGAATGCGGCACCGCAATGATCACCAATTCCAGAGGCCGCGGAACCAGAGCCGCCAAAACCAACACAGGACGCGAGATCGCCAAGGTCACCGTGGATTCGCTTGAAGACGGCAAGAACGCAAGCTTCATAAAGTTTGACGTCGAAGGAAGCGAGATCGCGGCCATTGAAGGCGCGGGAAATACGATCAGGAACAACAAACCGCAGTTGAAGATCGCGTGCTACCACAAGAGTGAAGACCTTTTCGCAATACCCGAAAAGGTGTTTGAGATACGGGACGATTACCGCATTTATATGCGCCATACCCCTTGCATTCCCGGCTGGGACGTTGATTACTATTTCTTATGAAGATACTTATCGTCAGTGATTCACACCGCGTAAACGCCAACCTAAAGACCGCGATAGAACGCGAGAGGCCTGACATGCTCATTCATCTTGGCGACATCGAAGATGATGAGAAAACGGTCGCTTTGTGGGCAGGATCTCCAAAGACGCCCTGCATATTCATCAAGGGCAACTGCGACAGATATTCAGGTTCCTCTGAACTGCGCGACAGGGCGGTCTTCCCGCTCAAAGGCCACAAGTTCTACTGCTGCCACGGTCACAGGGAATTCGTCGGTTACGGCCTTAACGAGCTCTGTCTCTCGGCCGCCGCGCAGGAGTGCGACATCGCTCTTTTCGGACACACGCACGTTCCCTACGACAACTGGGGCGACTCCGTGAAAGCCTATGACAAGTACTATAACGAGGCAGATCCTTACGCATCCGCGGGCATCAGGGTATTGAATCCCGGGAGCATTTCGCTGCCGCGCGCAGGGTCTCCCAGGACCTATATGGTGATGGAAATGAAAGATGACGGAAATTACTCCGTCATCCTGAAAAAGCTCTGAATATTCTGAAATCAATTTCCTACTTCGTAGTAAGTCGTACCACCTGGCTTTTGGATTTCCCAAGCCTCGTAATCATCACCGGCTTCATCATGCCAGAGGGTGACCCACTTGTTCTTCCACCAGCCCATGTATAAAGCCTTGCCTTTCTTTTCGTTGTAGACGATATATACCTTATGACCGCCATACTTCTTGCCCCAGTAAAGCTTTTTGTATCCCTTGGGAACTGAAGGCGCGGAAGCTTTCTTTGCCTTAGCCGTAGGCTTGTTTGCAGTCGTAGCCGTTGCCGAAGTCTCAATAACGGACTCTTCCGTGACGGTCGGTTCTTCCGTAGTAGTCGTCTCTTCAGAAGTAGTCGTTTCTTCCGTCGTTTCCTCAGTAGTCGTGGCCTCTTCTGCGATAGTCGTTGCCTCGGTCGTGGCTTCTGTAGTCGTCTCGGCGGGTTTCGCCGTGTTGCATGCCGTGAAGGAAACCATAATGCTTGCTGCCATAAGCGCTGCCATCATTCTTTTATTCATGGTTCATCACCTTTTTGATTTATTAGCCTTCAAAAGGCCCGCAACATAATATCACTCTCAAAAATATATTCAACTGACCGGCAGGTTTGTCCCTGACAATGTCAGGAAAGCGCGTCTTTGAGTACCGTGAGATTGCTTGTCATTACGGAGAGGTAATCAAGCTCTTTTCCGCAGGCCTGCATAGAATCCAAAGCCTCGACCTTGACGTCGCTCTTGCCCGAAGTCTCGATGACCGTTTTAGCTATCTTTCCGTCAGACTTTTCGATCGTCAGGATCGTCTTGCAATCAAGCGACTTGATCTTGTCCGCAAGGAATTTCACGGTCTCGAAAGAAGCTTCGGTCTCGGCCGAACATCCGACGAAAGCGGCGCTGTACTTGAGCTTGTAGTCCTCCGCAAGATATCTGAAAGGGTATCTGTCGCAGACTACCATCGTGTCGAGCCTTGCGCCCTTGACCATGTCTTCATACTGCTTGTCGAGCGCTGAAAGCTTTGCGGTGTAAGCGTCAAGATTTGCCTTGAATTTCTCCGCGTCCTTTGTTGCCACGGAAGCGATCGCCTCTTCAATAGCCTTGCATGACTTGGAAGCGAGCCTTAATGACATCCAGATATGCTCATCGTACTCAGGGCCTTCCTCTTCATGGTCGTGATCGTGGTCGTCGTGGTCATCGTGGTCATGATCTTCGTCTTCGCCCTGCATGCCCTCAACGACTTCCTCTTCAACGATCGAATCCTTGAGGACGTCCATGAGGCATACGACCTTTTGGTTCTTATTTGCAGATTCCTTTAAAGCGTCCCTGATCCATCCGTCGGACTCGCCGCCAACGTAGATGAACACGTCAGCATTCTTGATCGATATGATGTCCGCAGCGGAAGGCTGGAATGAATGGAGGTCGGTACCGTTTCCGATAACGAGCGAAAGGTCGGTGCCGTCCGTGCCCTGGGTGATCTGGCGTGCCCAGTCGTAAAGCGGAGCCGTCGCGCACACTACCTTAATTCCCTTGCCGCCATTACCCGTTTTGCCCGCGCAGCCTGCGGAAGTTACGGCAAGTGTCAGTCCGAGCAGAGCTGCAAAAATCTTTTTAACCATGACGTTTCTCCATTTGAAATTGAAAATCGTTTTCAATTTTACAAAATTATTCCCATTTGTCAACAACGAATGTGCAACAACGCGTTGCTTGTCAGAGAGCCTTGCGGAATCCATAATGGAGCCATCAAGAGCAAAGGAGACCACGACATGGATACCAAGGATATTTTGAAAAAGATAAGAGAGGAAAATCACCTCACTCAGGACCAGTTCGCTGAAAGGGTTCTGGTCACGCGCCAGGCGGTAAGCCGCTGGGAGACCGGCGAGACCCAGCCGAACACCGAGACGCTGAAGATCCTTTCCAGAGAGTTTAACGTGTCGATCAACACGCTTCTCGGGAGCCCGAGGCAGCTTTACTGCCAGTGCTGCGGAATGCCCCTGTACGACGACGGCGACATCAGCCGCGAGCCCGATGGCTTCTTCAACGAAGACTACTGCAAATGGTGCTACACGGACGGCGATTTCGTTTATCAGTCTAAGGACGCCCTCCTCGACTTTCTGATGGAGCACATGCCCAATCCCGAGAACCTTGACGATTCCGACAGACGCCTTCAGTACGACGGATTGCTCTCACAGCTCAAGCATTGGAAATGACCGTCTGAAAACCTGCGCTTTACAAGGGGGCTGCCTTATGGCGGCCTCTTTTTTGGCAACCGGATTTTATAAAGTAAAACAAGGTGTTATACTTAATAGGGATTTTGATTGCACACAACCGACCTGGCGGTCCGTCCAATGAAAAAGACTTATGCATATATCAATCTGGTGATAGTTGCAATAGCCACAGTCCTTCTGGGGCTGTTATTCGTGTTCAGCATACCCGATGGAAACATATACTCGCCGAACTATCCCGTCACTGACAATTGGTTCTACAACGGCGGCGGAAGCCCGAACGTAAGGGAGGGCGAGCCGGCCGATCCCGCAAAACCCGTTTTCGATCCCGTGAATTCCATCTCCATGTCCAAGGAGATCAAGTGGTCGACCTTCAACGGTTCAGACCTGTGCTTCTCCACTTGCAATCTCAATTTCAAGATCTTCCTGGACAAGGAACTCATCTACGACTTCAAGCCAAAGCTCCGTCCGATCTATGGTGATTACTACGGCGAATACATCCACGTCGTAAACATTCCCGAATTCGACGGAAGCCGCACCCTGACGATCGAATACGAATCCCTTCTCAAGGGCGACTGGACTTCCTTCCGCGACATGCATGCGGAAAGCGGCGCCTCTTTCATAAAAGGAATACTTCACAGGAATTTCTGGAAGTTCGTTCTCAGCTTCTCATCCCTGTTCCTCGGAATTTTGATGGTCATTTTCGGTTCATTCCAAAACAGAAGGCCTACGAAGATGATCGAGACGATGTCGCTCGGAACGATGGCGATAGTGCTTGCGCTTTACACGCATACGGGAACGCACATCATGTTCCTCGTTACGGGGAACCCGGGAATAATCAGGCTTATGGAGCACATGTGCCTCGTTCTGCTGCCCGTGCCCGCCATGCTCTTTTTCTCCGCAATGACGGAGAACCTGAATTCGCATCTCGTAAAGATCACGCTGTGGCTCGTTACAGGCAACTTCGTACTGTGTCTGCTGTGCCTCATAACCGGAATAACCGACTTCCACAACATCCTCATCCTGTCGCACGCGATAATCGCGATCGTCACGGGATTCATGATCTTCATGTTCGTGCGCGAGATGAAGCTCGACAAGGAGCGCGACAACAGGTACCGCTATATGGTCTTTGCATTTGGCGTGCTCTTCACGACGGGAACGATCGACATCATCCGCTACTATCTGCCCGGCTGGGAGGAAGACACCGCGGCCGCCACGAGGATCGGTCTGACGGTATTCTTCATCGTCCTTCTGATCTATGAGACGACTTCCCTCATCGAGACGAACAAGCGCAGCCTTGAGTCCGACATCCAGGCAAGGCTCGCAAGGGTCGACGGCCTGACGGGACTTTCCAACCGCCTCGCCTTCAACGAGTGTGAAGACGTCCTTCAGAGCGGCGGTTCAGGCAGATGCCTCATCGTCCAGTTCGACGTAAACGACCTCAAGAAGGTCAACGACAAATTCGGCCACCTCGAAGGCGACAGGCGCATCATTGCAGCTTCTGACGCCATCAAGTCAACCTTCGGAACCTTCGCGGGAACCTGGTGCTTCAGGACCGGCGGCGATGAGTTCATGGCCATTATGACGGGCCCTGACGTTGAAAAGGAATACGACAAGGCCGTTGAGCTTTTTGAAAAATACATCGAGGACTACAACGAAAACGAAAGGCCCGAGATACCCTTGTCGATCCCTTGCGGTATGGCCGTCTATGAAGGCGGCGGAATGAGCCTCGCAATGACCGAGCGCCTTGCCGATGACCGCATGTACGCCAAAAAGTCTGAGATCAAAGAAAAGAAGACCGGCTGAGCGATCCGTATCATCACTCTGTTCTGAGCGCAGTGACCGGATCCTGTCTCGACGCGGTCTTTGAAGGGATTATTCCTCCGATCAGCGTCAGTATCACGCTTAAGATTATCAGCGCAACCGCTGCGAGCAGCGGCAGCGAAGCATTGACCGCCTCCGTGTCGCCGATCTTGTGGATCAGATAGTTTCCAGGTATGAGCAGCAGCAATGAAATGCCAACGCCGAGGAGTCCCGCCAGGAATCCGGTGATGATCGTCTCCGCATTGAATACCTGCGCGACGTTGAGCTTTGACGCGCCCATGGCACGCAGAATGCCTATCTCCTTGCGGCGCTCGAGTACGCTGATGTAAGTGATGACGCCGATCATGATCGAGGATACCACGAGCGAGATCGCGACGAACGCGATGAGGACGTAGGATATCGTGTTGACGATCTTCGTGACGGATTTCATCAGAGCGCCTACGACGTCCGTGTAGCTTATCGTTTCGTCCTTGCCCTTTTCAGCCTCGACCGCCTTGTTGTAATCTTCGATGATCTTTACGATCTTGTCCTTGCTCTCAAAGTCCTTCGGATATATGGTTATCGAGCTCAGGTCGTCAACCGCGCAGTATCCGAAAGCGGCAAGGTTCGCGTCTGCGGAAGTCTTGTTTCCGCCCATCATCTCAGCAATGAACGATTCCATCTGCGATTGGTCCATGTTCATCTTGAATGCAGAAGCGATCGCGTCTTCATCGATTATGAAAGCGCTGCCAAGATCCGAGAAAGTGTCCTTCATCGCGTTGGTGACGTTCTTTCCGATCTGCACGGCGACCTTCTGGAAAATGCCCTTCATCGCCTTGCCGATCTGGCTTCCCATCGACTGCGAATACGAATTGACGTTCTTGGTCACCTGTTTCATTATCGCGTCGACGTTCACGGCCTTCTTTGCGCCTTCGGTGATGAGCTTTGAGCCCTCTTTGCTCTGCGCGTATTTCGTAAAGGATGACGTGAGCTTTTTGGGATCGGGAAGGTTGTTCTTTTCAGCGTAAGACTGGTATCCGTTAGTCAGCGCCTTTACGAACGCGCTCATCTGTTTGTCGGTTATCTTAACGTTGCCCAAAAGCTCGTTGGTGATCATGTCCATCTGCTTGTTAACGAGCTTTTTGCCCTCGTCGCTCGAGATGAACTGCGCCATGTAGCGGCTCAGGTTGTCCGGCGAAGCGATGTCAAGATTGTGCTTTACGGCATACTCGGCAAACCCGTCCATTATCGCGTCGCTCGCCTTCTTGATAGTCTTCTGCGATACGTCGCCGATGCTCTCCTTGACTAACTTCATTATCTGCTCGCGGATCAGGGCCTTGCCTTCTGACGAGTTCAGATAATTGGTAAACGCTTCGGGCATGTTCTTGTAATTCGTCGAAGGGTCCTTCGCTGCATAAGCAAGATAGCCGTTCATTACGCTGTTCATGAGCTTGCCGAGCTCGTCCTGGTTGACCTCGAGCTTAACGTTCTTGAGTATCGACGAAATGTCCTTTGAGTTCATCTTGGGCATCGCGTCCTTGAGCTCTTTCTGGAAGTCTATCCCGTTAAGGTCGGTGAGCTTGTTCTTGTCAAGTTTCAGGGCCTTCTCGTCAAACTTGAATGCGTCCTTCATCTTGTCCTGGTCGACCGAGAACATGTCGCCCATGTCGAAATCATCGTTCTCGTCGTCAAACCTGACGCCCGTAAGGACGTTCGTATCACGGTCATTTTTCTGAGCCTTTACGACGGCCGCATCCTCGGACATGGCGCGCAGTTCTTCAACGAGGTTCTTGCCGTAATAGACGCCGGAATTGAGCATCATAATGTCCTCGCCATCCTTCGGCTGGACGATGCCGACGACCTTGAGGTCACGTGAACCCTTAAGGACGTTGTTCATGAATTTTGAGTCATTCCTCATGTCGGAATAGATCTTGTGCGTCTCATCGTACTTGTAGAACTGATAAGCCGGAACGACCTTAAAGGTCTTGCCCATGAAATCATTGTAAGACCAAGTGTAATTCTTCTGATCGGATGAGACGGTCTTTCCGTTTGAAAAATCGTCGATCATCTTGTCTAATTCCTTCCTGTCCCTGAGCCCGAAAACGTAAGCAATGTAGTCGCTGACGTTGCCGTTCTGCGTAAGGACGAGTACAGCCTCGTTTGAGTTCTCGGGCCACCTTCCGGTCTTTACTTCATACTGGTTTATGTAGAGCTCGTCGTTTTCGGGAAGCTCGAAAAACACGTTCATCGTGTATGCGGAAGTGAAAACGCTCGATGACGTAAGACCCATGGAATTGAAGTCATCGTTCGGATTGACCTTCCTGTAGTCACCGGTCTTGCCGTTATAGTCGTAGATCTGCGGCTGTATCGAGTACTTGTATTCAATGCCGTTTGAAAGCTCGTAAATCTCGGGCGTCTTCGTGTCAAAATGCTTTCTCAATGAAATGAGGTCGTTGCTCTTTACCGTGGAAAGGAGCTGCGAAACGCTCGGAACCTCGGTAATCGTACCGGGTGCGGATTCAGTCCAGTTATCGGTGTTGACCATCATGAGTTGCATCAGCGAAACCGACGAAGCGTCGATCTGCAACGGATATTGAGACAGCGTCTTCTTCTCCGTGTCGTCTATGTATTTGTTTACGCCGTTTGAAAGCGACATGATCAAAGCGATTCCGATGATGCCGATCGAGCCCGCAAATGCAACGAGAATGGTCCTCGTCTTCTTCGTCAGGAGGTTGTTGAAGCTCAATGCGAGAGCGGTTAAAAAGCCCATCGAAGCCTTGCCGATGCGCTTGTGAACGGGAGGCTTGATCATGGAATCCTCAGGCTTGAACGGATCACTGTCATCGATGATCTTTCCGTCCTTGACCTTGACGATCCTTGTCGCATACTCTTCCGCGAGCTCGGGATTGTGGGTGACCATGACGACGAGCCTGTCCTTTGCGACCTCTTTCAAAAGGTCCATGACCTGAACGCTCGTATCAGAATCGAGTGCGCCCGTCGGCTCGTCCGCAAGCAGGATGTCAGGGTCGTTTACGAGCGCCCTTGCGATGGCGACGCGCTGCATCTGTCCGCCTGACATCTGGTTCGGCTTCTTGTGTGCCTGATCCTTGAGCCCGACCTTGTCGAGCGCCGCCAAAGCCTTCGCTTTTCTTTCCTTGGCGCCGATGCCCGAGATCGTTAATGCGAGTTCGACGTTTGCGAGGACCGTCTGGTGCGGGATCAGGTTGTAGCTCTGGAAAACGAATCCTATCGTGTGGTTCCTGTAGGCATCCCAGTCCCTGTCCTTGTACTTCTTCGTCGATATCCCGTTTATTATGACGTCGCCGGAATCGTACCGGTCTAAGCCTCCGATTATGTTGAGGAGCGTTGTCTTTCCGGAACCCGAAGGTCCTAAGATCGCTACGAATTCGTTGTCGCGCAGATTAAGGGAGACGCCGTCGAGCGCCTTCTGAACAAGATTTCCCGTCTTGTATTCCTTGCGGATGTCTTTGACTTGAAGCATAATCCGTCCCTATAAATCAGCACATATAGATCTATCCCACGCGTAATTTTATCACGCGCGAAAACAGTTTTGTTTAACGAAGATGTTAATTATTTCACTTATTGGGGCAGTTATCTTTGGTAAACGCGGAAAGTACCTGTTTTGGTACCTGATTTAAACGAATTGGTGTATCCTTTTTGATAAAGGTTGCGACCACGGGTGTCACTAAAAGTGTCACGATTTTCCCGTTTTTAGGTACACTTTTCGGCAAATCAGCCTCGGTTTGCTTTTTCGTGTACCGATTTTTGCAGATTTTGTGACACTTTTACGCACACTGATATGAGCAGACACTTCGGTTCACGACCAGGGACATGTATTTTGCCAAATCCGTGTCCCTTTTCGTGAACACAGAGACGAAAACCTTACTGCGGGTTTTTGTCCTGCTTGTCGGCCTTGTTGATCGTCCTTGAATGAACGCGCCTTGTGGAAGGCTTCTTTGCGGGCTTCTCAACGGAAACGGCTTCGGCGGAAGCCGGCGTCTCCTTCTTTGCCGGAGCCCTTCTCTGAGGCTTTTTTGCGGGCTGTGCGGGCTTTTCGTCCTGCTTTTGGTCTTCAGCCTTTTTCGGAGTCTGTTTGGGTTCCTGCTTAGCGGCCTGCTTCTGCTCCTGCTTTGCGGCCTGCTTCGGAGCCTGCTTCTGTTCCCTTCCCGCGAAATTGCCGTTCTCGGCGTCCTTTATCGAGACCGCCCTGTAAACGTTGTTTACGCTGCGCTTCTTCATCTGCGTTATCGCCGGATCGTAACCGTGATCCGCCGATATGATTATGAACTTCGGCGCGGGAGACATTCCCGCCCTCTTCACGCAGTCGATCATGAGGTCAGCCAAAAGCTGGAAGTCCAGGGCGTTCTTGGTGCCCGTGACCACGTCCTCGATGGCGACGGTCGCCTTTGCGGCCATCAGCGTCTTGACGTCATTGAACTTCAACTGGTCGGATCCGCCCTTGGCAAAGATCTTCACGGTGTCGCAGGACGGGAGGCTGTCCAGTCCCTTGAGGCCCGCGGTCTTTACGTTTTCGAAGTCAATGTAGTAGTAATTCATCAGTACCTCAGAATGAAAGCTTGTTGTACGTCCAAGGGTATCTCTCGGCAAACTCGTCGTTAAACTGCTCCTTGTCGTAAGGACGGAACTGGAGGTTCCTGATCGTTCTCATGTAAGGCCTGATGACCTTCTCAAGGCCCTTGCAGTTCACGTCGAACTTTTCCTTCGGGCAGTCCACGATGCAGATGTATGCCTTGTCCTGAGGGTCTTCAACCGCAACGATCATGACGACGAAGATCTTTACGATGTCAGCGTGCGATCCGCCGAATTTCTTGACGGCGTCCTGAATGTAGTTGGACTCGCCGCCGGGAACGAGGTTCACGACGTTGTATTCCTTGAGCTTCGGGGAAGGCTTCTCAGCTTCCTGCGGAGCGGGCCTCATCGTCTCAGCGGTCTTGTTCTCGCCAAAAAGATAATGGTACTGGATCGTGTTGACCGCAGTGTCGAGCACCGGCTTGGGAAGCGAGAAGATGACCGGGCCGAGGGGATCGACGACGCATCCGTCGTGATTCTCGTCCCTTGCAATGGCGCAAAGCTGCGCGAAATCCATGTTGATCCCGTCGTTGAAGCCGCCCATCTTCGTGAGCATCGCCTTATGCTTCTGGAATCCCTTCATGCCTGAGAACGCCGGAAGCATTGGCTTGCCGCCGTTTTCCTTGGGCTGCAGGCCTGCGAAAGCCACTCTCTTCTGATGGGCGTTTCCTCCCGTAACCTTTGCGGGAATGACGAACTCGGTCTTCATTGCCGCGTTCATCAGCTGGCCGAAAAACTCCTGATCGCCCTGATATCTTGAGAATTCGCAGAGCATCGCGGGAAGGCGGATGCCTTCGGAAGCGCCCTCTTTAGCAGGAAGGTTCGTCAGGATCGAGAAGTTCCTGACCCTCGATTCCTTCTCCTCGTCCGGAGACTCGGGGTCCTTGAAATCGCCCTTTGAGAGCTCCAATTCGACCTTCTGGTCGCATGCTTCGTCTATGAGTTCGCGGTCGTCGTTGCGGATCGCGTTTACCGTAACGCGGTTCAGGTCATCAAGACCCGAAAGAACCTGGATCTCCTGGCCCTTCTTTACCTTGCCGCGGAGGTATCCGGTAACGATCTCATCGCCTTCAATGACGGGATCGGTGTAAACGTTCGCGTCGACGAGCATGAAGAAGCGCTCGTTTCCGTCAGTTGCGGGGAACATCGAGATGACGTCGGAAGCCGCTTCGGCAGCCTTTGTCATGTCCGCCGCGACGGCTTCCCTGTATTCCTGCTGCTCAGCCTCGCGCTCCGCGATCTTCGCCTTTCGTTCTTCCTCTTCCTCCTTGCGTGCCTGGAGGATTATGTCCATCTCCTTGGAGCTTGCGCTGTTCTGTACGTTCTGCTCCTCGGGTTTATTCTCGTCTTTTTTCTTTCCAAAAAGTGCCATATAAGGTCCCCTTTATTTTTAGTCAAAAAGAATTATAACACGGCAAGCCGTTTTTGACCGCATTCGGATTTGGCGGTTCCCTGTTTGGCAAGCCTTTTTCGACAAAACGGATGCCCGAACAGAGCATTTGTGCGCTCAAACAACCATATTCCAAGATTACCTGCCAAGAATTACCGAAAGTTGGCTGGTTTCTTGGAATATTTCATAATACAGGCCGAAATTCCATGTTTCCTGCCAAGATCCTCAAAAAGTTGGCAGGTAATCTTGGAACGCCAGACCCCTGCCGTGCCAAACGTATCACTTGGGCTTGATGAAGTGCTCCCAGGCCCCTCTGTATTGGGAATATGCCCCATAGAAGGCAAACACCGATAAGACAAAAGAAGTGTGGATGCATCCGTAAACGGTCTTCCAAATGGACTTTGTTCGGGATTCCTGCCCGGCGAGTCCCAAAAAAACGCCCGCCGCGGGAAGGACCGGAGCTATGTATCTGAAGCTCTCCGTACACACCACCGGGTAATTGAAGCAGAAGCTTACGTAGCAGATGAGCATCACGGCGCAAAGGATCAGGAGCGATGCGAAACCTGCAGTCATTTTCTTCTTGCAAATGTACCTGACGGTTAACGTCACCGCGCTGATCAGGATCACGAACGCCACAATCAGTGCGGACGCCCAAAGGCAGCACGCCGCCTTGGTGAGATAGTCCGATTCGAAGTGTCTCTCATCGAAAAGCGAAGTCTTGAGGAGTGCCAAGAACATGTTGTAATCGACCGCGGGCTTGGACGAAGACATCGTGAGGAACGGCATCTTAAGGGATTCGGAAGACGGCGCGAAAAGCCTCTGCCACGCTGAATACGTCCAGACGTCCTGGCCGCTGGTGGAATCGATCGTGAAAACGTAAGTGAAGGGCGTTCCGTGCTCGATGAAGTTTTTCACCGGATACCAAAGCCCCAGAGGAGCCACGAGAACGCCGAAAAGCACGAACTGCTTTATAAGCCCGCCTGCCGTAACCTCGCCTTTCTTCTTTTCCCTGAAGGCCTTCACCAGTTTTGCAAGGAACAGGAATCCGACGGGGAAGGCGACAAAGCCCATCGAGAGCTTGGTCATCATGGCGCAGCCGATGGCGAGCGCCGTGAAAAGGATCGTCGTGAGGTCAGGGCTCTCATACCACTTGAGAGCAAGATAGAGTGCCGCGACGAAGAGCATCAGCGCGAGCGCGTCGTTATTCACCTGGATCGACAGGAACACCGTCTGCGGGTGGAAGCAGACAAAGACAAGCGCCGCTATGAGTGAAGCGCCTTGGAGCTTGAAATGCCTGAAGATCTTAAGGCTAAAGAGGACAAAACCGCTGCTCCAGATGAACGGAAGCGTCTTGAGGGAGTCGACCGCACCCGAACGGTCCGGGAAAAGGACCGCATTGAGCTTGAAAAAGACCGCGCTCAGAATGTAATGGAGCGGCGGATGGTAGAGCTGGCCCAAGTCCCTTACGTCGCCGTCAGGAAGCGCCCAGTTCTCGTAAACGTACATGATGTAGTCGTCGTGGAAGCCTTGGAACCCGGGCGCGAACGAGGATACATCGTGCTGGTAAAAGTTCATCGGCGTAAACAGCACCATTATCCCTCTCAAGACAAAGCCCGCGGAAAGCACCGCGAAAACCGCGTCTTCGGTCTTGAACCTTTTTGCGGCGATCAGGCAAATGCATGAAAGCGCTATCGCAGTAAGGCATCCGAACAAAAAGAATCTCAGCAAGATTCCGAAACATTCGATGGTCAAACGGCTGACCGAATCGAAGGCTTTTTCGAGTGCGAAGGAAGAGACGAACCCCACGGGAACTCCTGCCAGAAGGCCAATGAATCCGACCTTCACGCTCTTTATGCGGCTCACCGTATAGAATGCGATGAACGAGACGAAGACGCCGAAAAGAATGGCGGCTTTGGCGCTGTTCAGGCGTGCCGCGGTCATCCCCGTAAGACAGTAGATGAAAAGCACTCCCGCCGTCATCAACAGGAACGAAGGCCCTATGGAACCAACGTCACTCTTCTTCTCTACCATGTCGGTTCCACCACGACGACCTCGCCTTTGACGTAGGTCCAAAGCAGTGCGTAATAGAATACCGACATGACGAAAAATGCAGCACAGAGGATCCGTAAGCCCTTGTCCGGCAGGCCCTCAACGCGCTTGGATCCGGACAGCGCGGCAATTCCGTAAACTCCAGTCATTAATGCGGGAAAATCATAGCGGAAGGCTTGCGAGCAAACATGCGGATATTTAAGTGAAAACATCACGGATGAACCAATCTCCGTCAAAAACAGAATTATCAATGCAATCTCCTCGAACGCACATCCGCGTTTCCTTAACGTTACGGCCAGATAAATAATCCCTGCGACGGCAATTGCAATAAGCATTAGTGTCAGAATAAGCAGGCCATAGCCGGTAAGGGACATTGCCATGTCATCACGGCAGTTTTCATAGCCGAAGAGCATCGTCTTCACCTGCGTTATGAAGATATTGTAGTCCTGTTCACCGTCAGACCCGAGATTCACGTAAAAATCCTCAATGGGAAAACCGTAAAAATCAAAAAGCCTCTGTGACACGGAGTATCTGCTGATGTCCTGTGGAAGGTAGTGCAATTTGAGGACGTAACCTAAAGGCGTATTGTACCTGATAAGGTTGCGGATGGAATACCAAAGCCCCAACGGTGCCGCTATGACTCCGAAACAGGCAAGATGCCCGAATGACTTGATGCCTCTTTTCGCTTTAATATCCTTGAAGAATCTCACGATGAAAAGAAATCCCATGGGGAACGCGATGAGTCCCACGGAAAGCTTGGTCATCATGCCGAGACCGGTGCAAAGCGCGGAGACCAGAACGTCCTTGAACTTCCCTTCCCGATACCATCTCAACCCATAGTAAAATGCTGCAAAAAACAGCATCAGCGACAAGACGTCGTTATTGATCGAACCGGCAAAAACCGTCAGCAACGGGAATGCGGAAAGCAGTAAAGCCGCGTTGACCAGGCCCCTGCCCTTGCACCCCAATAATCTGACGATTCTGAACATATAGTATTGGCAACCGAAGGACCAGAGCAACGTCAGCGTCTGGAGGCACTCGTAATTGTGCGTTCCCGAAGGCAGGAACATCTCATATATGCGGAGAAATACCGCGCACAAAAAGTGATGAAGCGGCGGATGGTAGAACTGTCCGTGCTGCGCCACGTCGAAATCAGGCAGCCTTAAGAAGTCACGCAGATAAAGAATGTAGCCTGCATGGTAATCACTGTAATTTCCTTCAACGAACGTTTCGACGTCGCACTGACGGACGGTTATGTCCGTGTAGAGAACATAGCAGAGCTTTATCCAAAAGCCCACGGCGAAAAGCAGCAGGATGAGGAGGTCATCGGTAAGCTTTTTCTTTTTGGAGAGCGCAATGCCGAAGGCAAGGATGACGATGAATCCCACGATCATGAGCGCAAACGTTACATAACCATTCGCGATCCTGTTGCCCGTAATCACAAGCATTACCAGCGCTATTACTGCCGCGGGAACGCCCGGAAACCGCCGGAGGAACCGCAGGAACGAGTTGCCGGAATTGACCGGGGTAATGCCTTTTTCGCCCATCAGAAAATGCCTTTCGTAAAGAATAATAAAATGATAACTTTGACGGGAACCGTTTTCAATACGCCCCAAAAGCGTACGGCAGGACAGTGGTTCCGATTTCTGTTATAATTTTTTTGACGTTCAGCCATATATATTCGGGGAGAATCAAGATGAAAAAGAAATCCGTAATAGCAGGAGCAGTTGCTGCCGGTATCTTTCTGCTGATAATCGTTTTGTGCGCTGCGGCATCCAATAATCCTAAAAACCTTGTTTTGGGCGCGCTTTCAAATACTGCGAACGACGTATCCAGGATCGAGCTCGTCGACTATGCAAACCGTCTCGCAAACGGCGGTTCCGTCACGGTCACCGGAAGCCTTAAGCCGGTCTCGGGCAAGGACGCCGAACTTGGATTGAAGGTGTATTCGGACTTTTCCCACATGCGCTTTGCGACGACAGCGGCAATCAAGGAAGACAAGACCGTGGCCGCAAGCTTTAGGGGCATTTTCAACGGAAACGACCTGAGCCTTGAATCGCCTCAGGTATCGAACAAGCCTTACGGCGTTTCGATCAAGAACCTCGCTTCCAACCTTCCCAAGTCGATCTTCAATCCCGAGACGGGCGACGAGGACGTAAAGCTTGACAAGAACCTCTATGAATACTACTTGAAGCTCGGCAAGACCATCGCAAACGACAAGGCCCTCTCTGCCGAATACAAGAGGCTTAAGAGCAGCTACGAAAGACGCATCGTCAACGCCCTGCTCGACAACGCCCGCGTTACCAAGGGCTCCGACAAGATCACGGCGGGCGGACAGCAGTTAAACTGCACCGTCGTAACGCTCGATTTTGACAGAAAAACCCTCGTTGACGCCGTTTCACAGATCGTTGCACAAGCCAAGCACGACAAGGATCTTGAGCAGTTCCTTCTCAAGTGCTACTCGAATTACGATTACGGGATCAAGGACGCCGATGACAAGGTCGACGATTTCTATGAAGGCCTCGACACGTTCAAGCGCAAGGTCAAGGACTATGACGGCGACATGACCGTATGGATCTACATAACCAAGTCCGGCAAGCGCATTGCAAGGATCGACGTCGATACCGACGGCAAGGCCTCCAGCGGAAACCGCGTAGCCTACGAGATGTCTTTGGACCTCGGAAGGAGCGTCATGAATTCCGAGGAGATCTCCTTCTCTTTGGACATGTCCACGGGCCATTCCCTGAATATCTCCTATTCAGTAAGGCAGAACGACAAGACCGCTTACAAGGCATCCGTCAAGATGACCGAGACCGCCAAGAACGGCAAGGTCAGATACAATTCCGGTCTTTCCTTCAAATGGGACAAGAAAGGCGGCGGATACACCCTCTCCATGGAAACCAACGGAAGCATCCTGAACCTTGAAGGCAAGCTTTCCAAGAAGGGCAACTTCTATGGCTTCACCCTTGAAAACCTTGATGCGACCGGCAGGTATAACAGTGTTACAAAGGGTCTGCAGGCCCCGATCTCCGACTACAACGTAAAGGTAACCTTCAACGGTTCCGACAGGGCTCCCAACCCGGCAAGATACCAGGAGATCACGAAAATGTCCGCCGAGGACTACAAGACCCTCAGAAGCGACGCGAAAAAGGCCTATGGAGAAGTGATCGACGCCTGGTTCAAGAAGCAGTAAAAAATAATTAAATAAAAAACACTAAAAACATCACTTTGCAATTGCAGGGTGATGTTTTATAATTTATTCGCCTAAAGAGTTCCTTTTATTATTTAGGCTATTTCTTTAACAAGAGGGGTTATTCAAATGAAGAAAGTTTTGGTGTGCAAGGAAACCCTGCCTGCCGAGACCCGAGTCGCCCTCATACCGGATGACATCAAAAAGCTCTCCGGAATGGGATTCGAATTCACGGTCGTTAGCGGCGCAGGTGCCAAAAGCGGTTTTGACGACGCGGCATACGAGGCCGTTGGCGCCAAGATCGTAAAGAACGAGCAGGAAGCTTTGGACGACGCTGAGATCGTCGTCAGGATCCTGAAGCCGGAGTCAGCAAAAGGCCTCAAGCCCGATTCGCTCCATGTCAGCTTCCTCGATCCCTTCAACGAGAAAGACCTCCTCCACGAATTTGCCGACAACAAGATCCAGGCTGTATCCCTCGAGATGATCCCGAGAACGACTTTGGCCCAGAAGATGGACGTCCAGTCTTCCCAGACTTCACTCGCAGGATACGTCGCAGTCCTCAATGCGGCTGCAAGAATGCCTAAGATCCTCCCGATGATGGTCACCCCCGCAGGCACCATCAACCCGGCAAGAGTCTTCGTCATCGGCGTTGGCGTTGCAGGCCTTCAGGCTATCGCAACCGCTAAGCGTTTAGGCGCAAGGGTTGACGCTTTCGATACCCGTCCGGTAGTCGAGGAGCAGGTCAAGTCCCTTGGCGCAAACTTCGTAAAGATCGACCTTGGCGAAATGGGCCAGACCGCTCAGGGTTACGCAAAAGAGCTCACGCCCGAGCAGATCGCCAAGCAGCAGGAAGCTCAGGCCAAGGTCTGCGAAAAGTCCAACATCGTCATCACGACCGCCAAGGTCTTCGGCCGCAAGGCTCCCGTCCTCATCAAGAAGGACGTGCTTGACCGCATGCAGCCCGGCACGGTAGTCGTAGATATGGCCGTTTCCACAGGCGGAAACGTCGAAGGAAGCGATCCGACCAAGGAAGTAATCACCGACAACGGCGTAGTCATCCTCCCGGGTGACGAGCTCCAGCGTCAGGTACCGTGGGACGCATCCAAGATGCTCTCAGGCAACATCTCCGCATTCCTCACGCACTTCTACAACAAGGAGACCAAGGAATTCGAAGTCAATCTCGGTGACGAGATCATGAAGGGCTGCCTCCTTACCAAAGACGGCGCCATCATACACGAAAGATTCAAGGAGGCTTAATAATGGATTCCAAGACCATAATGCTGCTGATATTCGTTTTCATCATATCGGCATATCTCGGAGTCGAACTGATCTCAAAGGTCCCTTCGCAGCTCCACACCCCGCTCATGAGCGGTACGAACGCCATTTCAGGCATCACCATCGTAGGCGCCATCGCTGCATGCGCGATCTGCGTTGACAACCACATCCTCGGAATGATCTTAGGCGGCATCGCGATCTTCTTCGCAACGATCAACGTCATCGGCGGTTATTTCGTAACCGACAGGATGCTCGCGATGTTCAAGAAAAAGGAGGGTAAGAAGAAGTAATGGATTTCCTCGCTATCAAGGATAATTTTATCTGCATCATCCTCTACATGATCTCAGCCGTGCTCTTCATCATGGGCATCAAGAAGCTCGGAAAGGCTGACACGGCAAGAAAGGGCAACCTTTATTCATCCATCGGTATGGCAGTCGCAGTCGTTTCCGTCCTCATTTCACAGGACGTTATCGACGGCGGCATCGTAGGCTACGGCATCATCGCTTGCGCAGTAATCGCAGGCTCCATCGTAGGCTTCATCTGGGCCAAGAAGGTCGAGATGACGGGAATGCCCCAGCTCGTTGCCCTCTTCAACGGCTTCGGCGGCCTTTCCTCAATGCTCGTCGCCATCTCCCAGTACTGCGCTCTCAGAGGCGGTTCCGACAGGATCAACAAGGACGCCTTCACGTCGATCACTCTCGGTCTCACGATCGTGATCGGCGCAGTCGCATTCACCGGTTCACTCATCGCATGGGGCAAGCTTGCAGGCCTCAAGATGTTCAAGAAGAACATCTCGATCCCCGGCAAGAACTTCATCAATGCCGGCATCCTCGTAGTCGCCGTAATCGGCATCGTTCTTTATACGATCTCACCTGACGGCGGCCTCGGACTCGCAGGCATCCTCATCACGACGATCGCTTCCCTCGTCCTCGGCGTTACCCTCGTCATCACCATCGGCGGCGGAGACATGCCCGTCATCATCTCCTTCCTCAACGCCCTCTCAGGTCTCGCTGCTGCATTCGCAGGCTTCCCTATCGGAAACACCGTTCTCATCGTTTCCGGATGCCTTGTCGGTGCTTCAGGCGTCATCCTTACGCTCATCATGTGCAAGGCCATGAACAAGACCTTCGCAGCACTCCTCTTCAAGACAACGAAGAAGAAGTCCACAGCAGCCACCGGCGAGCACAAGGAGCCCAAGTCAATGTCCGTCGAGGATGCTTATCTCATCCTTGAGGCTGCAAAGAACGTCGTCATCATCCCTGGTTACGGCATGGCCGTTGCACAGGCTCAGCACGCCGTCAAGGAGCTCACGGACGTCCTCATGGACAACGGTTGTGAAGTCAATTTCGCGATCCACCCCGTTGCAGGACGTATGCCGGGTCACATGAACGTTCTCCTCGCTGAGGCAAACGTTCCTTACGAGCAGCTCAAGACCTCCGACGAAATGAACCCTCAGATGAGCAATGTCGACGTTGCGATCGTCATCGGCGCAAACGACGTCGTCAACCCTGCGGCCATCAACGACGAGTCTTCGCCTTTGTACGGAATGCCCATCGTAAACGCTTACGAGGCAAGAACGGTATTCGTACTCAAGAGAGGTCAGGGTACGGGCTTCTCAGGAATCGAGAACCCGCTGTTCACGATGGACAACACCGTCATGATCTATGGCGACGCAAAGCAGACGGTGTCACAGCTCGTTGTAGAATACGAGAACGACTGACGTCAGTCTTCCAAAACAAAACCTTCAGGAACTTCCGTTTGTGTCTTCACAGACGGAAGTTTTTTATTGTCCTTATTCATCCAAACGCCGAGAACGCTCCTGAAGCAACGGCCCCTGTCGATGTTCCCGCCATTGGTCACGCAAACGAGCTCATAGTCGCTCCACACTCCTCCGATGGCCGTAAGATCGGCCTTGAACTGGCTTCTCCTGTTGGCGATTATGAAATCCGGCGCGCCGTACTTTGCAAGCTCTTTGGCTTCCTTTAACGCGGCCTCATAGTCGCCCGTGTCACGGATGCAGTAGGAGAAGCCGCCATGGAGATTGTAGTTCACGGGCCTGCCCAGATATGCGGACGTCGTGATCGAAATGTTGTAGCTTGTATACGTAAGGTCAACGGGCTCCCATGCGGAAAGCCAGGTGTAGTCCTGTAAATTGTTTTCCGTGATCCAGGCGGCCACATCCTTGCCGTAATCGTAGTTGTATATGATCTCGCTTCTTGCGGACGTAACCGTCCAAATTAGAGGAAATACCAGCATGTACATGAATACGGCGGTAACAGCGCCTCCCAAAGCACCCGGCTCTTCCTTCTCCTTCTTTTCGCAATCGTAAAAACCGATCCAGATGCAGTAAACCGCCAAAATGAAAAACAGTCCGAAATGATGCACCATCGAATAAAAGGCCGCGATCACAAGAAATCCCCCCAAAGGAAGGACGGAATCCAAAAGACGCTTTTTCCTGAACGGGAGCGCCAGGACCGCAAAGAAGGCCACTACGGATCTGAGCGCGCAAAGGATCAGTTCCGTCGGTTCAATATCAACGGAAAGGAGCAGTGAGTTGGGATGGGTGTTGATTGAAAAAAACGTCTCTGAAGGAATGACAAACAAAGAATACGCAAGGCACTTCCCGAGCTTGCCCGCATTCATCTCCGTTTTAATCATGCCCGCGGTATCGCTCCAAGGCCAGACGGTAAGGGCGACGCAGATGCCGAAAACAAGAAGCGCCAAAAGCGATAAGAGCCTTGCCCTGTCTTCTCCAAAAAACTTCTTTGCGAACTGCCCCTTGTATTTGAGCATAAGCTTGAATATCCAGGCCGCGGCGATCATGGCGGCGATCATCAGGCCGTAAAGCGAAGTAAGGCTCAAGATCCCTAAGACCACGCAGTATTGTACCGGCTTTTCGTCCCTTTCCAAGTAAAGCGACGCGCACAGGAAGAGCAGCGCGGCGAACAATGCGTAAGGCCTTGAGATGACGCCGTACTGGTATGCCGTCCAATAGGTGAACGGAAGGATTACCTTGATTATGTTCGGCAGCGGCGACTTGAATTCAATGACGGCGACCATAAAGACCGCGGTCAGTATCTGTATCACCTTCATCGACAACTCGTATGGCAGCCCCGCCTTGGCAGGGACCGCAAGCATCAGATGCCAGAGCGGCGGGTGCGTTTCGTAGTGCGGGATCTTGAACAATATGTCGTAGAGCGACGCGTCTTTCGCGATCATCCAGGCCTGCGCCTCGTCAAACCACAGCTCGTGGAAGACCGAGATCCAGATTATCAGCGCGGTGTAGATGACCGTAACGACGACAAAGGGAACATTGGATTCAACACGGTTGAACCTGCGTATAGAACTCATCGGAGGCATTTCCGAAAACAACTCGTAAAGGGATTTCTTGGAGCCTTTCTGGTCAGTTGAATCCATAGAACTTCTGGAAGACCTTGTATGCTTCCAAAGCCGCAAGCCTGCCCGTCTTGCCGGGAAGAGTTACTACGGTGCCCAGGATCCCGTATTTGAATCTTACGTAAAGCCTCTTGCTCTTACTGTAAATGTAGTCGAGCAGCGCCTTGCGCTTGGCGAGAGCCTCAGGGCTTCCGTCTAAAATCAGGAGGACGGCGGAAACGGTCGTGATTATCTCGAGATAATTGTACATGTACTGTCCGCAGTTCTTGTTTTCCCTGAAATGCTTTCTGTTTTCGACGTAGTAGTCGATCATCAGATAATTGACCTTGAGCTGCTGGTCAACGCGCTTGATCATGACGGCCTCATTGACCGACTGGTCCTCTCTGCCGATGAAATAATAGTAGAGGTTGACGCTCATGTAATAGATGCGCTCAACCTTCAGGAGAGGCTCGAAAACGTAGATGTTGTCCACATAGAACGTGTGCTCGGGAAGCCTCAATCCGCAATCCTTCAGAAGCTGCGTCCTGAAGATTACCGAATGCATCAAAAGATAGTCGCCCTTGCCGAAATTGGCGAGTTCCCATGAGAAAACGAACTTCTCGGGCAGCTCGCCCTCGTAGCTCATAACCTTCTTTTTACCGTCGGGAACGCCCAATTTGTCGTAAACGAAATTTGTAACGAGCATGTCCAAAGGCTGCTCTTCCTTGGAGTAGAACTTCAAGGTGTCCATTACTTCCTTGAGGACTTCGGGATCAAGCCTGTCATCGCTGTCCAAGACCTTGAAATAAAGGCCCTGCGCATTGTCTATTCCCGTATTGACGGCAGATCCGTGGCCGCCGTTTTCCTTATGGATCGCGCGGACGATCTCAGGATACTTTTCCGCGTATTTGTCAGCAATAAGTGCAGTGTCGTCAGTCGAACCGTCATCAACGATTATTATCTCAAGATCTTCACCGATCTCGAGCAGTGATTCGACAGCGTTGCCCATATAATCCTGTGAATTGTAACAGGGTATAGCGACACTCAGTAATTTCATTAAAAATACAACCCAGTCCCACCTTTGAGATTTCTCAAATATTATATCCTAAGATATAAAAAATAAAAGTATGTGGGAAACCTGATACGTGTGGCAAAAAGGGGGTTTTTTAGCCCCCCTTTGCTTTATCCTACATTGTTGACCGTCCCTATGAAGATTGGATTCATCGTAGACCTTTCGACTATCGCGTACACGTACGGCCTGTCGCATATGACGCGCTTCGGTTCCGGCTTCGGCTCCATCGCCGCGTTCGCCTCCATCCTGACCGCCGTGACCGCGGCAGCCTTGGTGCCCTGGCGGTCGACCTCGATGTGCGTCTTGTGGAGCACGCTAGATATGAAGATATTATCCAACATGGTGTCAGCCATGCCCTTGAAATTTGCCGTGTCCGGTTCAAAGGCCTGCTTTACGCCGAGAGCCTGAAGCAGGGGCTTTAACTCAGTCAGATAATCGGATTTGAACTCGGGCATTTGTGCTATGACTTCCGTCGCCTGACGGTTATTAATGAACTTCTTGTAATCCTCATAAGAGAAGTTCTTTACGAAATCATTTGCGCTCACCTTTTCATCGTTGGGAAGGATGGCCAGGAAGCCATACTCATCGCCTTCGTAGAACTTGATGAAGCCGGTCGCCTTGTCAGAGCTGAAATACAAGTTTTCGGTGCTCGCAAGCATCTTCACGTTCTTGGTTCCATTGGTTCCCTTGAATTCCTTCGTGAGGACGTTGTCTTCATCATAAGCCATCTTCCACTTGCCCTCAAAACGGATCGCGTTTACGAGGACCATGGCCGTTTTGGAATTGAGCGGCTGGTCAAAGATCTTGTCGATCATGTGGTTCGTCTTTTCATCGACCCACTTGTTGATCCCCTCATGAGTATGATTATCGAACTTGGTCGAACGGAATTCCGCTCCAAAAGTATTCTTGATGTAGTTCACGTAAGCCTTGTTGGCCCCGTCCACCAACACCTTTTCATTGCACCAGACCGCATTGGCACAAGCGAAATCAACCTTCTGCGCGTTGTTGATCCTCTTCATCAGTTCGGCGGCAAAAGCCTGCTGCTCCAAAGGATCCGAGTCCTTGGCGAAAAGGTCGTTCAGTTCCTTGAGCGTCTCATCCTTCGCGCCTGCCGCGCACATGTCGAGCGCCATCATTATCGAAGCGGGAGAGATCATGATATTGGCCTTCTTCGCATTCGCTGCAGTCGCTGCGAGCATCTTGAAGGTGTATTCGCCGTATCCGGCATTCATCTTGTCTTCGTCGAACGTCTTCGTCGCGACCGCGTCAAGATTGATCTCCGCCTTGACCTTCGGATCGTTCGTGAGCGTCTTTGTTTGGGTAGGGGCAGGCATATTCTTTGCGCAACCCGTGAGCAGCATCATCGCTGCCAGGCCTGCAGTTAAAGCTCTTTTTCCGATCAGTTTTTTCATTTTGTGAGCCTCCGTTTTTCGCTTATGCCATATATACAGAACAGCCCGGCATTTTGTTGCAGTACAGGTCCCGCAGTAGGGTGTACGTAAAAGTGTACGATTTTTCCCGTTTTTAGGTATACTTTTCGGCAAATCAGCTTCAGTTTGCTTATTTGTGTACTGATTTTTGCTGATTTCGTGACACTTTTAGGTACACTTGCTCGCAGATGATTCGGGAAAGGTCAGGGACGCGTTTTTGCAAAACCCATTTCCCGATTCGTAAAGAAATAATAAGGGCTGTGATCTCTCAATCACAGCCCTTTGGACCGGAATGATCCGGAGATGATCAGTAGATCAGGCCGATGTAGTGGGCTACGAACTGGAGCGCAACGTAAGCGATCGCGTAGATGAAGCCCTTCTTGTTGCCCGAAAGCTTTGTCTCCTGCGTGATTCCCTCATAAAGAAGGATGAATGAATAGATGGTTGCAGCGGATGAGAGGACCGTTGTGATGGGGAGGTATCTCATCGTTGTGGAGAACCAGCCGAATGCGATGGAGAAGCTGTTGAGGTAAGAGATGAGCAGTGTCCTTACGATCTGTGAAGGGAACGTTGCCATTGCGCAGATTGCGAGGAGTCTTGAAAACGACCACTTCTCCTTGATGATCATGCCAACAACGAGAACTACTGCCGCAAAACCGAACGTCATGAGCGCATAGTCGAGGAGCGATCCAAAGAACCATCTGATAAGTCTTACGAATACGCTGCCAACCGTGCTGGGCCATGCGTGCCTGATGGAAGTCGTAATGATCGAAGAAAGGAAGCTGCAGATCGTGAGGATGCCGACTACGATTGCGGAAAGAATGACCGCATTGCCGACGTGATCGTACTTCTTTGCTTCTTCAGAGCAACCGGTAACGGGCTTGATCGCAGCGTTGATCAGAGACTTGAAGAATTCTCCGAACGGAAGGATCGCAGACTTCTTTGCGGGTGCTGCGGGAGCCTGGGCTGCAGGCTGTTGCGGAATTACCGGTGCTGCTGCGGGTGCAGCGGCGGGAGCGGGTGCGGGAGCAGCTGCAGGTGCAGGTGCTGCTGCGGGAGCGGGTGCTGCAAGTGAGTTTCCGCATCCGGCACAGAAGGTCGCGCCTTCAGGGTTTTCTTTACCACAAATGGGACAAAACATAATATTACTCTGCCTTTCTCCGGGAGCACGCTCGCGCCCGACTTGTAATAAGCAGATTATACACTAATAGTGTCTTGTTTTGCGTTTATGAAAACAAAAATAGTAAGGGTCAGGCTCAGATTTTTTCCATGATGGAGATCAGGACGGTGACGTCGGTCTTTTTGTTGAATACCAGCATGTAGGAAGTTCCGTTCTTGGTCCATGCAACGGCGTCATAAGGTCCCGTCGTTCCGACCTGCTGGTTTATTCCAACGGACGTGTCGATGCCGTAGAATACCTGTCCGCCCTCAGTCTGGAGCAATGCCGGAGTTCCCTTGAACTGTGGAAAGTATGCCTTTATGAGATCAATGCCTTCCTTTGCGGAGAACACGATGGCCTTTTCGCCGTTCTCGCCCGTATAGACCTTGGCGCTGATGTTGTTTTCACCATATGTGGAAGAACCGACGGTCTTGACCTTGAAGGGCATGAGGGTCCTGTAGTCAGAGGATGCGGTCTTATTCTCCGGTGCAAAAGTCTGTACCCTGGTGGTTGCCTCAAGTGCGGCATCCTTCTCTTCATCCTGAGTCGTTTCTTCCTCAGTGCCGGCAGCGGTCGGTGCTTCGCCGCCACCGGACGCCGTCTTGGGATTGTCCTTCTTGTTGGATTTGGCGCCCTGAACGTCGCCACCGACGGCGTTGTCCATATTTTCATTGACGGCGGCCGCCGTGGTTTCCGCAGCAGCCATCCGTAAGCTCTCCGTCTTTGCTGATTTCGAGAAGAATGACTTTGCGAACATTACCGCTCCGCCTGCAACGATGAGGCAGCAAGCGGCGATCGAAATGATCCTGATGGTTGACACCTTTGCCTTGCGGCGTACCGGCGTTACTTCAGCCTTTTCGATACTTGAAACGTGCGCAGGCTTGACGGCCTCTGCGCCCTTGTTTTCCTGCTCATCGAGAGCCTTGGAGACAGCGTTCATAACGCGGCGATGCATCTCGTCGTCGACTCTGACGTGACTCATTATCTCGTTATACTTATTCAAAGTCGTCTGCCTCCTTTAACAGTATTTTGAGCTTGTCCCTTCCGCGCTTTAAGTCGGAACGGACCGTAGCCTCCGAGCGTCCTAAGATCTGTGCGATCTCAGCGGTCTTGTATCCTTCCTGATAGAACAGGTGAATTGCTTCACGCTGGTTAACAGGAAGCTGCTCTACGGCTTTCCATATTGCGGACAGGTCATCGCTCACGTTCCTGTCCTCTTCTTCGGCTCCGGCGAGCTCTTCGTTGAGCTCGGCGCAGTCCCTTACCTTGTTGTATTCGATCCTGTTCTTAGCCAGGTTCGCCGCCACGGTCATGAGCCACGCCTTGCGGTGTTTCTCATTTTCGAAGACCGGCATCTGCGTGACGAGCTTTATCATCGTCTCCTGAAGGACGTCTTCGGCATCCTCCCTGTTGTGCAGATATGAGAAGGCGAGCCTTAGGATCGCGTCTCCCATGGTCGTCAGCACTTCCTCAGCAGCGGCTTCGATCTCTTCTTTTGAAAACCGTCTGCCGGGGGCAGCCATATTCTCTTCAGAAGATCGTCCTTCTTCGGCCGCAGCGGGTCTTTCTCCTGCGCCGGCTTCACTTCCGCCCCGCGCGAACGCAGAGAAGAAGCTCCAAAGCGGAATTCTCAGTGTTAAGCCGAATATCATGACGTCTCCCGTTTTCTTCCGCTTCTGCACTATATACAGATGAGCGGACAATAATGTTGCACTTAAAATTATAACCGCGAAGTCAATTATATCAATAAACTTTAATTCAAAGCTCCCGAGCTTTGCGAATGCTTTTTTCAATATCAGATGTTAGAATTGCTTATTATGAAAAAACGGCTGCTGACATCGATCGTATTGCTCGCAATGGCGTTTTCCCTGACGTCCTGCAAAAAGGCGCCTTCTGGTGACTCGGGTGCCACCGGCAGTTCAGGCAGCGCGACGGGCTCAGTTTCTGTCGCTACCGAAAACACTGCGGTCCCCGACCAGATCAAGTTCGCAGTCGACGGGAAATATATAATCTTCAGGGTCAGCAAAAAGATAAGCCTCGAGACCGACGCATGGATCGGCATCTGCCTCAAGGGCGATTACGTTTATGAAGAAGACGCCGACGACAACCAGTTCACGTACTCGTTTTTCGACGAGGGACAGTCTGACGCTTCAGACTACTATTTCAAGGTGTCAGTCGAAGACATCGAGGACGGTGAATACTCGATGGTCCTCTGCAGCACGGACAATGTCGGATACGTCGTCGCGTCCTGGGGTCTCACGATCAGGAATGGAAAGCCCGAGGTCGATTATTCCATCTTCAAGATCAACCAGAAGCCTAAAGACATAGGCGAAACTGAGGCTCCCGCAGGCCACGTCGAAGATGAGGAAGATGACGATGACGACTACTATGACGAGTCCGAAAACGACGATTACGGTGACGGCGGCGATGACGGCGCTGACGACGATGAAGAGGAATAAATGACAACCTGATGTAGGTTTGTCCCAGAAATTTAACTATTATTTAATACATAAATGCTTCTGTTCCCTGCATAATATTTTTATGGATACAAAAACAGACAGGATCTTTTTCAAATCCGGCGCGGCGTACATGATCGTTTTGATCACGGGCGTCTTTCTTTTCATGGCGCTCGTTGCGCTCCAGCTGATGGTTAGCGACGAAACAAGGATCCTGATCGGCATCGCCCTTATGCTGTTGTCCTTCCTGATGTGCGTGTCGCTCGGCAAGTTCGGCTTCTACATTTCATTCGTCTTGAACGTGATGCTGTGCCTCGTCTATGGCTACGAGTATTTCAGGCTCGGCTACAAGAACGCGTCCGTATTGGGCAGCATGGCTTTTACCGCGATGATGATAATCCTGTTCATGCAGTATTACATAACCCGCGTCGCCGCCAAGATCACGAGGATCGAAAAAGAGCACAGGGAAGAACGCGGAAGGCGCATCAACAAAGAGCTTGAAGAAGAAATGTTCAAGCGTACCAGCCTCATCGTCAGCCAGCAGAGATCAAGCTCGAGCGTTGAGGTAAACGAGGCCATCGGCCGCAACATCGCGTCTTCTTTAGACCCGCTCACTACCCTTCCCGGAAGGGACATGATCACCGAGAGGGCTTCACGCCTCATCGCAGACGACATCAACGCACAGCGTGAATCCAGCGTTCCGGACGACGAATGCAAACCCTTCACCGTCATCTATCTGGCGCTCGACAATTCCGAGATAATCTGCCGCAGGATCGGCCACAACTCCATGGACCTCTTCATCCAGAACATGGCGCACAAGGTCCGCGAAGCCGCAGACCCGGCCGACATGGTCGCAAGGATAGTCGATTCGGATTTCCTCGTCCTTGAGAGAAGAAAGCTCTCGGGCGACGACCTCAAGGAGTATTGTGAAAAGCTCTGCCGTGCAGGCGCCAGGGCTTTCGAGGCTGGTTCGGATTCCATGAACGTCCACATCTCCTACGGCATCGCAAACTACCCTGAAGACAGTAGGATCGCAGGCGAGCTCATAACAAAGGCCGAAGAGGCGATGATCGGTTCCCAGTCACCCGCTGAGGCCAAGGACGCGGGCGCAAGGATCTTCGACGGCATGTCCAGGGAAGATATCACGGCGGCCTTTGACTACGCGATCAAGAACAACGACATATACATGGTATATCAGCCCTGCTACTCCTCTGAGCGCGAGCTCATGGGCTTTGAAGCGTTTATGCGTTTTGAGCACGAAGGCACCTTCGTAAGTCCGCAAGTCTTCATCGCGGCCGCAGAGAATTCGGGATACATGCGCCGCCTTGGAAAGTTCTCCATGCTCGAAGCGCTCAAGGCCCTCGCGGAGATCAACAAGATCCGCCCCGAGCTTACCATGGCCGTCAACATCTCGGCAAACCAGCTTAAGGAAGAAAACTTCGTCAGAAGCTTTTCGAGCACCGTCGCCGCCTCCGAATGCGAGATCGGCAACCTCATCTTAGATCTCCCCGAAGAGAGCCTTATCACCGAGCTTTCGGACATCCGCTCGGTAATCGAGCTCCTTGCTTCAACGGGCGTAAGGATCGCTCTGGACAACTTCGGAAGAGGCTACTCCTCATTCAACGCCATCCCGCTCCTGCCGGTCTCGGTTCTCAAGCTTGACGGCAACTTCACTTCAGACCTCGCGTCCAATTCAGACGTCAGGATCCTCACCGCATCCGCCATCGACCTGATGCACGACACGGACATTAAAGTCTGCGCCACGGGCGTCGGCGAGGAAGAGCAGTTTGAGATTCTCTCAAGCTACGGCTGCGATGCCTTCCAGGGCAAATACTTGGGCAACGTAATGCGTGCCGAAGCCCTGAAGGATTTCATCAAAAAATAAGGAAATCAGTTCGTGACCAGACGGACTATCAGCTCGGCGGCCTTTTCATCGCCGAACGTCTCAGTATTAATGCAAAGATCGTAAGTCGAAGCCTCGCCCCACCTCGGGCCTCCGAACTGGTTGTAGTAAGCGGCTCTTTCCTTGTCCGCCTTCAGGACCTTCTTTGTGGCCGCCTTCAGGTCAAGCCCTTCGCGCTCCATAATCCTTTCGGCCCTGTAATCAACGGAAGCGGTGACAAAGACGCTGACGACGTTCTTGCGCTCCCTCAATATCTCGTTTGCGCGGCGTCCGACTATGACGCACGGCCCTTCGTTTGCGATCTTTTCGATGACTTCCCTCTGCGCGTTTGCCGCGATCTGACGGACTGAAGTGTAAGAGGGGCTCATGAATCCTACGGACATGTAGAGCACCGCGTCGTTGATCTCCTTCTCGTCAACGCTCGCGAGGTACTTCTCATTAAGGGCGCAGTTCTTCGCAGTTTCCTTAAGCAGTTCGGAATCGTAATAAGGAACGTTAAGCTGGTCCGCGACCAATTTTCCGATCGTCTTTCCGCCCGCGCCGAACGACCTGCCTATGGTAATGATCTTCGATGTCTTCGCGTCCATAAAGCACCTCCCGCGTCCATATATATAGGATAGCATGTTTTACCATGGTGCAAACCCCGCCTAATTCCAAGATACCCTGCCAACTTCGGTCAGATCTTGGCAGCAAACTTGGAATATCGTCTTATTTTCGGAAAATTCCAAGATCGCCTGCCAACATTTTTCAAACCATGGCAGGTAATCGTGGAATCGATCAGGAATTGCTTTCGGGGGCAGCGTTTTCAGCCGCCTCGCTCAACGCAGCTTCCTTCGCGTCGTGCTTTTTCTTCCAGCGCGAGTAAACGATGCTGCCGGCGATGCAGACGACTACAATGATTGCGAGCATGATGAAAAACGCCGTGTAGTTCTTCTCGCCGATCGCGTCGCCGCTCATCGCGGAAAGCCAGATCGCGGGGAACCTTCCGACAAAGGTGATGAATATCCACATCGGGATCTTCATGTCGGTGAAGCCCATGACGTACGTGAAAATATCCTTCGGCGTTCCCGGGATCAGAAAGAATACGAATGCGAGAAGATCCCTCTTTGAGGACTGATGGAAGAACTTGACCGAATCGAGTTTCTTTTTCGAAACAAAAAGGCACGCGAACTTCACGCCGAAACGCCTGACCATCAGGAATACGAAAAGGCTTCCCAAAGTCATCGCGACGTCCGCGACGAGCGCGCCCTTCCACACGCCGAAAGCATAGCCCGCGGCGATCTCGAAAGGTCCGCCCGGAATGACGGCCGCAACGACCTGAAGGAACATTGCCGCCATGAGCATCAGGTATCCCTTTACTCCCTGCTCGTCAATGTACGCGCGGAAAGCGGCCGGGTCCTTGCTCATCTCGAGCATCGGCTTGCATATGAAATAAGAGATCACGCCGACTACGGCGAAGATCAGGACGCAGAGGAAGATGCCAAGCGCCCTCTGCTTTTTCGTTACTGTTACTTCGTTTTCTGCCATTGGTCGATCCGGAATCCTGAAAGGATTAGGCCTTTGCCTCGGCCTTCTTATCGGTCTTGGCCTTCTTGCCCTTCTTGGAAGCCTTTTCCTCAGCGGCCTTTATCTCGGCAGCTTCCTTCTCTTCAAGCTCCTTGAGCTTATTGCAGAGATAGTCTGCTACGCGTACCGCGCCCTCGCCCCTGTGCTGCCAGATCTCGTCTCTTGCCTGCTCGCGGGTCTCTTTGAACTTCGGATTCGTAAGGCACTCCTCGATGAGGTCCTTGACGTTCTCGACATTCTCCATCGTGAGAGCCATGCCGATCTTGGGAAGCATGGTGAGTGACCAGGGTTCTTCCTTGAGGAAGTAGTAGTCGTACTGACCCTTGTCGAAATTGATGTCAGCGTAGATGACGGGCTTGTTGAAGATGAACGCGAAGTCGAGCATGACGCCGGAGAAGTCGGAGATCATGATGTCGGAACGGTTCAGGACGTCGAAGTTGTCGTTGTCCCTGTTCCACTCAAGATCGTCGCTGTTCGGGTACTCGGCCATGAGCTTTTCGATGACTTCCTTGTCAGCCGTAAACGACTGCGGGTGAGGTCTTATGATGACGTGATAACCGGTCTTCAAAAGGTTGTCGATGAACGATGAACCGTACTTGACGAGGAGGGATGACTTGCCCCATGAAGGCGCGAGAAGGACCGTCGTCTTGTCGGACTTCGGTGCGGGAGGCAGTGCCTGCGCGCGCTTCATCATCTCGTCCATGTAAGGGATGCCTACCAAAGTCAGTTCCTTTGCAGGAAGGCCTCTGAGCTCTTCAAGCTCCCTGATCTGGTCGATCTGAACCTGGCCCGAGAAAAGGATCGAGTCAAAGTAGTCGAGCTCGAACATTCTGTAGGATGCGGCGTCCCTCGGAGCGTGCATGATGTGCGTGTAGTAATCGACTGATCTCGACCTCTTCCACTGGAGAACGTCAAGACCCGGTGTCGTGCAGAAGACGAGTCTTGCGTTGAGCATGTTGAGTCTTGTGAAGGACTTGTTGCCCTCGCCGATGAACTCGGTCTTGATGTGCTTGTACTCCTTCTTGAGAGCCGGATCGTCAGGGGAAGCCGTCATGAAGACTGCGTCCTGGCCGCGCTTTTCGAGCTCGTCGCAGATGGGCTCGAAAGTGTTCCAGTATCTCTTCGAGTCGGAATAGATCACGAGCGGGATCTTGTTCTTGTCGGCCTTTCTGCCTGCGCCCGTGCGGAGCCTGATGAAAAGCGTTCTCGCACCGTAAACGGCGGCGCTCAACACACCGATAAGTACCGTGAAAAGCATGCTTCCCGTGCCCGGGTCGATGTAAAGATTAACCATTGATGTACTCCATGAAATTGTTCTTGTTCTCGAGCGCGGTCGTCGTCGGCCTGCCCAAGTCCTCTCTTGCTCCTACCTGACACTTAACTTCTATCAATGAAAGGGCGCCCCTAGCCTTAGCGGCTGCAAGCTCCCTGTCAAGGTCTTCAAAATTATCAACGGAAACCGTGTAAGGATATCCGCATGCCTTGGCAACTGCGGGAAGGTCAACGGATGAATCGGAACAGACCGTGGGCATTCCTCCAACGGTCTCGTGAGCTCCGTTGTTGATCACGACGTGGATCATGTTGGAAGGCTTGTTCGAGCCTGTTACCGCCATCGCGCCCATGTGCATGAGTGCCGCGCCGTCACCGTCGATGCACCATACCGTGAGGTCGGGCTTGTTGATCGCGATGCCCAGAGCAATCGATGAGCAGTGGCCCATCGAACCGACGGTGAGGAAATCGTACTTGTGGCTCATGCCGTTGTTCGTCCTGTATTCGAAAAGCTCGCGGGAGATCTTGCCGGTCGTTGAAACGATCGGATCCTCGCCGGCCGCCTTTGCGATGTGGCCTACGACTTCCTCGCGGTTGAGGCTGTAGGAATTCTTGTAATCGACCTTGCCGTCGAATGAAAGCGCGCCCTTGGAAACGACGAAGGCGACCTGCTTGCCTGCCGCAAGAACGGGCTTGAACTCATCCATCGCGGCCTTAACCTCATCCTCGGTCGTCTCCTTCGTGATGACGAAGTTCTTTACGTCCATGTCGTCCAAAAGCGTTCTCGTAACGATGCCCTGATAGATGTGCTGCGGCTCATCCTTCGTGCCGGGCTCGCCTCTCCATCCGACGATGAAGATCATGGGGATCGCATAGACCTTGTCGTTTACGAGAGACGCAAGAGGGTTGATTATGTTGCCCTCACCCGAGTTCTGCATGTAAACGACGGGAATCTTTCCGGTCGCCATATGGTAACCTGCCGCAAGGGCCACAGAGTTGCCCTCGTTTGCGGCGATCATGTGATGTTTTTTGTCGATCCCGTACTTGCTCATCAGGAAGTTGCAGAGAGCTTTGAGCTGGGAATCAGGGACTCCCGAGTAGAAGTCCGCACCTAAGATTTCGATCAGGCTTTCAACTTTCATAATCCGTCATCCTTTGCCGTTTATTTCAAAATGAGTCTGTAAAGCGACTCTATGTTTTCTTCATCAAGCTTCACCGGGTTGTTCTTGAGCCTTACCGGATTGACCGAGGTCTTAAGTTCCGCGAAATCCTCCTCCGCGGCCTCAGGGACCAGAAGATCCAATGAATCAAAGAACTGCTGAAGCTTTACGCAGGCTTCGCCCGTGCTCTTGCATCCGAGCATTGAAGCGATCTCTTCAAAAGTCTTCTTGAGGTACTCCTCTCCCCTGGGGTCAACGCAGTCTTCCGTGTGCGAGACCATGTAAGGGAAAAGCTTTGTGTCGACAAGTGCCGCGGCGTGTCCGTGAGCTACGCCGTAAAGGCTCGTGAGCTTGTAGCACATCGCGTGGCCCGCGGTCGTCTGTGTAATGTTGATGGCCTTGCCGGCGTAGTGCGCTGCGGTCATCATCTCGCGGTTCGCTGCCTCGTCATTTGCAAGGTAAGCATCAAGATTTGTGAGTATCCCTGAGATCGCCTTCTTTGAATATTCCTTGCTCTCGTCGTTGCTGTTGACCGACCAGTAGGATTCGATCGCGTGGCAGAACGCGTCCAGCATCGTGGACTTTTTCTGATACAAGGGCAGCGTCTTGAGGGCGGATTCATCGAAAAGAACGACCGTCGGGATTATCGAATGATCAGCCACGCTCTGCTTCTTTCCCTCGTAGTAGATGACCGCGAACCTGGTTGCCTCCGAGCCGGTTCCCGCCGTCGTGGGGATCGCCAGGAGCGTTACGTCATTGGGTACGATCTCCTGCTCAAGATAGTTCTTCGAAGGATCCATGTTGCTATAGAGCTTGATGCACTTTGCAACGTCCATCGCCGAGCCCCCGCCGACCGCGATGATCAGCTTTGCGCCTGATTCCTTGAAGAGCCTTACGCCTTCGACTACGGATTCATAGAGCGGGTTCGGCTGGAAGTCGGAGAACCTCGTGATCTCGATTCCCTCTTCTTCAAGCTCGTCAAAATAGTCCTTGATCTTAAGGAATCCGAACGCGCTGTCGCATACCAGGAAAATGTTGCAGACGTTGTTGTCCGCAAGATATCCGTTCAGCTCGGCGTAACCGTTTTCACTGCTTAGTATCAGCTGTTCCATTTATGCTTCCTCAAATCTGGTCGGGAATCAATCTGATGATCTGCTTGAAGCCCATCAGATGCTCATCCGCTTCCTGTGCCCTGTGGTTCTTTAAGATCTCCTCGGCAGTAGTCTGCATCGCGGGAACCTCAGCCCTCATGAGCTGGTTAGCGTAGATGACGACGTTGACGCCGATCTTCTTCCATTCCTCTTCCTTGACGGAATGGAAAGACGTGGGAACGATGACGATCGGTGTGATCTTGTCCTGCTCCCTGAACTTGTTTATGAACTCGATTATCTCGTCAGGCTCGGTGCGGCGTGAGTGGATCATGATGCCGTCAGCGCCTGCCTTTACGAACGCAAATGCCCTGGTAAGAGCATCCTCCATGCCCTGCTCGAGGATGAGGGATTCGATACGGGCGATGATCATGAAATCGGATGACTTCTGCGCCCTCTTTCCTGCAGCGATCTTTTCGCTCATCTCTTCGATCGTAGCCTGTGTCTGCTTGACTTCGGTGCCGAAAAGCGAATTCTTTTTAAGACCCTTCTTGTCCTCGATTATGACCGCCGAAACGCCGAGCTTTTCGAGTGAACGGACGGTGTAAACGAAGTGTTCGGTAAGTCCGCCGGTGTCTCCGTCGAAGATGATCGGCTTGGTCGTTACTTCAGTGATGTCGTCGATCGTTCTGAATCTGGAAGTCATGTCAACGAGCTCAATGTCAGGCTTGCCCTTTGCCGTGGAGTCGCAGAGGGATGAGACCCACATGCCATCGAACTGGTATGAAGCGCCCGTGTCATCGTGAACTACGGTGTTCTCGACGATGAGGCCTGAGATGCCGTCGTGAGCTTCCATCATGGTGACAAGACCCTTCATCGCGATGAGCTTTCTGAGCCTGCCCCTCCTGTTGTCAGGGAGCGATAATTCAAGCCTGCTCCTTGCGTCAACTTCCTTATACTTGGGATCTGACGAATAAGGGAACTCGACGAGCTGTCCGCCGTATGCGGAAAGGAGCTCGATAACTTCGTCCCTGATCGGCTTCTGGAAGCCTTCCTGCCAGTTGTCGCCGTGAACGACTATGTCAGGCTGGTACTTCGCGATAACGTCCTTGTAGCTTAAGGTATCCTGCTCTACGACCTGCCAAACGCCCTTGATGGACTTGAACATGGCCTTCCTCTCCTCGCAGGGAACGAGCGGGAACCTCTTGTAGGAAGCGACAGCCTCGTCGCTCATTACGCCCACGATGAGGCGGCCCAATCTTGAAGCCCTTCTTAAGATGTTGAGGTGGCCGCTGTGAAGGATGTCCGTTGAGAAGCAGACGTATACCTTTCTGGACTTGACCTCTTCGAGCCTCTTGCTCATTACCGCAAGATCCTCAGGGTTGTCGACTTCGCCGCAGAGCGCGTCCTTTACGTCGAAGGGAATGATGTGAGTGTTGTCGGAAACGACGTTGAGAGCGTTCTCGGCATAGCATCCGGTCGTGCCTTCTTCGCAGAACTTGCAGATGGAATCAAGCCAGGTCTCCCAGTCTTCCTTCGTGAACCTGTAGAGGGGCTGTGCCGCGAGCGCGTCATCGAAGAACTCGATGCCGACCTTCTTGATCTCGCCGTCCTTGATGACCGCCTTGAAGTCCTTTTCGGGAAGCGGGATGGTCGAAGAAACGGTCATTGCCGACTGCTGTGCAAGGATGCCGTCGAGCACGCTGTTCTCGAAAACGAGATCACCGTGCATCAGGATGAGGTCGTCACCCTTCAAGAGCTCTCTTGCCATGTAGATCGAATAGATGTAATTCGTCTGATCGTAAATCGGGTTGTTCACGAACTTGACGTCAAGATCAAGGTTCAGTGACTTGATGTAACCCTCGAGGACGTCCACGAAAGGTCCCGTGGTCATTACGACGTCCGTTATGCCTACTTCGCTGAGCTGCTTAAGCTGGCGGCTTACGATCGTCTCACCGACCGAGAGCTCCGTCATGCACTTGGGGTGCTCGCTCGTAAGGGTTCCCATTCTCTTTCCGAGACCTGAATTCAGGATCAATGCTTTCATCATTAACCTCCCAGATATTTCCAATTTTCTTTTTTCCAAATGTCTTCCTTAACGGAATACCACATGCCGGGCTTGAAGGTATTGCCGTTATTCTTGCTGACGTTCCATTCGCCGGAATAGAAGATCTTCTGCTCGCCCTGCTTGGCGTCAGAAGTGAGCTTCTTTCCCGTGAAGGGATTCGTCGGGTTGTCGATGACGCCCTGCGCTGCGAGAAGCGGCGTGTCGGCATTCGTCATGAAATCTTCGCTTGTCTTGAGCGAACCATGGCTTCCGAAGTCCTTGACCATGAGCAAAGGCGTGAACCATTCTCCGTCGATCGGAGCGGCAGAACCGTACTCCATGAGATCGGGGAAGTTTCCAAGGCCAAAGCCGTGATCGGAAACGATGATTATCCTCGTGTTGTCGTAGCAGCCGTTTGCCTTAAGGTAATCGAGCCACTTTGCGACTGCCGTAAGGCCCGCCATGTTGATCTGATAGTGGCAGTAATCGAGTTCGTCGAGCATGAGCATCATCTTGCCGCCATTCCTGAACCTCTTCTGGTTCGCCTTGTCGAAAACCGTGTTGTCGACGTGATCCGCAGGAGCGTATTCAGGTTCCTGAAGGTACGACTCCTCATGCGTGATGCGTGAGCAGAAGAACAGGTAGTTGTTGCTTGAGCCTTCATCGATCTTCGTCATCTTGTCCATCGAATTGACCGCCCAGTATTCAGCCTCAAATTCCTTGTTGTGGCCGTTTGAGACCGACATGCCGCTTCTCACCTGTGAAGCCGTCGACCAGTCGGGGATCTTCGTGTCGTTGTAGCTGCCGTTGTCGTAGAGGTACTTCTGAACGAGGACCGGAGCGCCCTTGTAGAGCGAATAGCAGAAAAGGTTCCTCCTTATCGTCTCTTTGTAAGCCTTGCCGTAATCGACCGGCACGTAGCGGAAGAGCGTGTTGTATGCGGAAACGTTTTCGAGACCGTCAAAGACAGTCAGGTCGGCATTCCATTTGTATCCCGCGTAGGACGGATTGACTATCGTCGCGTTGTAGCCGGCGTTCGCAAACATGACGGGCATGACCTTGAGTGCCTCGTTCTGCTTTTCAGCAAGGGTCTCGTTGACACGCTCGTTTATCTTTTCGGGAGTGTACTCGTATCCGCCGTACATCGAAGGCGTCGCGAAGTTCGTGTAAGCGCCGTAGGACACGGTGTTGTGATAGTAGGTGAAGCCGTCAAAGGACTTGCCCAGCGACTCGTTTTCACCGAAGAGGTAGGGGAGCATGGGGCCCAGAGCGCGGTCGAGCATCAAGACGACGACGTTCTTTCCATTCTTTGAAAGCGTGAATTCGGGATCGGTGACGGTGCATGCCTTCTTGGCGTTCGCAAATCCCTGGTTGATCGCGCCCGTCTTGGAAACGCCGAGTCCCGCAAAGACCAGGGCCATCGACAGCGCGATAACGGTTGCGATGCTGTTTCCGAACTTGGCAAGAACGACGGCGACGACGATCGCGACGACGGTAACGCCCAAACTGATCAGTCCGGTATTGATCTGGAAGACCGGCGCGACGTCATAGACGAGGACGTCGGACATCGTTCCGAATCCGTTGCTGAAGCAGTGCGCGTTGACTACGATGCTGACTGACAGCGCGAACATGACGTAGGATATGAGCTTCCTTCCCTTCTTCGAGGCCATCGCGTAGAAGACCGAAGGCCAAAGGACGAAAAGACCAACGCCCTTCACCGCTGAATCTATGATGTAGGTCATCGGGTTTGCGAGCGACTGCATGTCGACGAATTCCTCAGGTGCGGAAGCCAGAACCGTCATGGGCAGGTAGATCCCTGAGAGCACCGCGCAAGCGATGCAGGAGAAGACGAACAGGCCCTTGCTCTTTGAAGCCTTCGCATCATCCGCCTTTGCCTCTTTCTTGGCAGTCTTGGGAGCGGACTTCTTTTTAGACGCAAGCTTCATCACGATGTTCTTGATGAGCGAGAAAAGGTTGTTGCACGTCCAGTAGAGGACCATGCCTGAAGGCGAGTTGTAGAGCAGCACAAGGAAGAGCGCAGCCATTATGAGCAGCTGGACCTTCGACTTGGCGGGCATCTTGTTTGCGTAGACTGCGGCCGAGATCAGGTTGACCGCGGTCATTACGAAAGGCAGTACGTTGATCGTGACTGAACCGACGGCAAGCATCGCATCTGGCGCGCCCAGGTTCTGTATCGGTCCAAAGGAACGGCCGACGAGGTAGACGTTGTTTGAGAGCATCCTGTATGCCGCGAGGAAGAACGGTATCTGCAGGAGCAGCGAAACGGAGCTCTTAAGAACGGACAACGGGCTGTAGTTGTTCTGCCTGTAGTAGGTCTGCAGGATCATGAAGCGCTCGTCGCCCTTGAAGTACTGCTTGATGTGCTTGATGACGGGGCCAAGGCGCTCTTCGGCTTCCCTCGCCTCTTCCTGGATCTTGTCCGCGCGCATGTAAAGGGGCAGCACGATCAGGCTGAAAACGAGGCTTAAGAGCATGATGTTCAGACCGGAAATCTGGATGTGCTTATTGAGCACCGAGAAGATTATCTCGAATACCAGCTGTATCGGTCCGAATATCAATGCGTAAAGTTCCGAAAAGAATTGCATGCCCGTTCAAGTACTCCTTAATAGTGTCCTAGGAACTTCCAGTTTTCCTTCTTCCAGATGCTGTCCTTGACGGTGTACCAGTCTCCGGGCTTGTATGCGGTTCCATTGTTGTAATGGACTTTCCAATATTCAGAATGGAATACGGTGATGCCGTTTTTCTTGCCTTCGTCAGTTATCGCCTTGCCCGTGAAAGGGTTGGTCGGATTTTCGATAATGCCCTTCGTCGCGAGATAAGGCGTATCGGCGTTCGTCATGAACTCCTCGGAGGTCTTCAAGTCTCCGCGGCTGTTAAAATCCTTAACCAGAAGGAGCGGAGCAAACGCCTCTCCGTCGAGCTGCGCGCCGATGTCGTACTGGATCAGGTCAGGGAAGTTCTCGATGTAGTAACCGTGATCGGCGACGATTATGATCCTCGAATTGTCATAGCAGCCGATCTCCTTGAGGTAGTTCAGGAAATTTCCGAGTTCCCTGAGCGTTGCGAAATTGCACTGATAGTTTCTATAGTCCTTAGCGTCCCTCATCCACATCATCTGGCCCTTGACGAGGAATCTCGCCTGGCCCTTCTGCGACTTGTCGAACTTCGTGTTGTCGACGATATCGGCGGGCTCGTACTCGGGTTCCTTGAGGAACTCCGAATCGTGGCAGGTGTCCGTTCCGTAATAAACGAAATGGTCTCCGCTGCCTTCCTCGACCTTGACCATCGAGCTCAGCGCCTTCATCGTGTGGTAATCCCACATGAAGCCCTGCTCGTGACCCTCGGACTTTGAGTTGCCTGAACGCCTCTGGTCCATGAGACGCGCGGGATCGATCACCCTTGTCTCATTGTAGTTGCCGTCATCGTAGAGCGCCTTATGAAGCGCGACGGGTGCGGACCTGAAGATCGAATAACCGAAAAGGTTGAACCTGAAGGCGGTCGTCTGCTCTTCCTTGTAGCCCTCCCTCATCTCGTCGGGCAGGTAGGAATACTTTGTGCTGTATGCCTTCGTGTTCTGCAGGTCATTGAAAACGGAAAGATCCGGATACCACTGATATCCCGCATATTTGGGGTTGATGATGGTGGCGTCAAAACCTGCCTGGGTGAAGATCTTCGGCATAAGCTTGAGGGCTTCCTCGTGGTCCTCAGAAAGGAGCTTGTCAGTCCTCTTGTTCATCTCGGCGGGAGTGTACTCATAGCCTCCGAGGAGCGACGGAACGCCGAAGTTCGTGTGCGTTCCGAATGAAGCCGTGTTGTGATAGTAGGTGAAGCCGTCGTAAACCTGGTTCAGTTCCGGCTTCTCCTTGAAGATGTAGGGCAGCATCGGGCCGATCGCCCTGTCCGCCATTATGACGATGACGTTCTTGCCGGTCTTGGAAAGCGTAATCTCAGCCTTGGAGGTGTTTGACCTTAAGTCTTCCTGATAACCCGCGTTGATCTTGCCAATGTTCGTAAGGCCAAGTACCGCGAAGACCAGAGCCGCTGAAAAAGCGATAACGGGCGTTACGTTCTTTCCGAAACGGACGAGAATGAATCCGACAACGGCTGCGCCCAGCGTAACGCCGAGGCTGAGTAAGATCGTCTGTGTCGTGATCTTGAGCGAAGTGTCCTTGTAGATGAGCGTGTTCGACATGTCGCCCGAACCGCTGCTGAAGAGCTTGGAGTTAAGGATCGCCGCGATCGCTCCGATGAACATGACGTAGGACCAGACCTTCTTGCCCGTAACGGAAGACATCGCATAGAAGACCGACGGCCAGAGAAGGAAAAGACCCAGTCCCTTGCAAGCCGCCTCAAGGACGTCAAGCATCGGGTGAGCCATGGTGTAGAGGTTTACGAATTCCTCAGGCGCGGAAGCGACCGTGATCATGGGCAGATAGAATCCGACGTAGATCGCCAGGGTAAGGCTCGAGAAGATGAATACGTACTTGTATCTTGAATCGGGCTTCTTGACTGCAGGCTTGGCAGACTTCTTTGCGTCTTCCTTCTTTGCCTTCTTCTTCGACGTCGCTATCTTGACGATTATGTTCTTGAAAAGCGAGAAAAGGTTGTTGCAGGTCCAGTAGATGACCATGCCCGAAGGCGAGTTATAGAGCAGAACAAGGAAGAGCGCCGCCATGACCCAAAGCTGAACTTTGGACTTCATGGGCATCTTGTTTGCGTAGATGGCTGCTGAGATGAGGTTGATCGCGGTCATTACGAAAGGCAGAACGTTGATCGCAACGCCGCCGACCGTAAGGAGCGCGTCAGGGCTGTTGAGGTCGGCTATCGGGCCGAAGCCTTTTCCCTGAAGGAAGGTGTTGTTGTGGAGCATCCTGTAAGCCGCGAGGAAGAAGGGAACCTGCAGCAACAGGGAAACCGAGCTTCTGAGGACGCCCAGAGGGCTGTAGTTGTTCTGACGGTAATAGGTCTGAAGGATCATGAAGCGCTCGTCGCCCTTGAAGTACTTCTTGATGTGCTTGATCGTGGGGCCAAGGCGCTCCTCGTCCTCTTTAGCCTCCTCCTGGATCTTGTCAGCGCGCATGTACAAAGGCAGCACGATAAGGCTGAAAGTGAGGCTTAAGAGCAGAATGCACACTCCGGAGACCGGAATGTATTTGTTGAGCTGCGAGAATATGATCTTAAAGACCAGTTCGATAGGTCCTATTAACAGTGCGTAAAGATATTGAAAGAATCCCATGCCGTCCATCTGCCCTTTTCTGTGCGTTTAACCTAATAATTTTAGACTTCTTTACGCGATAAAGCAAATAATAAATATATAAATAAAGAGGCAATCGCTTGCCTCCTTATGTAACTTTTAACGGCGGTTTGAAACGCGGCCAAAACTCAGTGCGTGCCCAGATACTTCCAGTTTTCCTTCTTCCAGAGGTCGTCCTTAACGCTGATCCAGTCGCCGGACGCGTAAACGGAACCCGTGTTGTTCCAAGGGTTCCAGTGGTCGGAGCGGTAGATGACGGCGCCGTTCTTCTTGCCCTCATCGGAGATCGCCTTGCCCGTGAACGGGTTGACGGGATTGTCGACAATGCCCTTCAGCGCGAGATAAGGCGTGTCCGCATTGGTCATGAACTCCTCGGAGGTCTGTATCTCGCCGTGGCTTCCAAAGTCCTTGACCATGAGGATCGGCGTGTAGGCCTCGCCGTCGAGCTTCATGCCCATTTCGTAATCGATGATGTCGGTGAAGTTCTCCAAGTGGAAGCCGTGGTCCGAAACGATGATTATCTTCGTGTTGTCGTAGCAGCCGTTCGCCTTGAGGTATTCAAGCCACTTTCCGATCAGCTCGTAGTTTGCCACGTTGCACTGGTAATGCCTGTAGTCCATGGCGTCCCTGACCCACATCATCTGGCCCTTCAAGAGGAACCTTGCCTGGCCCTGGGCCGACTTGTCGTACTTGGAGTTGTTGACGACGTCGGCGGGCTCATAAGCGGGCTCCTGCAGGAACTGCGTGTCGTGCGTCAGGTGCGTGCCGAAATAGACGTAGTGGTTGCCGTTTTCCTCGACCGTCGTCATGTCGCTCATCGCCTTCATCGTGTAGTAGTCCCAGATGAAAGCCTGTGAGTGGCCCTCAGACTTCGAGTTGCCGCTCCTCTTCTGGTCGACGAGCCTTGAAGGATCGATTATCCTCGTCTCATTGTAGTTTCCGTCGTCGTAAAGCGCTTCCTGGAAAAGGACGGGCGCCGACTTGTAGATCGAGTATGCAAAAAGGTTGTACCTGAAGCATTCGGTGAACTCGTTGCTGTAGCCTTCCTTCAGGTCTTCAGGAAGATAAGCAAACTTCGTGCTGTATGCCTTGAGGTTCTCCATGCCGTTATAGATGGAAAGGTCGGGATACCACTTGTAGCCCGCGTAGGACGGGTTGATTATCGTCGTGTCAAAGCCGTTCTGGTTGAAGATCGTGGGGAGCACTTTGTGCGCCTCGTCGAGCTTTTCTGAAATGAGCTTGTCCGTGCGCTTGTTCATCTCTTCAGGTGAATACTCGTAGCCTCCGATGAGGCCCGGGATCGCGGAATTCGTATGCGCCGCCAAAGTCACCGTGTTGTGGTAGTAAACGAAGCCGTCGTAGGCTTTCTTGAGCTCGGGCTTTTCGTTGAAGATGTATGGCAGCATGGGGCCGACCGCCCTGTCGCACATTATGACGACGACGTTCTTTCCCGTTTTCGAAAGCGTGATCTCAGCCTTGGAAGTCTCTGACTTGCAGGCGTCCCTGTGGCCCTCGTTGACCTTTCCGATGCCCGCAAATCCCAATACCGCAAAGACCAGCGCGGCCGAGAAACAGATCACCGGCGCTATGTTCTTTCCAAAACGGACTATGAGGAAGCATATGGCGCAGGCGGCCACGGTGACCACGAGGCTCCAGATTATCGCATTGCGCGTGAAATCGTGGTTCGTCTTGTATTTCAGGAAGTTCGACAGGTCGCCGAAATCGTTGCTGAAGATCTTTGAATTCAAGATCGACGAGGTTGCGAGCATGAACATGACGTAGGACAGGGCTTTCTTTCCCCTGACCGATGCCATCGCGTAGAAGATCGCGGGCCAGAGAAGGAACAGGCCGAAGCCCTTGCAGACCGCGTAGAGGACGTCCAGCATCGGGCTCGCCATCGTGTAGAGGTTGACAAACTCCTCGGCCGCCGAAGAGATCATGTTCATCGGGATGTAGAAGCCCAGGTAGACCGCGCAGGTCAGGCAGGAAAAATAGAAGACCGCCTTGTACCTGGAATCTAGCTTTTCTGCGGAAACTGCAGGCCTTGCCGCCTTTTTCTTCGACGAAACGATCCTGATGATTACGTTCTTTATCAGCGAGAAAAGGTTGTTGCAGGTCCAGTAGATGACCATTCCCGAAGGCGAGTTGTAGAGCAGGACGAGGAACAGCGCTGCCATGACCCAGAGCTGGATCTTGGACTTCAACGGCATCTTGTTTGCGTAGACTGCCGCGGAAATGAGGTTTATCGCGGTCATGACGAAAGGCAGGACGTTTATCGCAGTGCCACCGAGCACCAGGAGCGCGTCAGGACTGTTCAGGTCCGCTATCGGGCCGAATCCCTTGCCCTGGAGGTAGACGTTGTTGTGGAGCATCCTGTATGCCGCGAGGAAGAACGGGACCTGCAGGAGAAGCGACACGGAACTGCGAAGGACTCCCAATGGGCTGTAGTTGTTCTGGCGGTAATAGGTCTGCAGTATCATGAAGCGCTCGTCGCCCTTGAAATACTGCTTTATGTGCTTGATCGTGGGGCCTAAGCGCTCCTCATCCTCCTTCGCCTCCTCCTGGATCTTGTCCGCGCGCATGTACAGCGGCAGCACGATGAGGCTGAAAACGAGGCTGAGCAACAGAATGCACACCCCGGACACCGGGACGTACTTGTTGAGTACCGAAAAGATTATCTTGAAGACCTGTTCGATCGGGCCGATCGTCAGGGCGTAAAGGTATTGCAGCATGCTTGGTAGCCCTTCCCCCTTGGAAATGACCGTTTAATTCTATTACTCTTCTTAATTTGACGCAAACGCGAGGGTTTTGACCCTTAGCCGAGCTCTTCCTTGAGGGCCGCGACGAGCAAGTCGTTGTCCTCGGTATCCCTTACCGCAAGCCTTACGTACTTGCCGCCGGTCTTGGAAGAGAGTTCCTTGATGAGGATGTGATGCTTGAAAAGAAGGGCTTTCATAAGGTCCTTGGGCTCAACGTTTTCGAGCTCGCACATTATGAAGTTCGCCTGCGAAGGTATCACGCGGAGGCCGCCTATCTTCGAAAGCTCAGCAACGAACCTTGCGCGCTCAGCCCTGATCTTGACCAGCGCTTCAGCGTATTTTGCCTTGTACTTCTCTTCGATCTGCATGTAGAATTCCGCAAACGAATTGATGTTCCAGATCGCGACGTCCTTCTTCATTAGCGCGATCGTGACGACGTCGCCCGAAGCGAGAACGCCGAGCCTCAAGCCCGGTACGCCGTAGGACTTTGAGATGCTCTTCATGACGTAGAGATGCGGGTTTGCCACGAGCAGTTCAAGGTCTATCAGCGTGCTGTCCTCCTCGTCCGCGAAATCAACGAATGACTCGTCGATCACGAGCTTCATGCCCTTTTCCTTCGTCCATTCAACGAGCCTTAAAAGGTCCTTTTTCGGGATGTAATTTCCCGACGGATTGTCAGGATTTACGATTACGATCTGGCTTACGCCGCTGCCTTCAAAGAAGTTCATCACATCGTCCGCAGTGTATGAAAAGTCCTTGTTTTCAGGGACGAAGGACACGGTATCGGACGCGTCGTATCTGTGCGGATATTCCTCAAAGGTCGGCCTTACAAATCCGGTCTTGCCCATAAGCTGCCCCATCAGGGACTTGATGAGCTCCGCGGCGCCGTTTCCGACGATTATGTTTTCCGTATGAACGTTGAAGTTCTTGGCCGCAAGGAGCGAATTGACGCGCATTCCCGACGGGTATTGGGAGATCAACGTCTCGAAGTTTGCCTTGATCTCGTTGAGCATCTTCTGCGGCGGGAAATAAGGATTTACGAGATAGCAGAAATCCTTCATCTTCGGATATCTCCAGTATCCGCCATATCTTCCGGTTATGAGGGCAGCCTTCTCGTCAGGATCCTCTGCAAAGAGCGACTCGGCGATGTCCAGATCCTGAATGTCGTCGATCTCGTACCAGAGCTGTCCTTCGAGGCGCCTTGCCCTGATCCTCGGAACGTCAAGGATCGTGATGACCTTCAAGACTTCCTCGTAGTACTGGTTCTCTCCCAGAGCCTTTTCGTAGGCATCAAGGAAAGGCACGTAGTACTTCTCGGAGAAGTCCTTGCTGAACTTGCTGATGTTTACGGTCTTGTAGTATTCGTCGATGTCCGCGAACCTGAACTCCTTCTTCGAAACGAATGAGGTGATCTTGTCGTCCTTGGAAAGCTTGAGGCAGGTGCCGTCCATCCAGCTCTCGAACTTGTCTACGAGCGCCAAAGTGTCTCTCGGGTCGTTTACGAGGAGGTCCAAAACCGCATCCTCAAAGATCAGGTCGGACTCGAAAAGGAGCGTGTCCTCCTTGCAGAGCCAATCCTTTGCAAGCGCCAAAGAATAGATGTTGTTCGTCTTGTCGTAGATCGGGTTTTCGACGAAGGTGATGGGCGTCTTGACGTCCAACGTGCCGATAAAGTCGATGAGCTTCTGGCCCTCATAGCCGACGACGATGACGATCCTTGAGACGTTCTGCTTTTCTATCTGGCGGAGCATTCTTTCGATGAGCGTAACGCCGTTCACCTTTACCATGCACTTGGTATTATTCCGTGTAAGGTCCTTAAGTCTTTTGCCCATTCCGGCAGCGAGTATCAGAGCCTGCATAAATCAACACCTCTATTGCTAAATATCAATGCGTTCCCAGATATTTCCAGTTTTCCTTCTTCCAGATGCTTTCCTTCAAGCTGAACCAGTCTCCGGGCTGGTAGGTCACGCCGTTGTTGTTTCTGATGTTCCAGTTATTCGAATGGAATACGGTTATTGTACCGTTTTTACCCTGATCAGTCACAGGTTTTCCAGTAAAAGGATTGACGGGATTGTTTATAAGCCCCTTCGTCGCGAGATAGGGCGTGTCCGCATTGGTCATGAATTCCTCAGAGGTCTTGAGGTCTCCGCGGCTGTTAAAGTCCTTGACCATGAGCAGAGGCGCAAAGGCCTCTCCGTCGAGGCGGCCGCCGATGTCGTACTGGACGACGTCAGGGAAGTTCTCAAGGTAATATCCGTGGTCCGCGACGATGATTATCCTCGTGTTGTCGTAGCAGTCGTTGGCCTTCAAATACTCTATCCATTTGCCGATCAGGGTATACGCGGCGACGTCGCACTGGTAGTGCTTGAAGTCCTTTGCGTCACGCATCCACATCGACTCGCCCTGGCGGACGAACCTGGCGGGGTGCGTCTGGTCGTACTTCTTGTTGTCGACCGTGTCCCTGGGCTCGTATTCGGGCTCCTGGAGCATCTCGACGTCATGCGTCATGTCAGTCGCGAAATAGATGAAGTGGTTTTCAGATCCCTCATCGATCTTCGTGATCTGATCGAGGTTCTTCATCGTGTAGTATTCCCACATGAAGGTCTGCTCGTGACCCCACGCCTGGGTGGTGCCCTTTCTCTTCTGCGTGATGAGGTGCGACGGATCGATAGCCCTCATGTCATTGTAGTTGCCGCCGTCGTAGAGCGCTTCCTGGAGCGCGACGGGAGCCGACTGGAAGATCGAATAGCAGAACAGGTTGTGCCTGAAGGTGTTCGCATGCTCGACCGTATAGATCTGCTTAGTCTCTTCGGGCAGGTATGAATACTTGGTGCTGTATGCCTTGACCTTGTCCATGCCGTTGAAAACGGAAAGGTCCGGATACCACATGTAGCCCGCGTAAGTCGGGTTGACGAGCGTCGCGTCAAAGCCGTTCTGCGTAAAGATCGTGGGCATGAGCTTCAATGCTTCGTCGTACTTTTCGGGCAGGGCCTTGTCGGTCCTCAGGTTCATCTGCTCGGGAGTGTACTCATAGCCTCCGAGGAGCGCGGGGACCGCCGAATTCGTGTGCGTTCCGAAGGACGCGGCGTTGTGGTAGTAAACGAATCCGTCGTAAATGGAATTAAGCTCGGGCTTTTCCTTGAAGATGTACGGCACCATCGGTCCGACGGCACGGTCGGTCATGATGACTATGACGTTCTTTCCGTTCTTCGAGAGCGTGAACTCGGCCTTTGAGGTCTCAGACTTTTCCGCAAGCTTGTAGCCCTCCGTCACCTTGCCTATGCTGGTAAGGCCCAATATGCCGAAAACCAGCGCCGCCGAGAAGCAGATTACCGGTGCGGTGTATTTTCCAAACCTCGTCAAAAGGAAGCATATGACAGCGCCTCCGACAGTTACCGCAAGGCTCAGAAGGATCGCCTTCACGGTAAACTCAGGCGAATCCTTATATTCCAGGTAGTTCGAGATGTCTCCGAAATCATTGCTGAAAAGCTTTGAGTTCAGTATCGCTGACGTGGCAAGGATGAACATGATGTAAGACATGATCTTCCTGCCCTTGACCGATGCCAGCGCAAAGAATACCGCAGGCCAGACGAGGAACAGTCCGAAGCCCTTAGAGGCCGTGTCTATGATGTCGATCATGGGGTTGGCCATGGTGTAGAGATTGACGAATTCCTCGGGTGCAGAAGACACCGTCAGCATCGGCAGATAGAATCCGACGTAGATCGCAAGCGTGAGCGACGAGAAGAGGAAGACCACCTTGTATTTAGAGTCAAGCTTCAGAGAGCCCGGCTTTACCGCCTTTACGTGCTTTGCGATCTGTTTTGCCGCCTTCTCCTTGCGCTTCTTTGCAATGATCTTGTTAACGATGTTCTTGCCCAAAGAGAAGACGTTGTTGCAGATCCAGTAAAGGACGAGGCCTGACGGCGACTGGTACAAGAGCACGAGGAATACCGCGGCAAGGCCGTACATCTGTATCTTCGTCTTGAGCGGGAATCCCTTTGCATAGATGAAGCTTGCGACCACGTTGATCAGCGTCATTATTATCGGCAGGACGTTCAGCGTGAACGAGCCGATCGTTATGAGTCCGTCAGGCGCGGAAAGGTTTGCGATGGGGCCTAGGCTGACGTTTGAAAGGAGCTTGTTGCCCGACAGCATGTTGTACGCCGCCATGAAGAACGGGACCTGCAAAAGTATCGAAACGGAACTCTTGAGGACGTTCAAGGGGCTGTAGTCGTTCTGCCTGTAGCACGTCTGAAGGAGCATGAACCTCTCGTCGCCGCTGAATGTCTGCTTGATGTGCTTGACCATCGGGGCGATCGCGTTTTCCTTGTCCTTCGCCTCTTCCTGCACCTTGTCGGCGCGGTTGTAGAGCGGCAAAACGATTACGTTTACCACGAGGCTCAGTACGATTATCGAAAGGACCGTGTTGCCGGAAACCCTCGAGATTATCGCGAATATCATCTCAAGGAGATATTCGATCGGGTACAAAGTCAAAAGATAAAGTACGGTCAAAAAGCTCATTTTTTGCCCTCCGTTTCAACAGAAGGCTTGTCCTTCTTTTCAAGCTCGGAAAGCTTTTCGATCAGGTAGTCAGCGGTAAGCGAAGCGCTCTTTCCGACGTTGCACCAAGTCTCGTCCCTAGCCTCGGCTATCTTCGCGCTCTGCCGGCTTTCCTTTATGCATGAATCGATCAGTTCTTTTACCTGACCGATGTTGTCTGAATTCAGCTCCTTGCCGATCTTCTTGATCGTGCTGACCATCCAGGTCTCCCCTTCGATGCACCATGCGTCGTAGGGATCCTTTTTATACTCGGCATTCGTATAGATGACGGGCTTGTTGAAGATGAACGAGAAATCGTACATGACGCCCGAATAGTCGGAGATCATTATGTCGGATCTTGCGAGCACGTCGAAATTGTTGTTGTCCCTGTTCCAGTGAAGCTTCTCAGTCTCCGGATACTTGGCCATAAGGCTGTCGATCGTCTCCTTGTCGGCCGTGAAGGACTGCGGATGCGGGCGGATCGTTATGTCATAACCCGTCTCGATAAGCCTGTCGATGAGCTTTGACCCGTACTTGACCAAAAGGCTGCGAGTTCCCCATGTGGGCGAAAGCAAAACGGTCGTCGTATCGGACTTCTTTCTCTCGTAGTTCTTTGCGTGCTCGAGCATCGTGTCGAGATAGGGGATTCCCACCATCCTGATCTCCTTGGCGGGAAGGTTTCTCTGCCTTTCGAGCTCTCTGACCTGCTTCTCCTGGAAGTCGCCGGAAAGCAGGAGCGCGTCATAGTAATCGACGCCGTAAAGCCTGTAAAGCGTAACGTCTCCACAGCAGTGGAGGATGTGAACGTAGTAATCTACGGTCTTTGAGCGCTTCCACTGGAAGACGTCCAAAGAAGGAGTCGTCGAAAGAACGATGCCAGCATTGAGCATGTTCATCTTCGCATAGGCCTTGTTGCCCTCGCCTATGAACTCGCACTTTATATGCTCGTATTTGGAATCGAGAGCCGGATCATCGGGCGAAGCGGTCATGTAGACTGCCTTCTGGCCGCGCTTTTCAAGCTCGTCGCATATCGGCCTGAAAGTCGACCAGTACCGCTTGTTGTCGGAAAACATTACGATCGGGATCCTCTTGGCGTTCCTCTCATTCTGGTTCTTGACGCCGGCCATGTTCTTGGCCTTGATCCAGAGAATGCGCACGACGTATACCACAGCGCTGATGGCGCTGATAAGTATCGTGAAAAGCATGCTTCCCGTGCCGGGATCTATGTAAAGGTTGATCATTTTTCCTCTCGAAACGCCTTAATTTTAAGGCTCGGCTATTATACTCCCTGAATTTGGCCGTTTCAACCTCTATATAATAAGAAAGCGGTGCCGCCCAGAGTGCGGCAAAAATGGTGCGCCTGTAACAGAACCTGCACCCGATAATTACGAAATATTGCCTATATTGGCACTTTTAAAGTCAAAAAACAGATGGTAAAGTTATTATTTGGTATCTAAGGGGGTTCCTATGAAAAAGCTTCTGTTGATAAAGACTATGGCATTATCCGCCGCAATAGCGGCCACTTTCGGACTCGCATCCTGCAATCAGGCGGAAGGCGATCCGACCGATACGACGCCCGCGGTAACGAGCGGAACTGAAGTGACGCAGCCCAGCGCGTCAGGCAAGCAGCAGGGCACTGAGCCAGTTGCCACGACTGCGGACGCAAGCGTCAAGATGGACTACAAGGCCGCGAAGACCATAACCGCGGCAACCACCGAAAAGAGCAAGAAGTACGCAAGCACCAATGCCGACGAGAGCGCCCTGATCGTCAAGGGCAAGAAGACCGTCAACCTCACGACCCCCGTCATCGAAAAGAACGGCGGCGATTCCTCATCGGTCCAAAACAGCAGCGCTTACGGCGTCAACGCCGCATTCCTCGCGATCGGAAGCCCCAAGGTCCTCATCTCCGGCGGCACGATAACGACTAAGGCAAAAGGCGCCGCAGGCGTCTTCTCATACGGAAGCTACGGTGAAGTCAACGGTCTGTCCGGCGACGGCACGACCTTGACGGTCAGCGACGCAACGGTAACCACTTCAGGTGAGGATTCCCCCGCCGTCATGACCTCAGGCGCAGGAAAGATGAGCGCCACAAACCTCACGGTCACGACGGAAGGCAACAATTCCCCCGCCGTCGGCTCCGACATGACCGGCAACGTGATCAACGTTTCGGGCGGCACCTACACCACCAACGGCGTTGGTTCTCCCGCCATCTTCAGTAGGGGAAACGTTACCGCCAAGACCGCAAACTTTGAGACCAACCAGTCCGAAGGCGTCGTCATTGACGGCAACAATTCCGTCAAGCTGGTCGGCTGCAATCTCACGGCCAACAACACCAAGCTTAGCGGCAATTCAAAATTTTTAAGCGCAGTCAGGCTCTTCTGGTCCGTTCCCGGTGACACGAACAACTGCCAGACTTCCTTCACGATGCAGTACGGCACGCTCACCAGCAAGAACGGCCACGTCTTTCACGTGACCAACACCAATGCCGTCATCAGCCTCTCCAACGTCACGCTCGTTAACGAGGACAAGAACAAGAACGTCGTCCTTCTTTCAGTCTGCCCCGACAGTTGGACCGGAAACGTCAACGTAGCCGTTTTCAACGCTTCAAAGACCGCCCTGACCGGCGACTTCCTTGTCGCTAAGAAGGGCAAGCTCACGATAAACTTCTCCTCCGGCACTTCCTGGACCGGATCGATAAAGGGCGCCATTACCGATGCGAACGGCACAAAGGTCTCTGACGAACAGGGCATCGTTTACGTGAACATGAGCGCAGACTGCACTTGGACGCTCACCGAAGACACCTACATTACTCACTTTACAGGCAACATGGACAACGTAAACCTCAACGGTCACAAGCTCTACATCAGCGGAACGACCACGACCCCTACGGCTGCCCCGACTCCTCAGACGGTTATCAAGAAGCCTACGAAGAAACCGACCAAGAAGCCGACCAAAAAGCCTACGAAGAAGCCCACCAAAAAAGTAACCAAGGCTGCTGAAACCACTCAGGCGAACGCGAACCCTTAAGGAACTTTAAACTTTAATTAAGGTAATCTCTGTATATTGACCATATGGCTCATGAGACTACACCGTACAGCGTACTGAGAGTCCCGGAAGAGGCCTCTCCCGAAGAGATCAAGCAGGCTTACCGCAAGCTTGTCAAGCTTTGGCACCCCGATCTTCACCCCGACGACATGTCGGCTGAGAAGCGCATGGCGGAGATTAACGAAGCTTATACGGTGCTATCCGATCCGGCCCAAAAGAGAAAACTTGACGACAAGCTCGCGCAATCCCGCGCCGCCGAGCGCAAAAAGCAGGAGGAAGCGCAAAGAAAGGCTGAGCGCGAAAAGGCAGCAGCCGCAGCCGCTGCAGCTGCAAGAGCCGCAGCTGCCGTAAACGCACAAAAGCCCTCAAATCAGAGCGCATCCCCTTCAGCCAAAAACCGCCCCTCTTACCGTGACCCCGACCAATTTCCCCGCACGTCTGGCAGCGGATCCGCAGATTCTTCCTACATTGATTTCACAAAACCCGAGGAACCCCAATCCCCGTTCGTCGTTTCGGGCGACAACGGCCCTGCGGGATACCATTCAAATGAAGAATCGGAAGACGCTCCGGTTCCCGCCAAGAAGGCGTCCAGAGGCGCCACTGACGTCCTCACCCCCGGTGAAAAGGGCATGGAAAGCTTTTCCGTTGCCTTGTGCGTGTTTTTCCCGCTTATCATTCCCATCGTCAGGAAGCACCTGAAGGAGTCGCTCCAGCTTTATCCCGACAGCCCCCACTATCAGGACTGCATGGCGTCACTTAGGATAGTTTCCGTTTTCGCGCTCCCCCTGTGGGCGTTCCTCGTATTCCTTATATTGAAAGCGATATTCAAGTTCTGATCCGCCCGGGCGGCAATCGTAACAATGTTACGAGGGGCTTTACCCGTAGTAGTGCACCCTTGCCTTGGGATTAACCTTCAGATTCACGTAGTCGAGCATGAGCTTGGTGAACTTATTGTTTTCGGTGGCCTTGGGCTGCCATTGGACGCGCCTTATGCGGTCCTTGAACCTGTTCTTGTTCTCACCGCCGCCGTAATTGACCTCGATGTTCCTCTTCAGAGTGTCATAAGCCTTGCCGTCGAAAAGATAGTACACGTCGGTTACGACGTTTTTCTTGAACTCGATCTCCACGGACCTGATCCTGACGCCGAAAACGACTATGTCGATTCCGTCGTTGTTGATGTAGGTCAGCGTGCCGTTGCCCTTCTTGTCGATGTTCTCTGAAGGGTAGTATTTCCCGAGCTCTTCCTTGACCTCGGAATACTTGAGGCCCTTGCGCGTCGCCCTTCCAACGGACTTGATGAGCTCCAAAGCCTTGTATTCCGAAGACGAGCAGCTGTACCTGAGCTCGGTCGCAAATCCCCTTCCGCTTCCGGTCATGCGCCCGTAGCTGACCGTGACGACTCCCTTGCCGTCGTAAAGGTTCCAGACCGAGCTGTAATCGCGGTTTTCCGATGGGTTCCCGTAAACGTCCGCGATCTTTTCGCGGATCTCATAGAGATGGTCGCCCCTGAAGATGAACGAATACGTGGTCAGATCCGCCCTGGGGTCTATCTTGAGGACTACCGCGGAAGCATTGGCCTTGAGGGGCGCGAACTTACCGAGATTGTTGTCCGAAGTGACGTCGTAGCCCTTGTCTGAAATGTAGGTCTCCGTGCCGTCCGCGGACACGTCGGTCTTCGTCACGCTGAGCTTTCTCTTGCCGATCTCGTCGATCGTCATGCCGAGCTTTATTACGGGCGTCTTGTCAGCCTTTTCAGGGACCTTCGCCTCTTTCGTATTAATGTACTGCAGGAAGGCGTGCTCCTTCCTGTCAGCATCCGCCGTCCTGACCGTCAGATATAGCAGGATCTGGTCCGACACGTCCCAATATGCAGACTCGCCGCTCTTGAAGATCGGCTTTCCGTATTCATAAGTCAGAGCCTCAAAGATCTCCTGATATTGGTCCTTTTCGAGAAGATAGCCAAAAGCGTACAGGCCGTCAGCCTTGTCCGTGCTGAGCGTCACGATCGAATAGTCGAACCCTCCGACCTTCGCCTTTCGCAGATAGGAGATGTTGGTCGTGTTCTTTTCGTCCGCCAGATTGGACGGATTCTCGGCCAGTACGTCGGGATACTTTATCTTTAGGTCGAAAGCCGGCGTGCCCCATGACAGCGCCATGCAGTCGGTCGGAACGCTTCCCTCTGGGTACGAGCCCTTGAAGCTGCTGTATTTTACGGGAGCGGTGCCGCTCGGATCCGAAGTCTGAACGGTCTTGGAAGTCTCGGTCTCGACGGGAACGCGGTTTTTGTGAATGTTCGTGGCAAAAGCCGCAGCGATTCCAATGCCCAGGACCAGCACGCCGGAAACGATGAGAAGTATTATCCCGGCCTTGCGGTCGGGCGTATCGGCGACGATGTTGTCTTCAGTTTTGGCATTGAAACGCTTTTCCATATGAATTCAGTATACTTCATACAGTATGTCAATTCTGAATCTGTAATATGACAAATATCAGCAGCCTGAAATGTGAAAACCGCGCGCAAAAAGGCGTTTGGCTCACTCCTGCTCGGCCTGCTTGTAGGTCAGTTCGAGGCCTAGGGTCGTCTTGACCATCCTGCCGAAGAGCGAAACGTTTATCGTGACGAGGCGCTTGTGGCGGTCCACGTGCACTATGTCGCCCTCAAGGCCCATCATGGGGCCTGAAACGATCTTTATCGTGTCGCCTTCCTTGTATCCCGTGGAGATCTCAACAACGTTGTCGCGCCCCGCGATCCTGTTAATAAAGGCCTTTTCCTCATCGCTGACCGTCAGTATGACGTCGGCCGCCTTGAGGAGCCTGTGATAGCCCGGAACTTTTAGAAGCGCCTTGTCGAGCGTCTCGGGGTCGTCCGTGACCATGAAGACGTAGCCTGAATAGAGCGGCCTCGTCTCCCTGCGCCACTCGCCTTTGTATTTCTTGAGCCTTACGTGTTTCGGAACGAAGACGTCCTTCAAGACGTCCTTGGATAGCATGGCCGCACAATTCTCACGGATCTCGTCCTCCTTGCCCGCGGTCACCTTCGCGACGACCCAGGAAGACTCCGTCAATGCGTTGTTTTCGATGTTTTCGTTCTCCATGACTTTCCCGTATTTCTTATATTTCCGCCATATTTTAGCATCGCGCGCATTATGCTTCAATCAATCCTACAAATAAACGGCTTTTCTGAAACACGCCGCGCCCCGGAAATAGTATAATTCACTCACTTCAACAAACGGGGACCGCCATGACCAAGACCGGAAGATTCTGGACGCTCAGATACATAATAATCAACGCGACGTACTTTGCCGTGTACAGCGGCATCCATGCTTACGCATCCGTCTTCCTGCTTGAAAAGGGGTTTTCCAACACCCTGATTGGCATCACGCTGGCTCTCGCCAACATCCTCTCTGTCATCTTCCAGCCGCTCATTGCCGGCCTGATCGACAAGCAGGGCAAGCTCACGAACCGCAACGTCTCCATGGCTTCGACCGCCATCCTTCTTGCAGGTTCCATCCTCCTGCTCCTCATTAAGAACGGGATAGCCGTGATATTCATCATCTTCGCGCTGATCTACACGGTCCAGATGGTCTACCAGCCGATCCTGACGGCAATGTATTTCGAATACGAAGCCGCCGGCTGCCACATCTACTACGGCCTTGCCAGGGGTTTGGGTTCATGCGGTTTCGCGGTCGTTTCCGTCTTCACCGGAATGATGATCGGCAGGTTCGGCGTCACCATTCTCATGGTATTGGACATTATCTTCCTGACGGTCGCGCTGATCGTTCTGTATTTCTTCAAAAAGCCTGCGGCCTCCGCTTCTTCAGAGCCTGCCGCCGAGACGGAAGTCGCGCACAACAATCTGATCGTATTCACCAAGACCTATCCCGCCTTCATGCTCTTCGTCGTCGCGGGCGTCTGCTTCTTTTTCGCGCACAACGCGATCAACGACTACATGATCCAGATAATCACGCCCTTGGGCGGAACCGAAGCTTCCATGGGCACCGCGGTCTTCATCGCGGCCATCTTGGAGCTCCCTACGATGGCCCTGATCGACAAGATAATGAAAAAGATATCGGTCAAGAATCTGCTCCTCATCTCAGGCACGGCGTTCCTGATCAAGACCCTCCTGATGCTAATCGCCCCCAACATGGCCGTCGTGTATATCAGCCAAGCGATGCAGATCTTCGCCTACGCGGTCTTCATCCCCGCCGGCGCCTACTTCGTAAACCAGACCATGGCCAAGTTCGACCAGGTCAAAGGCCAGGCCTACATCAACTGCTCCATCACTTTAGGCGGCGTCTTCTCCAGCCTCGTCTGCGGGCGCCTCTTGGACGTCAGAGGCCCTCACTTCATGCTGATCGTCAGCCTCACCGTCACCACGATCGGCCTGGTCATTGCGTTTGTGGCGTTGAAGGTGTTAGGAAAGCCTTCCGTTAAAAACTCATAATCGCGACTATACCCGTTTGACATATACACGCCAGGCGGGTATATTTTGCTTAAATGGAGGGATTGACCATGGCTAGAAAAAAGATTTCTACCCCTACAATGTGTGAGATCCTCAGAGAGGACTTCATGAAGCCGATGAACATCTCAGCTTATAAACTCGCGAAGGAAATCCATGTACCGGTCTCCAGGATCCAGGCCATTTTGGATGACAGCAGGAGGATCACAATTGACACTTCACTGCGTCTCGCCAAGTACTTTGGCGTTTCTGACCGCTATTTCATCGATATCCAGAACGACATCGACATACGCAATCTGAAGATAAGCATGAAGAGTGAGATCGATTCGATCAAGCCTGCCAAAGATGCGGATAATTGAGTAACGCTCAGTACCAAAAATCAGAACTTATAATTTATTCCGCTTTGTTTCATTATTGCATTCGCTGTAAAACGCGACTTGATCTTTCCATCAACTGTAAAATGATTTCCGTTAATCGGGCTGTACTAAATGTCATGATCTCCCTTGCCATGGCGAACAAATCTGCAGCCATTTTCGCTTAAGATCTCGCGAACTTTTTTCTCATATTCAGCCATTTGAAACTAAGCAATGCCTTTCTGATAAGAATGTGAGATCAACGATTTCGGCCTTATCGTTGTTTAACTGAAGCAATTCAGGAACCGCAACCCTGACTTTCTCAACAAGAGCGTCAAAAGAACCGGATTCCAAGACCAGCCCCGGAATACTTTCACTGGTGGCAATATAAACAGCAGCATCATTATCCCAAATAACATTAATCACATATTTCATACTTAATTCCTCCGCTTATTCCTTCTTTTGCTTCATTATACATCCACGGCCAAGCTCTTACCACAAACAGGGTCCAGAATGCTTTTGCGGTAATATTGCGGAAAAGCGCTCTTAATCAAAATTCAGTATTGAACATTATATAATACCGTGATATTCTCCCCATATAGGCTGGAAACCTAAGGGGAGATTATTTTATGAGTACCAATGACTGCAGCTTGAAGTATCCGCTATTGATGGTGCACGGAATGGGCTTCCGCGACCGAAAGCACCTCTGCTATTGGGGCAGGATCCCCAAAGCGCTTGAGTCCCACGGGGCAAACGTCTTTTTCGGGCACCAGGATGCGGTCGGCTCGGTCGAGGGAAACGCATTGACTGTTGCCAAGAGCCTCGATGAAGTCCTCCGCCTCACCGGTGCCCCCAAAGTCAACATCCTCGCGCATTCCAAAGGCGGCCTCGAATCAAGATGGCTCGCAAGCCACGGTTACGCCGACAAGATCGCCTCGATAACTACGATCGACACGCCCCACCACGGCTCTCACACGGTGGACTTCCTGATGCGCGCTCCCAAGTGGATGGTAAAGCTGGCCGCAAAGGGCAACGACCTCTGGATGCGGCTTTTGGGCGACAAGCACCCCGACAGCTACGCCTGCTTCGACATCCTCACCACGAAGACCGCCGAGCAATTCAATAAGGACAACCCCACGCCTTCAGGCATTCTCTGCCAGAGCTACGGATTCAAGGTCAAGGGCGCGTTCTCCGATTCCATGTTCTGCATCACGCATCCAATCGTCCGCAAGTTCGACGGCGACAACGACGGTCTCGTCTCCACCGATTCCATGCACTGGGCCAACTTCAGGGGCGTCCGCACCTCCACGAAGAAACGCGGCATCTCCCACGCCGACGTCGTCGACATCAGGCGCAGGAGATTCACAAAGCGCGCCCCCGCCTCCGACAGCGAAGTCAGCGACATCGTGCCCTTCTATGTAGGAGTCGTAAGCGAGCTCAAAGAGATGGGATATTGATTCTCGTTGACATAACCACCCCGCGGTGTTACGCTTTATTAAACATGTTTAATAATTGCTCCGCGGGGAGGCAGCCATGCAAAAAGAAGTCAAAACCGAGATAACCAAAGAGAAACTGATCGCGGCAGCCGAAAAGCTGATCGCCAACTGCGACGACCCCTTCAAGGTCACCTCGAGGCAGATAGCCGAGGAATCCGGAATGCAGGCCGCCATGATCAACTACTGCTTCAGCTCTAGAGAGAACCTCATCTACGAGGTCTTCCACAGATACTACAAGGCGGCGCTCAAAGATGCTCACGTCGAAAAGATACTGACCTCAAACGACTCCCCAAAGGACAAGCTCAAAAAGCTCCATTACCTTGTCGCCAAGTTCCTCATCGAGAACCACAAGCTGACGAAGGCCATCACGAACCTAGTCCTTTTCGAGCGCGACCTTTCCGAAGAATCCGTCAGCTACGGGTTTGTCAAAGAGCACTTTAACGGCACCAGGAACGACAAGGAGTGCCGCCTGATCGCGTACGAGATGTCCACCATGATGCAGCTCATAATCTACCGCAAGGACGACTTCAAGAACGACATGGGCATCGACCTCGAAAAAGACAGGGAGCTCAAGCATTACATCGACATGAGAATCGACCTGCTCCTCCCGGAGGCCACAGCGTGAGCGGCGTTTATCCCTTCAACAAAGCGCCCGATCAGGCGCTCCCCCTCTGCGGCGGCAAGGGCGCTTCCCTGATCCGCATGACGAGGATGGGCCTGCCCGTCCCTGAAGGGATCGTCATCACGGCCGGTGCGTCTAATGAAGAAACGGCAGAGGCCCTCTCTTCCCTTTCCGACAAGTACACCTACGCCGTGCGCTCGTCCGCTCTGAACGAGGACGGCTCTGACAACTCGTTTGCGGGCCAGTACGAGACGATCACCGACGTGGCGAAAGCGGACCTCGATGACGCGGTAAAAAAGGTTAGGGCTTCGGCCGACAACGCACGCGTAAAAGAATACTTAAACAACGCAAACGCAGCGGCAAGCGATATCGCCGTCGTCGTTCAGCGCTTCGTAAAGCCTGAATATGCGGGCGTCCTTTTTACTGCCGATGCGGTGACCGGCAGCGGCCGCAAGTTTGTCGGCAACTTCGTTGAGGGCGAAGGCGAGGCCCTCGTGTCAGGCCAGAAGAACGCGAAAGAGTTCAGGATCGACGCCGTGAAATACGCATACACCGGCGACGAAACAATGAAGAAACACGCCTGCAGACTTTTCAAATGCGCGCGCAGGATCAAGGAAGAAATGGGCTCTGAAGTCGACATCGAGTGGGCTATCTCAAAAGGGAAACTCTACATCCTTCAGGCGCGCCCGATCACGACCCTCAAGAGGGCCGACTTGGATACATTCCGAATCAACGGCTCCAAAGCCGGCGAATACATGCTCACAAAGACCAACGTCGGCGAGATCTTCATGAAGCCCCTGACGCCCGCGACCTACAGCATGCTCGAGATAATAAACAACGTTCTCTATCTGCCGCAGTGGCTCGATTCGATCGAGGGCCAGGCATACATGAACGTCAGCGTCCTCTGCTCGATGCTGATCGCAATGGGAATGAAGGAGGAAAAGGCTTTCGGCGCGGTCCGCGATCTCGTAGGAAACCTGCCCGAGGGCCAGACCGTGCCCGTCTTCCCTTTCAGCGGAAAGAAGTTCAGAAAGAACCTTTGGGAGATCCTTACCGGTGCAAAAGCCAAGGGCCACAAATGCCGCTTAAGCAAGGCCCAGAAAAAAGAAATGGTCGCCAACTTTCCTGACGTCTGCAGAAGCCTGATCAGTGAGATCAGAGAGCTCAAGACCAACGAGGAACTTTACAAATATGGCTGTGACGTGCTCGCCCAGAAACTGAGCGACGGCCTGGCAGCCTTTATGTCCGCATCGGGCGGCAACATAATGGACCTTTTCAGCATGCGCAAAAAGGTCGTGAAGCTCACCGGCGAAGAGACCGCAAACGCCCTCCTTGGCGGTTGTTTGGGCGTCATCGAGAGCATGAAGCCGCTGCTAATGCTGGAAGACGTGATAAGCGGCAAAGTGACCGAGGAAGAGTTCATGAGAACATGCGGCCAGCGCGCGGTCAACGAGATGGAGTTCTCTGAAAAACATCCGTATGAGATCGAGAACTATGTGCAGCAGGCGATAGAAGATTACAGTACCCAGGGCGTCAGCGCGCACGAACTCAAGGCAAAGAGCGAGGCCGAGTTTGAAAAGGCCCTCAACGCGTTCGTAAAAGCCAACCCTTCCAAGGCCAGGAAGGTCAGAAAGCTGATAGGCAAGTTCGCTGCATCGAACGCCTTCAGAGAGGACTTCCGCGCAAAGGGCGTATGGTCCTTGTGCGTAATGCGCGAGTGGCTCTTGGGCGTGAGCCGCGCGAACAACTTGGGCGACGACGTCTTCATGCTCTACATCAAGGAGGCGATCGCGCTCACAAAGGGCGACAGATCGGTCCTCGCAAACATCCCCGCGCGCAAGGCCAACTACGAAAGATACCTCTCCAACCCGCCTTTCCCGAACGTGATAATCGGCCGTTTCGAGCCTTCCGAGTGGCTCTCCGATCCGAAGCGCCGCAACGACTTCTATAAAAGCGGCTCTGAAGTCACCACCTCTTCTGACGTCAAAGGCTTCCCGGGAGCGGCCGGCAAGATCACCGCCCGCGTTCGCGTCATTCCTGACGTCAGTCACATAGACGAACTCGAGCCCGGCGAGATCCTCGTGACGGGCGCTACGAACATCGGCTGGACAAGGGTCTTCCCCAAAGTCTCCGCGATCGTCACTGACATCGGCGCGCCACTCTCCCACGCCGCGATCGTCGCGCGCGAATTCGGCATTCCAGCGGTAGTCGGCTGCGGCAACGCAACGACCGTCCTCAATACCGGCGACCTTGTTGAAGTCGACGGCACGGCAGGGACAGTAACGATAAAGAACGTCTGACATTCCATCTATCGTTCCACCTTTTATGCAAAAGTGAGGAGGCAACGTGGAATTGCAGGCAAAATTGACTCCTATTCCATCTTTCGTTCCACGTTTGACCTAAAAGTGAGGAGGCAACATGGAATGGAATCGATTCTAAATGACCTTCTCAATTCGCATAAGATTTGAGAAGCATATTGAGAACGTGGCTCAGCGCTTCAGCGGTAACTTACCTGCACGTGCGGGGCGCGCTGCTGCAGATACCCGAAAAACGCATTGAGGTCAGGCGTCGTCATGGCAAAAAGGTCGGTATGCTTTTTGCCGTCAACCGTAGTTATCTCTGCGGCATACGCGCAACGCAGGACGTTCTTGTTATGCTCGCTTTTCAGCTTTTTGACGCCCTCTTCGTTGACGTCGCGCTTGCTGATCTTGATGGCCTTGATATCACGAAGCGCATATACGAATTCGGAAGAGCCGATGAAATAATCCAGCGTCAGTATCGCGAGGTTTTCATAGTTGTCCTCATCGATGAAAAAGCCCAGAGCCGCGGAATCGGTAAGCTGCGCGGTCAGCTCGTTCATGCCGTACTTGGCGATAGCCGACTTGAATCTTTTCGGAAGAAACACCCTCACCTTTAAAAACTTGAAAATGACGTAGGCGTCAAACACGAGCGCCATGATTATCATGAAGCCGGACGACGCAATGGACCGCGTTTGCGAGAGCAGGCGGTACAGAAAAAGCCCGACCGCGATCAGCGTAAAGCCTCCGAAGATTATGAAGAACTTTATCCACTGCTTGTTAAGCGCCTTTTCGTCAGGCGAGTCTTCCTTGGAAAGGTGCAGTATTTCAGAAACCTTGTCTGCTCTTATGCCTGCGATCATTCGACAATGCCCTCAATCTGTTCGGCCTGCTCAAGCATTTCCTTGATCTCGGGATCGGCGGCCAGCTCTTCGACAGCCTCTTCCACCTCGCCCTTCTTCTTACGCTTCTTCCTCTCCTTCTTCTTAAACTTGAAGACGAGCATTGAAAGAAGGACCGCGATCACTATGTGACCGATGCAGGCCAATAAGTACAGCCACTGCGGATTGGCAAGAATTACGCTCGTAAAGAAAACGTCCATGGCGCACTTTGGGCTGATGAATGCGCAGACCCTGAAGAGGATGTTTGCATAGTTATCGATGTCTGTAAAAAACCATGGCATGAAGAAGATCAATACGAAATCGACCAACCAGGGCACTATCGGGAAGGCAAAAAGGTAAAGCCAGAAAAGCGAGACGACGTATGCGGTTATCGCAGCTATGCAGTCCAATCCGAGTTTCGTCGCGATCACGGCTACCTGCATCCCGCTGTTTTGAGCCCCGAAGACAAGTCCGAGCAGCAATATGAACAGCAACATCAGGGAATAGCAGACCCAAATAATGACGGAACCGGCTATCGCCCTGGCGATCACGCCCGTACTCCTTTTAACGCCGTGCCCTTCCACCTGCTCGATCGAAGACCTGGTGTATTTCCTGCGGTAAACGCTGAAGATCAGGATAAGTCCGACCGCAGTGTTGAAATAGTTTGCTTCGTATTTCAGCATTGCAAATAAGAACGTCTGATCGTTCCAATGCCCGTTCTTCGTGATCACAGTCGTCACAAGCGCGCCGATGAAGACCAGCGCCATCAGTATTATGAATCTCTTCTTTTTGATCGTTGTCAGTATTTCTTCTTTGATCATTCCAGCCATAACCAAGCACCTCACCAGATCAGGATCCTGTTTGCGGGATCCTTGTACATTCCGTCACCCGGCTTAATGCCGTAAGTCTCGTAAAACTCGTCAAACTGGATCAGCGTGTAGTTGATCCTCAGGAACTTAAGCGGATGCTCGTCGGTCTTTATCAGATCCATCTGCGCGTCTTTAGTATCCAAAGTGCGCCAGAAATTGGCATAGGTCCTGAAGAACAGATCGTAATTGAAATTCTCATAATCTTTGGCGATCATCAGGGCGGCCTTTACTCCTTCGGCATCCGCTATTACTTCGCCGGCCAATTTGCCGCTGTTTTCATAAGCTCCCGAGCCTTCAAAGGGAGTGTATCCATCAAAGTGATTGCTTATCTTGTCTTTGGTCTTCTCCCAGATCTTCAGATCCTCCTTCGTGACCACTTTGGCGTCCTTTCCTTCAGCGTCATACGTAATGCCCGAGTCGTCAAACGCGTGGGAGATCTCGTGCCCCAATACGGCCACAATGGAACCAAGCTTCTTCTCGATCGGATCGTTGGGATCAAACTGCATCTCATCAAGGATGCCCATATAGATGTAAATGGTGTTCTGCGTGGAAATGTAGCATGCGTTCGGCAAAACGGTGGAAGTCGAAGAGTCGTAAATGTCCCAGAAGTTCTTGGGGTGCTTGTTCTCCACCATGTCGGCCAGGTGCTCGATCCTGACCTTGTTTAACGGGCATAGAGCGTCAATGAACGATCCGCCTTCTTCTTTTGACTTGATCTCCACGCCGGTGAAGTCCGCCTTGTTGTTCGGAGCCATAACGTTCTCGCCCATCTTGTCCATCTTTTCGCGGATCGACTTCTTGCTCGCTTCGGAAAGATCCTTGTTCGCATCGATCAGGACAAGATACTTCTCCTTGAGCAAACGGATGTATTCCTTTAGTTCCTTATAGGTGTCTTCATTGTAGTAATAGTCAACGTAAGCCTGGTCAAGGGCGGCGGACAGGGTCGTCGACGTAAGCATGGAGAAAAACTGCAAGTCCTGATCCCTGTCGATGCGCTGTGCAAAAGGATTCGTGCGGTCGAGATTCGAATCCTTGTAGAAGTCATATGCATCCTTGTCCAGATACGTAATGGATTCAAGAGCAAGGCGCGCCTTGAAATAGGACTTCATGTCCTCAACGTTCTTCTGTACGTAGATCTCCTCGAGTTTGTCCAGATACGAGAGAAAACCCATGAAGTTATTGCAGGTCTTGATCGAATAATGGTTCAAAAGGTCTTCAAAAGGATATTTGCCAGCCAGATTGATTACTTCTTCCCTGGTATGAACGTTCTTCCAATCAGGCCGCTGCGAATAGTTAAGGTGAACGAGACCGGTCTCAAATCTGAAGCATCCTCTCAAAACGGCATCGATCTCGCCATTGGAATATCCGCATCTTATCAAAAGATATCTGATCCTTGACTCCCTCGCTTCCTTTTTCTTCAATCCGTCTTCATTGATGTTGAGGTAATAGTCCTCGTTTCCAAGCAGCAGATCGGGCCTGTCCAGGTACATTGCGCGGTATTCCTTCAGCGCTTCATTATCCGTGTAAGAAAGCTTTACCAGCGAAATGGCAAAAGGATTCTTGTCGTTGTCCAGCATATAGGCGGAAACGTCATCCAAAGTCTTGATCTCGTCAATATAGGCAAGATATTTCTTGAGCGGCTCAACGCCGAGCTTGTTTCTGTATTCCCAGTCGTTAAAAAGACCGTCGGCGGTGCGGAGCAGTTCAACGTTCTTGTTCTGTACCGATTCGTCACCGATCATGGTCCTGACGTTCTTTACGATGCGCCTCAAACCTTCGCCCAAAGAGGAGATCGCATAGGAATGATCCTCTTTCTGGACTTTGGCCCAATCGTAATTGACCGCGGCAGCGTAATCGTCCTTTATATTGGCGTTTGCCATCTTGCCGACGTTGTCGAAAAGACTTGAATCGATCCAACTGTCAAAATACGTGTTCCTTAAAAAATCGCCGCCCTTCTCTTCACCGCCGCTGCAACTGCACATTGCAAGCAGCATGAAGGCCACGAGCAGCAAAGCTACCGGCTTTCTGATCTTATACACGGATTGTCCCCCCTCAAACATCAAAAGTAAAACTTCTTTAACAATGTGGAGATTATATCACGAATGCCGCGTTTTTCCGCAAGGTCTTTCTTATTGTGCGCACGCGTTCAGCAGAAAGGTCCTCCGTTTAATCAAAAACAGAGGACCTTTCAGAGGACGAAAATCTAAAACAAACTCAGCCGATCGGTTCGAAATCGGAAGCGCCGTGCTTGCAGAGCGGGCAGACGAAATCCTCGGGCAGCTCGTCGCCTTCATAGACGTAGCCGCAGATCTTGCAGACGTAGCCCTTCTTGCCCTCGGTCTCGGGCTTCGGCTTGACGTTGTTCTGATAGTAGGTGTAGGTCATCGTCTCCTTCTTGGTGATGACGCGCGACTCAACGACGGAGCAGATGAACATGCCGTGCGTTCCCAAGTCCACATAGTCTTCAACCTTGAGAGAGAAGAAGGCGTTGATGTACTGCGGCAGGAAGCGAAGTCCGTTGTCAGACCTCATCTCCTCGATTCCCGCAAACTTGTCTGCGGACCTTCCGGACTGGAAGCCGAAGTTCTGGAAGACTGAGAACGGCGCGTCGGTCGACAGGCAGTTGACGTTCATGATGCCCGTCTGCTCGATGACGTGGTGCGAATAGTTGTCCTTGTTGATGGCGACTGCGATCCTGTTGGGCGTGTTCGTCACCTGCGAAACCGTGTTGACTATGAGGCCGTTGTCCTTCTTGCCGTCGTTCGAAGTGACGACGTAAAGGCCGTAGCCGATGTTGAACAGAGCGCGGAGGTCATTCTTGTCCGCGGTTTCAGACTTTCTCGCCTTGTATTCAGCGCAGAACTCCTCAGCCAAAGCCTCAAGCTGCGCGTTGCTCTCCTCGTTCAGCGCGGACCTGATGTGAACAACATTATCCGCAAATGTGCAGTTCTTGCAGTTTTCAAGCATCGTCTTCATGGTCTTCGCGGCGGTCGGCGCCCAAGAACCGTTCTCTATGATGCCGATCTTGTGGTTCGCGAAATTGCGCTCGGTCAGGTGATGTATGAACTCCCTCATGAACGGGAAGATGCCCGCATTGTAAGTCGTTGTTGCGAGGATGATCTTGCCATAGCGGAAAGCATCCTCAACGGCCTCAGCCATGTCGCATCTTGCGAGGTCGTTAACGACGACCTTCGGGCAGCCCTTGTTCTGCAGCATTTCTGCGAGCTTTTCGACTGCCTTTTTCGTATTGCCGTAAACGGAAGTATAGGCGATCACGATGCCCTCGGTCTCCTGCTGGTAAGTCGACCAAATGTTGTACAGATTGACGTAATATCCGAGGTCCTCTTTCAGCACGGGTCCGTGGAGCGGGCAGATGATCTGAATGTCAAGGTTTGCGGCCTTCTTAAGGACTGCCTGTACCTGCGGGCCGTACTTTCCGACGATGCCGACGTAGTACCTTCTCGCCTCGCATGCCCAGTCCTCTTCAACGTCCAATGCACCGAACTTTCCGAATCCGTCTGCCGAGAAGAGCACCTTGTCCGTTGAATCGTAGGTCATTACGACTTCCGGCCAGTGCACCATCGGTGCGGCGACGAAGTTAAGAACGTGCTTTCCGAGCTCAAGCGTTGAGCCCTCGCCGACAACGATCTGGCGGTCTTCAAAAGCCGTTCCGAAGAAGTTCTTCATCATGACGAAGGCCTTGTCGGAAGCGACGATCTTGGCCTCCGGATAAGCCTTTGCGAAGTTTGCGATGTTTGCGGAATGATCAGGCTCCATGTGCTGTACGACCAGGTAATCGGGCTTTCTGCCGTCCAATGCCTTTTCGAGATTGTCGAGCCACTCGTGGGTGAAATTCTTGTCGACCGTGTCCATGATGGCGATCTTCTCGTCCTTAATGACGTATGAGTTGTAAGCCATTCCGTTCGGCACGACGTACTGTCCCTCAAACAGGTCGATCTTATGGTCATTGACGCCTACGTAAATAATGTCATTCGTAATCTGCATGGTGGTCTCCTTTACTTGGCGATGATATCCATTATATCGTGTTATCTGCTTGCCCGATATACCGGGTCGTTCCTGTGCTGTTCGAACCAGTGCTCGATGAAGTCCCTTACCCTGCTGGTCTCGTAATCTAAGCCGTCACGGCGGTAATAGTTGAACGGCCCGAAGCCGATAAGGTCATCCACGAATATCGTGTTCTCGAAAACAACCGTCCACTTGTGCCCCGCGAAAAGCACCTTGTCGCCACGCTTTAAGCCTTTGAAATTGCCTATTACGGCAGGCGAGATCCCGTTTCTGGATTCTCTGCAGCCCGGATAGACGGTTTCATTTGACAGCATAACCTGCGTATCTATCAGACCCGGCATCGGGTCCCTTAACCACCATTGCACCGCTTTCTGCTGAAAATCGATGAGATGCCTGCAGGAGAGCGCCTCCTTTGAGCTCAGGAGCGTGATGCCCTGGAGTTCTACGTCCAGCTGAAGATCCGGCCGGTCCTGAATTATCTTGTATGGCGAAGGTTCCAGCCTGAAGAATTCGTGATCAGGCATTGGGAATCTGCAGTACGAAGTCTTACCCTTGCCATCGCCGCGTTCGATCAGCTTCTGTTCAAGCGTCATGTAAGCAAACGGAATGAAGCACAGGCTCTTGTAATATTTCTGGTATTCAATCTTGTATGTGAAATGCTTGTTCTGTGCTTCAAATTTCTTCCTGACGAGCTCCATCACCTTTAAGAGCGTTTTCTCGTTCAGAACGTTGATCCTCCTGAACCTGTCGCAGCTGATGTAACCGTTCCCTTTAACCCAAAATCTGCGGAACTCCATGTCAGGCGTGATCTCTTTAACGTATCTCAATATGAAATGCTGGGAAATGTTCCCGTAGTGCGGGAAACTCTTGATCTTCAGTTCCTCAGGAACATGCGAAACGCAAATGTTTTCGTCGATGTTGTACTCGACTTCTTTGTTAAAAAACACAAAGAGACTTTGAGCAACCCTCTCCGCAACGTCATCAGGTATTATGCTTGTGTTTCCGAATAATCCCATTTGCTTATCCCTTATTTGTGAAAATGAAGTATCACCTGCTGATCGGTATATCCAATCTTCTTATAGAACTCGTTTCCGCCGCCGGTCATGAGCCTGGCTCCCAAAGGACGGAGCACCGCGTCATGTCTCGAAAGCGCCGCTGCGGCAAGGCCTTTATGCTGATGTGAGGGCACAGTGCAGAGCGGCTCCATGTAGGCAAGGCGGTTCTTTTCGACCCACCACATTCCTGAGAAGCAAACATACTCCTCATTTTCGTCAGCAATTATCACAGTGTACTGATAGGTGTGATGAGGCGCAGGCGAGATCGTCGCGCCGTAAACGTTCTGATACAGCTCGTGCGGGCTCATGCCGCCCTTCTTTTCGGGAGTTTCCCAATTAACGAACGGGCCGAATTCCTCGCTGTTGAATCCGTCCCAAAGGCATTTCGCGGTCTTCAAAGGATCGGACTTCTCGGGCTCAACAAAGTGATAGCCCTCCGGGAGCTTGTAATCCAATTTGCCTTTGCTGAAATCGAAGACCCACTCCTTCTCTTCGTAACAAGCCTTATATCCACGCTTTGTGACCTCGTCGATCAACGCTTTTTGCGTGCCCATAAGCTTGAACTGCTTTTTCTCGAAATTGGGATAAGCGGTCTCCGCATAATCGACCATCTCTTTTGCAAGGAACTCATACCCGGGCTTGATCACGAAATACAGATCCGAGACGGGACACTCGTAAAACACGAACGCAACCGGTTCGTCACCGTCAAACCAAAAACGGTTGAGCCTCACGTAATCCTTATCCATCCAAGGCGACGTGACCGCATACTCAAAGAACGGCCCCGCGAGCCTGCTTTGCTCATGTTTATATGCGTCTGTCATCACTTTCCAGACCAACTCGACGTCAGTCAGGATCTGGAACTGCTTTGTATGAATGTTCATGGCATCACCCTGCTTTTATGCCTTGCGGCAGTTAAAGTCATGTATAGATATTAAACCATACAAACAGCGCGGGATTAAGCCATGAACCTTCTTAAATTATTTATTTTCTTCTTCAGGCAGGATGAACTATCCCGTTGAATCTTTCCACGACTGCCTCCACGTCATCAGGAATGAAGTCCAAAGCCTGAGAAACGATCTCATCCGGCACTCCCCAAAACGCCTCGGCAACCGCGCCCGCGATCGCGCCCAATGTGTCCGTGTCACCGCCTATGGACATGACGTTCCTGATGCAGTCTTCGTAGGATTCAGACTCAAGGAAACAAGTAAACGCCTCAGGCATCGTGTGCATGCAGTCTTCAACGTGATGGTACTTGGGACGGATCTCGTCCAAAGTCCTGGTAAGGTCATAACCGAAATCATCTTCAATGTAGGCCTTGATCTCTTCTTTGGAAGCGCCTGTCCTCGCCATGTATATCGCAGCAGCTACTGACTCCGCTCCCTTAACGCCTTCCGGGTGATTGTGCGAGACCTCGGCAGTCCACCTGGCGACCTCACGCGTGCGCTCCATGGAACCATACAGCCAGCCTACGGAAGAGACCCTCATTCCGGAACCGTTTCCATAGCTTCCGTAAGGCTCCGGGTCGTCAGTCAGCACCCAGCTAATGAACCTAGCGCCGTAGCCCGCGTGCGGGTACTTCTTTCCCCACTTCTTCATGGACTTAATGAGGTGGGCCTTAACGGTCTTCTCGTCAGCATCAGGACCCGCGTCCATGAGCGCCTCAGCGACCGCGACGGTCATGACCGTATCGTCAGTAAAATCGCACTCCTCCGTGAAAAGTTCAAACTCCTTGGTCTTACGGCCTCTGTCAAACTCGAATCTGCTTCCAATAACGTCTCCAATAATTGCGCCGTACATAAGTCAATCCTCCTCGTGTTTTGGTTTTCATGTCTCAAGTATAAACGCCAATTTCAACGCGGTGGTAACTTGCCAAGTTACCTTTGAGAGAAGGGAGGTGGTGCTGATGAGTGACTATGAGATTCTTATCGTGGTCTTGACCATGATGGCAATAGTAATAGGTTTGCTTATCGAGTATGTAAAAAAATGACCGCCACCCACCAAAAGTCGCGGTCATAGTACTATAAACTTTTGAGGTAACCGTCTAGTGGGTAACACCTCTTAATGTGATTATACTACGTGCTCCCCTTTTATCAAGCAAACTCGCTATTCGGTGAAAATCCGTCCTCTAAACCGCCCCGGACACAGAAACGGTTTTTACTTCTCGTACTTGTCCAGATCCGCAAAGCCAAATGCGTTGAGCGTATCGTTAACGTTCCTTATGCTGAAGTCCCGGCGGACGATGTGCCACATGACGATCAGGTCCGGCTTTTTGCTGTCGGACAAAGTCCATCCCGCGCTTTTCAGCAGCGCCAAAGCCTCAGGGAGGTCCAGCTCAAGAGCCAAGCAAAACGCGATTGCGGTGCCCTTTTTCGGACGGTAGTCATCGCCCTGGTTTTTCATGTCGCTGTATATCTTCTTTGTAAGGATGCCACCCTTGTTGTACACATCCGGGGCCTCGAGTCCGCGTGCCTTTACAATCGACAGGACCCTCTCCGAAAAGCTCGCCGTGCTCTGCTTCAAAAGCTCGGAAACGTCATCGGGGACTTTGCCGTCCGAAACGCCGTGAAAGTTCCCGACAAGATCTTGCACAGGCATCCTGACGTTGGAGCGATTGCCGCGTTCGCTTCGCCTTGATTCGGTATAGCGCGAATTGATGAATTCCGTCACGTCGTTGAATTTCTCAGAGCTGATGTTGAAGGATTCCTGATCAAAGACGACTAGGATCACCTCCATCTGTTCATGCGCCAGAAACCTGTTTATCGCCGAAGTCGCTACCTCGATCGCCTTGTCCTTCGGGAAGCCGTAGATTCCGGTCGAAATGAACGGAAATGCAATCGACTTGCACCCAAGCGACAATGCCAGTTCAAGCGAGTTTTCGTAGCACGAGCGGAGGATCGCCGCTTCTCCCTTTGATCCGCCCTGCCAGATCGGACCAACCGTGTGGATTACATATTTCGCATGAAGTCTGAAGGCGGGCGTGTAAAAGGCTTCGCCCGGATTGATGGCGCCTATGTTCTCACGCTCATGCAAAAGCGCTTCCCTTCCGGCGGCATCGTAGATCGCAGCCTCAGCACCGCCTCCGACTACCGGTTCCGGATTGGCGCTGTTGACTATGCAATCTGCCTCAACCTTGGTAATGTCCTGTCGAAAAACCCTTATCGGCATATCAATCCCACATCAAAAGGTCTTCAGTAAGATACATCTCGCCCCCGCATTCAGGGCACTTGAGGGCGTGCTTGGCCAATTCGTCAAACAGATCGATGACCTTCAGATCGCCGCCGCAAGCACTGCACTTGTGACCGTACTTCATGACCTGCTTGTAGCCTTCATTAAGCTCCTCGGCCGTCACACAGCCGAAGTTCACATCGCCGGTTTCCTTCTTCGGAAGATAGAGCCCGTAGTCCTTCACCGTGTCAAACTTCCCGCAGCCCGTGCAAACGGCGGCACAAGCCTCGCAATTGATCGCGGCATCCTTGTGCTCTTCAAAGAACTTTTTGTACTCCTCGCCGAGCTTGCCTTCCCTGATCGCCTTGACCGTATCCTCGTACACCGTGGGGAAAAGCATGCCAAAGCCCAGCATCGCCTGATACTCGTATGAGCATTTCCTGCATCTGATCGTATATCCGTTTCCCATATGGATTACCTCCAAAGCCGTCTTTTATATTGTATCAATTTTGCACTCGTTGTGCTTGATCCGTGTAAGCCAACAATACTGCGCTTTTGAAGCCGTTTTTGAAGTGCCGTTTCTCTCCAAAATTCAGTCCCATTTTCGCGAAAAAGTCCCATTCGATGCCCTAAAGTCCCGACTTTGTCTCAGACCCCTTTTATTCGATTTTCCGTGCGCTTATAATGCCCGGTAAGAGGTATGCGACATGACGAAAAAAGACGAACAGAACTATCGTGACAATCTGAAGAGGATCAAGCTCCTCCGCCTGATCGACGATGACTTCATGAGCATTTTCTTTGACGGTTACATTGAAGGCGTGGAACTCGTGTTGAACGTCATTCTGAACAGAAATGACGTCAAGATAATTGACGCCAGGACGCAAAAGCAGTTGAACAACCTGAACGGCCGCAGCATAAGGCTGGACATCTATGCCGAAGACAATACGGGATCCAGATACGACGTCGAGATCCAACGGAAGAACAAGGGCGCAAATCCAAAGCGTGCCAGATACCACTCGAGCATGATTGATGCGGACATGCTCAAAGAAGGCACAAACTTCGAAGATCTACGCGGCAACTACGTGATATTCATTACCGAGAATGACGTATTTGGATTAAACAAACCGGCGTACTTCATCGAGAGCGTCTTTCATGAGACAAAAGTGCAATTCGGCGACAACAGGCATATAATATACGTGAATGGATCAATGAGAACAAAAGACACCGCGTTGGGCAGGCTTATGAGCGACTTCTACTGCACTGATGCAAAGGACATGCACTACAAGGAATTGGCCGAACGGTTCAGAAACTTTAAAGAAACGGAGAAGGGAGTTAAGTATATGTGTGACGTATTGGATGAGATGAAGAACGAAGCCGTCGAGAGAGCCAACATCGAACATGCAAAAGCGATGATTAAGGACGGTATGCTTTCTCTTGAAAAGATAGCTGAATATTCAGGTCTCTCTTTAGACAAGATAAGAGAACTCGCAGGCAGACAATCAGCCTGAACATAGCGCCCATTAGAATGAATAAAGGTTCTTCGCCTGAAGAACCTTTTTGATTGCCTTTAACTTTCAGCGTCTTTCATTTCACGTCCACATACTTCATCCATTTTATATATGTCATCCCGCCTCATCCTCCGGACCTTCTGAAAAGAACTCCTCGAACTTGTCCATCACCCCTTCAGAGAACATCCATTCCAAGACTTCCCTGCTTACCGGAAAGTGGTCTGAACCCGGGTTGATTACAACCCCTTCCAGGTCCGGGTCAGCCAAAGCCGCAGCCAGAATCTCGATTATCGGAACTTCCTTAATCTCGTTCGTCTTATCGAGACCGTCCAATTCGCTTCTGTCCGTAAACAGCGGAAGCCAATTCCCGTTGTCATTGGTCAAGCCGACAAAACGTTCCTCCGGCTCAGGAACGCCATCGAAGACGTCCTCAATCTCCACATCCGGGTTAGCATTCAAAACGATTGTGGTCACGTTCATCATCGCCATCGGGACCTTGCCGCCTTCAAACGCGCGGAAGGCGAGGTGGCCAATTACGGCGAATGCGGTTTTATCAGAGGGGTTCTCGTAATACTCGTTAATGATTCTCTTAATGAACTCCTGGTTCAATTCTTCATCGAAATTCTTTTTCATTTTTTATCTCTCCTTATAGATGAAATGACCCCCCTGCCACCCGTACGGGCGGCCTAGGGATCATATCGTTGAGGTAAACTGCCATGAAGTTCTATGGCTTTAGTCTACCATGCCGGCGAAAACCACGTGTTCCATTAATAGGCTATTTCCTAGACTTTGACTGATAATCCGAAGATCGGGATCGCTGCCCGGCTCGAAAGATCACAGTAACGCACCTTCCTAAGTGTGCTCAAAACGAATGTCGTGAATATTTCTCGCTTTTCTTCAGAAGTGCCTTTTG
>JAFZVF010000093.1 GCA_017617935.1 Clostridiales bacterium | reverse complement strand
TCCTCAAGGGCTTCCTGGGCGGCCAGCGGATCGCTCTCTGCCACGTCCATGGCCTTATGGTCTTCGCGGATTATCATCTCGTTCATGCCAAGGACCGCGTTGATCGGCGTGCGGATCTCGTGCGACATGTTTGCGAGGAAGTCGCTCTTCGCGTTGTTCGCGCTCTCCGCACGGGTCTTCTCCTCAAAAAGCTCGGCCTGTGCCTTGACGTAAGGCCTTACCGTAAGAAGCGACAGGACAGCGCCCACGAAAAGCGAGATCATGAGTATCACGATGTAACCCAAGACCGTCTGGCGGGTCTGTGATGAAAGCTGTGATTCAAACCAGGAAACGGAAAAGTCCACGGCTACGATTCCGACGACTTTGCCAGAGGCGTCAAAGACCGGGCTGTACGCGCTGTAGAAAGAACCCCACTGATCGGTGTAAGGGACCTCGTCGACTGCGGCCTTTCCCCTGCCAGCGCTTGCAAGTGCGTCAGTGTATTTGACCTCGTCGCCATAGCTTGCGGGATTTTCCTGATCGAGGTCGATCGTGAAGATGTAATGTCCGGGCGTGTCTTCCTTAATGCAGTAAACGTATTCGAACTCGACGTTCTCCCTGAAGACCGCCAAAGTGTCATAGATCTTGTTATAGGCGGCGCTTCCGACGGAATCCTCGGACAAGGTCTTCATCGCCTCGCCGCTGACGGAACCGGACGCGCAGTTTGCAATGTCGAGCATTCGCTGCTGGATCGACTTGCGGATGGCGGATCTGGAAACGTAGATGGAAACTGAACAGAACAGGATGCTGGAAACGAGCAGTATGCATCCGACCATCAGGATTATCCTGGTTGACAGACTGGTCCTGGATGACACGAGTTTTCCCCTCCCGTTTAAGAATAATTAATAATAAATTAAAAACGCGGTCTTATCAATGTTGTAAAATTTTCTTTACCAGGCTCCGGTTTCGTTTTATATTATGTTTATTCAATGCTTTGGAGGTAACGGCAGTGCGTAAATATGGCAATCTGATCAAGGCGGCGGTTGTTTCTTTGCTTGTATCCCTTGTAGCGGGCCTTTCGTTCCCTCTTGCGGTCAGTGCGGAAGAAGGCAATCGCAAGACCGTACGCGTCGGGTGCCACGAAGCCCCTTACTTCATCAAGGACAAGAACGGCAGGCTCTCCGGTTATTCCTATGAATACCAGCGCAAGGTCGCCGCATATACCGGCTGGCAATACGAATACGTCGAAGGCACTTTCGCTGACCTCCTGGAAAAGCTGAAAAAGGGCGAGATCGACATGATGAGCGACGTGTCCTATTCCGAGGAAAGGGCAAAGGATTACCTGTACGCTTCACTGCCGATGGGAACCGAATCCTACTATCTCTTCGTCTCGGCTGACAACCAGGACGTCACTTCGAAAAACCTTTCCTCGCTCAACGGCAAAAAGGTCGGCCTGGTCGAGGGCAGCATTATGAAGGAGCTCTTCCTCGAATGGGAAAGGTTCCACGGAGTCAACGCTCAGATCGTCGAGCTGAACTGCTCTGACGAGGACACGCTCAAGCAACTGGACAAGACGATCGATGCCTGCATCACGATGGACTTCTACGGAACCTCGGACAGATACGTGCCGATCACGAAGATCGGTTCGTCCGAATTCTATTTCGTCGTAAACAAGAACAGGCAGGACCTGAAGACCGAGCTTGACGCCGCTTTGAGCAGGATCCAGGACGAGAACAAGTACTTTGACCAGCAGCTCCACGACAAATACCTTAAAGCTTCCGAAACGAACAAGTATCTGTCGAACGAAGAAAAAGACTGGCTTTCCGCCCACGGTGCGATCCGAGTCGGTTACCAGGACAATTATCTGGCATTCTGCGCTAAGGATCCGAATACGGGCGCATTGACGGGCGCATTGAAGGACTATCTCGATTACGCTTCATCAGCGTTCGAGAATGCACACATCAAATTCGAGGCTGTCGCCTATCCGACCGCTTTGGAGGCAATGGAGGCATTGGAGCAGGGCAAGATCGACTGCGTGTTCCCTGCCAACCTTACCGATTACGATTCCGAGCAGCTGAACCTCGTAATGACGCCCGCGCTGATGCGTTCCGAAATGGACGCGGTCGTAAGGTCGTCCGAGCAAAAGGAATTCCTGAGAAAGAAAAAGATCGTCGTTGCCGTAAACGAAGGCAACACGAACTACGACCTGTTCCTCGCCGAGCATTATCCGAAGTGGGACAGGGCTTATTTCAGGGACACTCCCGCAGGTCTTGAGGCCGTCGCGCGCGGTGATGCGGACTGCGTGATCATAAGCAGCTACCGCTACAGCAACATCTCAAAGCAGTGCGAAACCCTCCATCTTTCAACGGTCTACACCGGCGTCGAAATGGACTACTGCTTCGCCGTCCGCGCTGAAGACACGACCCTTTATTCGATCGTCTCAAGGATAACGGGCATCGTTCCTGATTCCGTCGTTCATTCCGCGCTGACCTATTACTCCGCGGAAGACGTTAAGGCGAACCTTGGCGACATCATCAAGGACAACCTTTTCATAATCCTGGCGGCCATTGCGATAATCCTCCTGATCATCGTGATCCTTCTCCTGCACAACATCCGCGCCGAGAAGAAGATCCTCGAAAAGGAACATCAGGTTCAGGACCTCAACAGGCTCGCCTATGTGGACTCCCTCACCTCCGTGCGTAACAAGGGCGCTTATTCCGACTACGTCAACAAGCTCCAGGAACGCATAGACAACGAGGAGAAGTTCGATCTTGCCGTCGGCATCTTCGACTGCAACGATCTGAAGACCATAAACGACAGGTTCGGACACGACAAGGGCGACCTCTACCTCAAGAGCGCCTGCCAGATGATCTGCAAGATTTTCGATCACAGCCCCGTTTTCAGGATCGGTGGCGACGAGTTCGCGGTATTCCTGATGAACGGCGACTACAACAAGCGCGACGAGCTTATTGCCCAGCTCGAAAAAAAGCAGACTGAAAAGAACGCCGCCGTTGAGTACAAATGGGAGGAAGTCCACGTCGCGTACGGCATCGCGGTATTCGATCCCACGCACGACTCCGCCGTCAGCGACACCATAAGGCGCGCCGACAAGGCCATGTACGAAAACAAGAATAAATCGAAATCAGACGACTGATAAAGGCTTCCTACTCACCGGTGGGAACGTCTGAATTCAGGCTCTTATTGCGGTAATTGAGGTTCGTCCTCAAAGAATATCCTTGGCTTTCCCAGAAGGCGTTGGCGCCATCGTTGTCCTTGAAAACGAGTCCAAAGATCTTTTGGATGCCTTCCTTTTTCAATGCCTCCTCGGCCTCCTTGACAAGCCTTCCCGCTATGCCCATGCGGCGGCAGTCGGGATGGACGCACATGTGATGGATTATCGCCCTGCGGCCGTCGTGGCCCGTAAGGATGACGCCGATTATCTTTCCGTCAGAAACGGCAGCAAAACAGGTGTTCGGATTGCGCTTCAAGTATCTTCCAATTCCTTCGCGAGAATCGTCCACTGGATTTAAAGCGCGGCGGCTCTGCTCGGTGGAATTCCACAGGGCGAGCAGCTGGTCATAGTCTTCTATCGTGACCTTCCTAATATCGTAATCCATAAGATCAATAATCCCTTTCAGAGCCCTGCCTGTCGTTTCTGCGCTGGTCGGCAAAAGCGCTGAAGAACATGGCCACGTATATGATCATGAAAATGAAGAACGCGAATATCGCACCCGTGATGAACCAAGGCAGCACCTGGAATATCGCGCTGGCGATGGCGCCTGCCGAAAACAGCAAAAGGAACGTCACAAGCTTTAACACTGAGAACGGCCTGCTGCATTTGCCCGTGCCGTTATGGCCGCTGGCAACGACGTTGTAGATCCTTCCGCCGTATCTGCAGCCGGTAAGCCATACGGGGATCAGGACGTATCTGTATCTGACGTTGTAGTACTCCGTTGAGAGCTGCATGTTTGAATAAGCATCTGCGCACTCTTTACTCTTTGCCGCTTCCATAAGCTTCTTAAGGTTGCCGGCTTTTGCTTTCGCCCAGGCTTCATCGATCCCGACGGTATAGATCTCAGCGGGCATGCCCGAAATGATCTCAGGAGAATATGGCATAAGTTCCCTAGGTTTGAAAGAGATCACGGAATTGAGCATCGCATCATTTGCAAACTTTCTGCTTCCGCAGACGCAACAGTCGTCAATGTGCTTTTCGACTATGCCTTCCCTCATCTGATAGGTCGTTCTCGCGCTGTCTCCGCTGCCTACGGTAAATGCAAACTTGCCGCGGTAAGTCGTAACGGTATCCGCGTCAAAAGTCCAATAGGGAACGTACAGCGGCACCATATTGCCAAGAACTTTTCCCCTTCTGAACTTTTCAGGCGACCAGAACGCGAACTTGTTCCATCTGTAAAACCTTCCGGAGACCTGTTCCTTTGTAATGGAGAATGGGATTATCGCATTGGGCGCGATGCCGCAGTTTGCTTCTTCAGGTGAAAGAACGATCGCGGAACCGCAGAAAGGGCACATGCCTGACATCTGGTCGGAATCGTAGAGCATCTGTGCGCCACAGCTCTTGCAGATGACGAGCCTCCTCGTAACGCCCCAGTTCGTGCCCGCTCCCCTGATCGCTGAAGCGAAATCCATTTCGCCAACAACGGCGCCTTCTTCAGGACGGTGGAGCGGCCTTATCGTTCCGCAGAAGTCACATACAAGACCGTATCTTGCGATGTCGTATCTTAGAGTTCCGCCACAGCCCGCGCATTTCATGTGCAGACCTTGTTCCTTCCGGTTTCCTTGGCGGTATAGAGCTTCTCATCCGCAGCGCTGACGTTTTCCTCGATCGTCTTGAACGGATCGAAGACTGCGCAGCCGAAGCTCATCGTGCAATTGATCTTGTTGCCGTCCGCGTTGATCTCGGATCCCATGAGCTTGACCCTGATCTCTTCGGCCTTCTTGGCGGCCGCTTCGAGGTCTGCGTCACGCATTATCATAACGAACTCCTCTCCGCCCCATCTGTAAACGCCGTCGTCCTCATTGCAGAAAGACTCGATGAGATGGGACGTGAACTTCAAAACGTCGTCACCGGCGTTGTGGCCGTAGGTGTCGTTGACCCTCTTGAACTTGTCTATGTCGCAGATGAACAGAGCCATCTTCTTTCCTGAGCCGGGGAGCAGGTACTCCTTGTACTTCTTAGCGAAATCATAATAAAAGCCCATCCTGTTCCTAAGGCCCGTGAGCCTGTCGTGGTGGGAATCCTCAAGGAAAGTCTCTGACTCTAGAGCAATGCCGCAGACGAGGGCCGCGAGCGAAAGCTTCTTTGCGTCTTCAACCTCGTCAAAGCCGTCAGCGCTGTGCTTGTTGATCAGCTGGAGCGCGCCGATGAATTCGCCGTTGATGTTCGCCACGGGAAGGACCAAGACCGACTTGGTCGTGTAGCCTGACCTGAGGTCGACGTCCTTGTTGAAATCCGGATCCGAATAGGGATCGTTCGTAACGACTATGTGCTTGTTCCTCAGAGCCTTTCCTACGAGGCCCGTGCTGTCCGGAATGACGATCTTGTCAAGATCCGTAGAGGACATCGTCCAAAGCTGGTTCCTTCTCTTGTCCCACTTCCAGAAGCTTGCCCTGTCGGCATCCACGATCGTTTTTCCAAGCTCGGTGATGTACTTGAAGAGCTTCGTGTGGTCCTTGATCCTGTTCATGCAGGTGTCCTTGTAGAGACCGTCCATGATCTCGAAAATGCCGTCAAGCGTCTTGGCGATGTCATTCAGGGAAAGGTCGCCGCCAATGAGGGGAGCCAGCTGCGCGCCCGTGTCAGCCAGGACGGATTCGATGCGCTTCTCGTCATCCATGTGCATCAGATAAACGTGGACGCCCTTGGCCGTGAGCTCTGCGATCTTGTCGTGCATGTCTATGCAGTAAAGATGGACGGGGCTCCTGTATGCGGATATTTCCATGTAAGCGTAAGTGCCTTCCTCAAAGTACTTTTCGAAAGGCTCGAGCGTGTTCGTGTCACCCGTGTATACGACCTTGTTTCCGCCGACCGTGAGGTGATAACCGAAGCATTTTCCTTCGAGCTGTTCCGTATGGAAAGTGGGGATCGCGCAGTCAAACCAGTCTTTTTTGAATTCGGACGCATTGGTCAGCCCGTACCATGAATCGGCACAGCCTTCGATGTTTCTAAGCAGGTACCTGATGTCGTTTTCAACTTCCTTGGAGGGAGCGACAATGGTGATCGGAGTCTTTACGGAAAACTCCATGAGGTCGATGAGCATCCCAAGGCCGCTTACGTGATCGCCGTGCGTATGCGTGATCAGCACGTAAATGTGCTTGTACAAAGTCATGTTCATGTCGTTGAGCTTCTCGAAAGAACTCATCGCACAATCGATCAGGACCAGTTCATCGTTTTCGACAAAGAAAGCGCTGTTGTGCTCGTCCGTAAAAGCAGAACCCCTGCCTAGAAATGTCAGCATCTGTTTTCCTCCGGTCCCATAATTAGCCTCTAATCAAATATTATAAACTCTTAACAAAGTAAAGAGAAGATAATATTGCGACACCCGTCAAGCTTCATCCACAGGTCCGAGAAGACGGAGGATCTCAAATCCGTCAGCCTTACCCTTGAGTTTTATCGGCTGCTCGAGAGGCTCGAACTTCATGCGTCCCTTCAGGCCGTCTGCGACCGAGCGGCTGATGTAGACCGTTCCGCCGGGAGCGTTGGCTTCAAGCCTTGCAGAAGTGTTTACGGTATCGCCGATGGCAGTGTAGTCCATTCGTCTTTCGGAACCCATGTTTCCGACGACGGCAGGTCCGTAGTTGACGCCTACGCCGACGTGGATCTCTTCATGGATCTCTTCCTTGAGTTTCGCGGACAATTCCTCCGCGCCCTTGACGATGTCGAGTGCCGCCATCGACGCATGGTAAATGGCTTCGTCATCCGCGAGGGGCGCGCCCCAGAACGCCATCGTAGCGTCGCCGATGAACTTGTCGAGCGTTCCCTGGTATCTTTCAACGCAGGCGCTCGTCATGGACAGATAACGGTTGAGGATGAAGACGACTTCTTCAGGCGAAAGTCTTTCCGACATCGTAGTAAAGCCTCTGATGTCGACGAAGAGAACCGCAATGTCGACGGTCTTTCCGCCGAGCTTGAGGTTTTCCGTACCCTCCTTCAGGATCTCGCCAACGACGTTGGGTGCGACGTATCTTTCAAACGTTCTAGTAACGTTCTGCCTTTCGATCGCGGCACGGATGTAGTTGCCCGCGACGCTCGCGACGAAGAGCACGGTGAGGCCAAGAGGGATCCACAGCACGTGTAAAATGAAGCCGAGCGAATAGAGCCAAACGGTGATTCCGATCGACAGCGCCACGCCTATGATCAGTGCAGGGATCGTGTGCAAGAGCCTTCTGTTGTTGGAGAAGAGATAGAACGCAAAACACAGGATCCACAAGACTCCGATCTGGAAATAGTCAGGCGCCTTGTGTTTGAAGTTTCCTTCGAGCAGGCACTGGATCACGTTTGCCTGTACTTCGATTCCGTACATCATCTCGCTCTTTTCGATTGGCGTGATGTAGGAGTCCTGAAGTCCCGTCGTGTAAGGTCCGATGAGGACCAGCTTGCCTTCGTAAAACTTGGGATCGACCTCGCCCTTGATGAGCTTGCTCAAAGAAAGCCCTTCATAGAAATCACCGGGCTTGCCCGAGAAGGAAACGTAGAAATGTCCCCTTTCATCCGTCTCAGGCATCTGTACCGTCATGCCCTTGCTCTCGGCATAAAGCTTCGCGGCCTGGAACGGCATGGAATAGACCTTCTGTCCTTCCGGTTCAACATAAAGCAGCGAATGGCGCGCGACGCCGTCCGAATCGTACATGATGTTGATGCAGCCCTGAGTCGTTACATCCTTGAGTTCGGAATAAGGCTCCTCGTAATCGAGAACGGAGAAGTTGTCGATTACGACGGTCGCGCTTCCGAAAGTCCTTTTCTGGCCGAAGGTCGCAGTGGTCGCCGTGATTACGTTTCCAAGATCGGCAGCCGCTTTTGCTAGGCGTTCGTCGCCCTCCTTGTCCATCCTGCCGGAATACTGGATATCGATCGCGACTACGGCAGGCTTCTTTGAAGCGTCCTTGTTCAAGGCTTCCAAAGCCCTTGCCATGACCGTTCTGTCCCAGGAATAATAAGGTCCCAATTCTTTAATGTCATCCTCGGTGATGCCGATGATGCAGATGTCGTCAGGTATGTAAACGGGCTGTTGGTAGAGCACGTCCTGCAGCCAGAGCTCAGGGCTCCTGAAAACTCCCAACACGCACAATACGGTAATCGACGTCGCCCATACAAAGGCGATCAAAAGGTTCTTGGTTTTCTTGTTCATTCTTTTTCTTCCCGGTAATCAGTTATTGTGCATAGCAATACGTTTTGGTCTTGCCTTTTGACTTGTAAGTGAATTTTTCCAACTCAGGATCGAATTCGAGCGATATCCACTTGCCGTTCAGATAACCCTTGAACTCACCGTCATCGAGCTTGTCAAACACCTGGAGAACGTATTTATGGGTCTTTTTGTTCCATACCCATTTTTCATACGATTTGTAAGGGATCTTTTTAGGATCGAGAGGCGGTTTGGTCGGCGCCTTCGTCGGAGGTTTTGTAACCTTCTTTTTGGGTTTCTTGGTTGTCTGTGTAGGCTCTGAAGACCCGGTTGGATCCGTCGGGTCCGTATCAGTCGGATCCGTTTTCGTTGGATCAGGCTTTGTCGGATCGGGCTCCGTGCCTGTAGGCTCCGTGTTCGTCGGATCCGTGCCGTGAGGGTCTTTGCCATTGTTCAGATCATTCAGGACCCTCTTGAGCTTTTCGGGATCCCAGCCTGTGTAATTGCATATCCTGTTGATGAGGTCATCATCTCCGGCGATCATGCCGAGCGTGAACTCGGAAAGGTCTTCCTCAGTAAGCGTGATAACCTTGAAATCGACCGTGGTACCGTATTCATCAGTGGTATAAAAATACACTTTCAGCTGCTGGCCAGCCTCGACCTTGGCGGTCTTGGTCTCGCCCGACTTCGGGTTTGTGGCGGATATCTCGACCGTTCCATCGGTAACGGCAATGGTCTCCCTCATGTCGTCCTTTTCATCGTAATAGATGACCGCCGAAGTTCCGCGGATTCCGCAGGTCATGTTGGAAGTCTTTATCTCGAACTTCTCGTCAGCCTTCAGCTTCTCGGTGACGTTCAGGAACAATGAGCCCTTTGTAAGCTTGAGCTCGAGCTCCTTTCCCCTTTTGTTGAACTCGGCCCTGCTGTCGTGGTTGAGGGTCACTACCTTGGCATCGTCAAGGCCGACGGATGCAAGTCCGTCCTCACCCGTGTTCAGCGCGTCTCCGGACTGGAATCTGACGTTGCTGACGACGGGTTTTGAATTGCCCTTTGCGTCTTCGATATTGACGGTGCCCTCGACTTTGAGGAGCCTCATCGTTTTAGCAAGATAACCCTTTCGGGCAAACACAATCCCGACGACAACGCCTGCCACGACAAGAACGGCTGCAACAGCGATAATTATGATCTTCTTTTTGGAAATGGGCTTTTCATTGTCGGTCATAACGTTCACCTCGATAAGCCTGAGATTCGCTTGAAAACACCTAAATTATACATCACCGACATGGTCGTTATCACGACCAATGTCCGGTTCAGCACACTTTATTCTTTATTCGTCTTTATCAGACTGCGTGTCGATCGACAGCCCATACGCCCATTACGCTTTCGTAGGAAGGGTTGTCTCCTCCTCCGGATGACGATGACTTGCGCGAAGACTTCTTTTTCTTCTTCGAGCTCGTGGATCTTCTTACGGATTTCTTTTTCGAAGACGGTTTCCTCTTTGAGGAGTTTGAAGTTGACGAAGGAGGATTCGTACCGGTCGGCGTCTCGGGTTCCGTCGGCTTGGTCGGCAGGGCGTCCGTAGGAGCGGAAGTACCGGGGTTGGACTCGCCGGGCTTTGATTCGCCTGGCTTTGATTCGCCGGGATTTACGCCCTGATTTTCAAGATCCTTAAGTGTCTTCTTCAGCTTTTTGGGATCCCAGCCAGTGTAATCGCAGATCCTGTTGATGAGGTCCTCGTTCTCAGCGATCATGCCGAGCGTGAACTCAGAAAGGTCTTCCTCACAGATCTCCTCGACGGTGAAAGTGACGCTCTCTCCGACCGTGTCCGTGAGAGTGACCTTAAGCTTCTGTCCGCCTTCGACCCTGGCCGTCTTGGTCTCGCCCGTCTTGGGATTCGTAGCGGAGATCTCGACCGCGCCGTCAGTGAGGGCGATGGTCTCCTTGTTGTCCGCCTCGTCATAGTAAACGATGCCCGACGTGCCCTTGATGCCCGCGGTCATGGTGGAAGTCTTTATCTCGAACTTCTCATCGCTCCTAAGCTTCTCGGTAACGTTGAAGAACAACGCTCCCTTGGTAAGCTTGAGCTCCAGGCTCTTTCCGTTCTTAATGAACTCGGCCCTGCTGTCATTGTTGAGGGTAACTATCTTTGTGTCGTCAAGCCCGACGGAAGCGATTCCGTCCGCGCCAGTGCTCAGAGCATCTCCCGACTGGAATCTCATGTTGTCCGCGACAGGCTTTGACCCGCCCTTCTGGTCCTCAATGTTGACGGCGCCTTCAACGCGAAGCAGCCTCATCGTCTTTGCCAGATAATCGTTCCTAGTCAAAAGGATCCCGGCAACAACGGCAACCGCCGCCACTACGGCCAAAGAGAGCACCAAAACTATAATCTTTTGCTTGGAAAACTTGGGGGTCTTGTTTATCTGAGTCATAAGTATCACACCTTCCCGGTTTGCACTCAGTCAAACCATATTAGTATAGCACAATCAGGCAGCCGCAACAGTACTTTTTCGAAATCTCGGGGCTGGATTAGGACAAACAAAAAGCCTGCCCCCGGCATGGGAACAGGCCTGGACCATACGGTTCAATAAGATCAGCTGCGCTCGGTGATCTCCTTGCACATGTTGAGAAACTCGATCGTTATCTCCCTCAGCTTGAATGACATGTGCCTGAGGAGCATGTTGATCTTGACGGGGCACGCGCGGAAAACGCCCTCAAGGTCTTCCTTGTAGATGGCCTCGACGCAGGTGCCGTCAACTTCCGCAACGGCCGTGGAATTGCGCTCTTCGTTTCCGAACAGGCCCATCACGCCGATGAAGGAGACGCCGGGCAATTCGGAAAGCTGGGTCTGGTCTTTTTCGCCAAAGCCCTTATACATTCCGACCTTTCCGTCGCGTACTATGTACATGCAGTTTCCGGGCTCACCCTCGTAGAAGATGACCTGTCCCTTGTTGTATTCCTTGATCGCACCGGGACCCTCGTCAGTAATGGACTCAAACTCCTTCTTGTAGGATTCCGGAGTGGGCTCGTCGAGTCCGGTCTTGCCGGGCTGGTACTGATTAATGCGCTTCTTGAACATGGCGGTCAGGAAATTCTTCTTGGCGGCATCAGCCTCGCGTGCGGACTTGAGCAGTTCCTGTGCCTCGGCATAGTCGTTGGACATTGCCTTGAGCTTGTTTGCAAGATGCTTTAAGAAATTGAAGATCTCCTCGGGATTCTCATCGAACAGCGTGTCGAGGTCCTTTTGCGAGAGTTCCTGGACTCGTACCGTGCGCTCGGCTATTACGGTCGCGCTCCTGGGAGAGCCATCGATCATGCCCATCTCGCCGAAATAGTCTCCGGCCTTGAGAAAGGCCACCCTGAACTGTTCCTTTTTTCCGTAATTGGTGTAGACGCCGACGTTTCCCTCAACAAGCCTGAAGAAAGTATCGCCCTTGTCGCCTTCTTTTATGATTACTTCATTGGTTCTGAAAGTCTTCTCGATAATGCTCATAAAAACAGCACCCCTCTCTCAAGTCGATTTCCTAAAGTTTTTTTATTATAACATGCCAACCGATTCTCTTTACATATCAAAAAGCGGTCCGACCCGTCAGATTTAAGAGTTATTTAAGAAACAGACAATACTTATGTAAAGGATTCCAAGCCGGAAGGTAATAAAGTATAGTCATCAACTTCGAGAGGTGAAGGGCTTTGAATAAGACGAACAACAACTACGGTAAATTCCTCCTGCTCTGGGCAGGCGAATTGATATCATCGATCGGCGGGGGCCTTACGAGCTTCGGCCTCGGCCTTTACATCTTCCAGAAGACCGGGAGCGCTGCTGACATGGCCTTCCTTACCCTTCTGGGGTTCCTGCCCGCACTCGTCCTTAAGGTTCCCGCCGGCGTTCTGGCCGACAGGTATGACAGACGCCTCCTCATGATGATCGGCGACGGTCTTTCAGGCTTGGGCGTACTCTTCATCCTTCTCTGCATGTTAAGGGGCGACGCCGCCCTCTGGCAGATCTACCTCGGCACAACGATCAGCTCGGTCTTCTCCGCACTCTTGGAGCCCTCCTACACAGCTACGATCACCGACCTTCTGACCAAGGATCAGTTCTCCAAGGCAAACGGCCTCGTATCTATGGCAGGCAGCGCCAGGTACCTGTTCTCACCCGTTATCGCAGGCTTCCTTCTCGCGGTCAGCGACATCAAGCTGATCCTCATAATCGACATCTGCACGTTCTTCCTCACCGTACTTGCGGCTGCAGTCGTAAGGCGCGGCATCAAGACGAGCGCGCCTTCCAACCCGGAACCTTTCTTCAAGAGCATGAAGGACGGCTGGAAGGCCGTCTCCGGCAGGAGCGGACTTCTCATCCTGATCGTCACCACCACCGTGATCACCCTCTTCATGGGCGTTTTCCAGGTCCTTGGTGAGCCGTTCGTCCTGTCTTTCGCTGACGCAAAGACGCTCGGAATCGTAGAAACGGTCGCGGCTTCAGGCATGCTCGTCACGAGCATAATCCTCGGGATCAGGGGCATTAAAAAGCATTTCGTAAGATCGCTCTGGGTCGGCCTTGCGGTTTCGGGAATCGGAATGTCGCTTTTCGGAGTTTTCGATAATATCATCCTGATCTGCGCTTCCGGTTTCCTTTTCTTCGCCGCACTGCCGTTTGCGAACAACAGCCTCGACTACCTCGTCAGGACCAACATCCCCGACGAGCTTCAGGGACGTGCCTGGGGATTCATCGGCTTCATCTCCCAGCTTGGTTACGTGGCCGCCTATTCCCTCTGCGGCGTGATCGCTGACCTGGTCGGCAAGGCGACCGGCAAGGGAGTCGGAACGGGAGCGTCTCTGACGATAATCTTCTCGGGCGTCTGCCTCGTGATTGTCGCGCTGATCATGGCAAGGATCAAGAAGATCAGGGCTCTCGAGCAAACCGCTCAAGCACAATAAATTCAAGCATCTTCAAGGGACCCAACCAAAGGTTGAGTCCTTTGTTTTTATGCCGTTTCGGGCCTCTCAACCGACAGTTCGTGGTAAAATCTCAGTGGCTGATTTATTGTCCGTGGTGAAAGGAGGCTTCCCTCAAAAATGGATCAGGTGAAGATCGGAAGATTCATAGCTGAATGCAGAAAAGCGAAAGGACTGACCCAGGCTGCCCTAGCGGAAAAACTCGGTATTACTGACCGGGCCGTATCCAAATGGGAGACAGGCAAGAGCCTTCCGGATGCATCTATTATGCTC
>JAFZVF010000092.1 GCA_017617935.1 Clostridiales bacterium | reverse complement strand
TAGATAGCCAGTGAGGTCATGAGACCGATGTTCTGACCTTCCGGTGTCTCGATCGTACACATACGTCCGTAGTGTGTAGGGTTGATGTCTCGGACTTCCATTGAGGCACGCTCTCTGGAGATACCGCCGGGACCCAGTGCGGAAAGTCTTCTCTTGTTCGTAAGCTCAGCCAGAGGGTTGTTCTGGTCAGCGAAAGCTGAGAGCTGTGATGAACCGAAGAACTCACGGAAGGAAGCTGACAGAGGTCTTGTGTTGACAAGGCTTGTAGCCGTAACGACTTCGCCTTCCTTGGAAGAGATCTGGGAGATCCTGTCCCTGGTGTTCTTCTCGACACGTGCGATACCGGTGCGGAGCTGGCTCTGGAGGAGCTCGCCGACGCATCTTACACGACGGTTGCCCAAGTGGTCGATGTTGTCGATCTTACCTACGCCGCGGTGGAGGCCGAGGAAGTAGGATACGAATGCATAGATGTCGTCAACGGTGAGGTTTCTGGGCATGAGGTCAGCCTTGCGCTCTGTGAGCTCAGCCTCGAGCCTGGAAGCGATGTCGGACTTGCCGCCATCCCTGACCGTCTCGATGACTTCACGCAGAACGGAAACCCTGACGTCTTCGTTGATGGGCGTGTTGTTGATGTCGAAGTTCTTGAGGTCCTTCTTGGCAAAGCTGTTCCTGATGAATGCGTCAGCGTCCACCCTGCCGTTGCCGATGACCTTGAGAGGGATCTCGTCGAACTCGTCCTCGTCAGCAGCCCTAACGATCTTCTTAGGGAAGATGAGGCAGGAGATGACGCCCGCGTCCTCGATCTTCTTGGCGATCTCGGCTGTGATGACGGTGTTCTTCTTGACGATGACTTCGCCATCCTCAGAGGTAACGTCCTCAGCCGTCTTCTGGCCGATGATCCTTCCGGAGAGACGGAACTTCTTGTTGACCTTGAAGATGCCTACGCGCTCAAGGTCATATCTGAGTGAGTCGAAATATGTCTTGTTAAGGATGTTCTTTGCGTTCTCGACGGTGAAAGGCTCGTTGTTCCTTACCTTCTTGAAGAACTCGGCATAAGCGGCGGTCTGGGGATCCTCCGCATCCTTTGTCTCGTCCTTCTCGAGAGTCATCCTCAGGCACTCCTCATCACCGAACATGCCGATGATGTCCTCGTTGGTAACGAGGCCTAAGCATCTAAGGAAGACGGGAAGTGAGATCTTGTGGGACTTGTCCACAACGATATAGATAAGGTTGTATTCGTCAGGCTCGCCTGAAGACTTGGAATTCTTGTCCTTGACTGCAACCTTGCTCTCCTTCTCATCCTCTTCGATGAGGATCCAGGATCCCCTGTAAGGGATAAGCTCTGCGGAAAGCAGTCTGTTGCCCATCTTGCTTCTGGCCTCGCCGTAATAAGCTCCGGGTGACCTTACGATCTGGTTGATGACGACACGCTCAGCACCGTTGATGATGAACGTTCCCTGATCGGTCATGATGGGGAAGTTGCCAACGAAAGCCTGCTCATCAGTTACCGTGCCGTCGACCTTGTTGCGGAGACGCAGGTTGATGTAGAGCGGAGCAGCGTAGTTGCTGTCGTTCTTCTTGCAGCTGTCGATGATGAAAGACTTGGAGTATTTGGGAGTCGCCTTGTTCTTCTTTGCGGATGAACCCTTGCTGTCCTCCTTGCCGGTAGGATCACACGGGTTGTCCTGGTCGAAGACCTTGTCGACGAAATAAACTTCGTACTTGCCCTGCTCGTCAGTAATCGGCGAAATCTCGTCGAAAATCTGCTGCATTCCCTCGTCGATAAACCACTGGTACGATTGCCTCTGGTTGTCGATGAGGTTCGGCACTTCGATTACTTCGTTGATTTTGGAATACGACTGCCTCTCTGTCTTGCCTTGTTTTACGGAATGGACCATGACTAACGAATCACCTCACACAAAGCTTAAAAAACCTAAGTTTAAGCAGTTTATACGTTGAAAAAGCCTATTTATTTATCACAAAAGGCTCTTCCCGTCAAGTGAAAAGGGCATAATGCCCCTAACCCAATATGACGCAGTAAAGAATTATATAGAGAAATGCAAGACCTGTCAACGGGAAATTTTCCCGCCGACAGGTCAAATGGTCGCTAAATTGTCCGCTAACGCCCTAGTTTATTGGGTATCAGCCGTAAATAAATTTTTTGCAGAGATCGGAATTGATGACGTACTGGGGATTGGTCGACTTGAGGCCTTCCTTCAGCTTGTTGACGTTGGCCGTCGTCTGGGAATTCCTGTAATCTCCCATCCAAGCGGGTGCCGATCTTTCAAAATAATAGATGGTTACTTCTTTATTATCAGAAGAAGTTACGATATAAACGTCGCCCTGCTTGCGCTCTTCAGCGAAAAGCCATTCGGCAAGAGCCTGCGTGGCGGAGTCGACTTCCTTGCCGTCTTCAGCCTTGGTCATCTCTGCCTTGGTGTCGCCTGCATTATATCCGCCGCTCATCATCTCGTCCTGATCGTTGGAGTTGGTCTTTACGAGCTTGTAGAAATCCATGGGAGACATTCCCTCGGGAGCAAGCTGCTTTGCCTTCTCAACAAGAGCCTTGGCGTCAGATGCAACTTCCTCATCGGTGCGGGTCTTGCCGTTCTTTGCGTCGTTCTGGAGCGTGAGGGTCCTGTAGGTAACCTGCTTCTCCTCGTCGAGGTTCCTGCCGATGAACAATGCGACGTAAGCGCCTGAAGAAGTCTCGATGACCGTCTTGTCGCCTGCCTTTCTGTCAGCAGCGAAAAGGAATTCAACGAGCTTGTCGTCGTAGTAGGACTTGACGTTCTCCTTGGACTGACCCTTGATCGCGGTAGGATCCTCGTCGTTCTCATAAGCCTTCAGGGTTTCAGTGTCGCCCTTGCCCTTGAGGTAGAGCATGGCGGCTTCACGGAAGGACTTTGCGTCGGTCGACTTGTCAGCGATCCACTGTGCATCCTTCTTGGCCTGCTCGACGTCAGCCTTGCCGTCCTTGGTCTGGGCGGTTACGAGATAGTACTGGAAGTCAACGATCTCGAAAGCGCTCGGATCATCCTGGTATGCCTTGTTGATGTCAGCATCGGAAGGATTGATGGAGCTGTCAAACTGTGAGAGGTACTGCGTGTACTCATCAGTATAAAGGCTTCTGGTAATAAGCTTCTTATAAAGTCTGGAAGTCATTCCCGTACCGTACTGTGCGGAAATGTACTTGTCGACGGTGGGATAGCCGTAGAGCTTGGAGATTCCGCGGAGGCTCTCGAGTTCGAGCTTGGCGCATCTGGCAGCCTGGCTCATGTCACGGAAGCCCTTGGCGTCAGCCTCGCGCTCCAAAAGGATGAGTCCCATTGCCTCTTCGACGCCCTGGGAAAGAAGCAGTTCACGGTAGGTCTGACCGGTCGTGGTGTTGACTACGGTGTCGAGCTTGTCAGCATTCAAAATGCCGTACTGGGCATACATGCTGTAGATGCTCATATAGTAGTAATTCGCCTCGAGGACCGAAAGATCGGCAACCTTGCCGGTAGTTCCGTCAGCCTTGGTCTCCGTAATGGTGGCTCCGGTGAGCACCTGCGGAAGGATTCCCGCGAAATAAACGAAATAACCGGCTACGAACAACGCCATTATGACTATGATGACGCCCAGTGCCAGCTTGGCTTTAGACTTGCCCTTCTTTGACTTCTTCGTTGACTTTGCCATACAGTTTATCCAGCCTTATATAAAAATAAATATAATTAGAGCGCAAAAATGCAAGGATAATTATAATTCGGCATTCCTGATAATGCAAGGAATCTCATCCAATGAGGCAAGAACGTAGTCGGGACCGAGCTTGCCGATCTCGTCTTTCGGCATCTTTGTCCAGTCAACCAAAGCGAATGAAGCGCCGCAATCCCTTGCCGAAAGCAGGTCTGACGCCGCGTCTCCGACATAGAGCACCCTTCCCATGTCGTCCGTGCCAAAGCGCCTTGCGGCCTCAACTAGCGGATCGCCGTGAGGCTTCGACCTTTCGGTATCCTCGCCGAAGACCATGACGTCAAAGTATTTTCCGATGTCGAGCTGTTCGATCGTCACCATTGCGGAGCTCTTGCGCTTTGCGGTCACGATCCCCTGGGGGATTCCCTGCTCCCTGATCCTTGCAAGGCTTTCCGCGATCCCCGGGAAAAGGCTGATCGCACCCTCTTTCATCCTTTTGAGATTATATTCGAGGTACGCTTCGGTGAGCTTGTCGGCAGTCTCCTTGTCATGCCTTGCGAAAGAATCGCGCAAAGGCCTTCCGATATAGCTCTTAAGGTCAGCAACGCTCCTCGTGCATTCGCCGAGCACGATCGTATAAGCCGCCTGAAAAGACTCGACTATGAGGGGAATGGAATCCTGCAACGTGCCGTCAAGATCGTAAAGGACGAGGTCAATCTTCTTTTGCATCGTCCTCACGTCCGGAAGACGCTTCCGGATCTCCGTCCTTGTCCAAAACGGGCTGGTTGACGTGTATCATGACCTTCGATATCGCACGCTCCTCCATCCTGAGGACCTTAATGTCAATATTCTTATAGTGAACGAGGGGCCTTTCCTTCTCTTCAGGAACCCTGTCAAGCAGCTGGATTACGAGGCCTGCGATCGTATCGTACTCTTCATCGGTCAATTCAACGTCGAGGACGTCTTCGAGGTCGCTTAAGGTCATGTCGCCCGCAACGATGTAGTCACCGTTGGAAAGCCTTACCAAAGGCTGCTCCTCGTCGTCGAACTCGTCCGTGATGTTTCCGACCAACTCCTCGAGCATGTCCTCGATCGTGCAGATGCCCATCGTTCCGCCATACTCGTCTATGATGACCGCCATCTGCATTCCGGAAGTCTTCATCTCGCCAAAGAGGGACGAGATCTTTCTCGTCTCATGAACGAAAAGGGGCTCCCTGATGTACTTTTCGAGCACGAACGGGTGCTCGGCGTCAGGCGGCTGGATGCCGATGAGGTCCTTTATGTGCAGTATTCCGATGATGTCGTCGATCGTGTCCCTGTAGACGGGAATTCTCGTGTACTTCTCTTCTCTCGCGACCTTCATGACCTCGTCGTAATCCGCTTCGATGGGGAGCGAAACGATCTTCTTTCTGTGAGTCATTATCGCCGCGACTTCCTTATCGTTGAACTCGAAAACGTTGTCGATCATCTCCTTCTCGGTATCCTCGATGTTGCCGGATTCCGAGCCTACGTCGACCATCATGCGGATCTCTTCTTCCGTAACGCTCTTGTCGGTGTGAACCGGAGAGATCTTGAAGAGCTTCAAGATCAGGTTGGTAGAGGCCGTCAGCAAGGCTACGAAGGGCTTTAACAGCACGCCGAAGAAACGGACGACGCCCGCTGCCGCAAACGCCCATTTTTCAGGGTTGCTCTGTGCGATCCTCTTGGGTACGAGTTCGCCCAAAACGAGGCAGAAATAAGAAAGCACCACCGTTATGATGACCGTCCAGAAGGATTCGAGCCACTTGTAATTGCCTGCCGGATCAACCAATACCGCGAGCTTTGAAGCGAAGTTGTTCGCGGCAAAAGCGGATGACAGGAATCCCGCAAGCGTAACGCCTACCTGGATCGTAGCCAGGAAATTGCCCGGGTTGTCGATGAACTTCAGTATCCTCTTTGCCTTGCGGTGGCCTTCTTCGGCCATCTTGCGCATCTTGGCGTCGTTAAGGGAAATGACCGCCATCTCGGTTCCCGAGAAGAACGCGTTCACCAGCACGAAGAAGAATACAAGCAGTATTTCAGCTATCGTTTTTCCCATTATTTCATTTCACCCAAAAGCTTTTCGAGCGTCGTTCTGACTGCCTGAGGATCAGCCTTGCCCTTAAGCGCCCTCATCGACTGTCCGACGAGGAACTGGAAGTTCTTTTCCTTGCCCGCGAGATACTCGGAGACGGGACCCTGGTTGGCATTAAGGACTTCCTTGATTACGGGCTCGATCGCAGATGCGTCTGATACCTGTGCCATGCCGTTTTCCTTGACGTAGGCTTCAGGATCAACGCCGTTCATGAAGACCTCTTCGAGGACCTTGCGGCCGCTCTTTCTGTTGATCTTTCCGTCCTGGACCATCTTGATTATTACGCCGAGCGCCTTGCCGTCGAACTTCATGTCAGCGGGCGCGACGGCTGCGTCCTTGCAGAGCTTGAGAAGGTCCGTCATGAGCCAGTTGGAGACTTCCTTGGGCGAATCCGTCACTTCGCACGCGGTCTCAAATACCTTTACCAATGCGGGCGTTCCCGTAATGATGTCAGCATCGTACTCGGGAAGTCCGAGCTGTTCGACATAGCGCGCCTTTTTCTGATCGGCAAATTCAGGGAGCTGTGCCTTTATCTCTGAAAGATACTCGTCGGAGATCTCGATCGGCATGAGGTCAGGATCCGGATAGTACTTGTAATCCTGTGCGTTTTCCTTGGACCTCATCGCGTAGGTGTATTCCTTCTCGTCGTCCCAGCGTCTCGTCTCCTGTACGACTTCGCCGCCTTCCTCGATAAGGTCGATCTGGCGCTCCCTCTCGTATTCGATGGCACGCTCGATCGCCTTGAAGGATGCGATGTTCTTCATCTCGGTCCTCGTACCAAACTCCTTCTGGCCTCTGGGCCTTACGGAAAGGTTGACGTCGGCACGCATGGAGCCTTCCTGCATCTTGCAGTCTGAAACTCCGAGGTACTGCATGGTATCACGAAGCTTTGCAAGATAAGCGGTAACCTCTTCAGCGCTTCTGAAGTCAGGCTCGCTGACGATCTCCAAAAGCGGAACTCCGCAACGGTTGAAGTCGACCATCGTCATGCCGGTGACGGGATCGTGAACGAGCTTGCCCGCGTCCTCTTCCATGTGTATCTCATGGATTCCGATGGACTTCGTGCCTTCGCTCGTCTTGATGTCGACGTGGCCGTTCCTGCATATCGGGAAATAAAGCTGCGATATCTGGTATGCCTTCGGGAGATCCGGATAGAAGTAGTTCTTACGGTCGAACTTGTTCTTTCTCGTGATCTCGCAGTTAAGTGCAAGTCCCGCCTTGACGGCGAACTCAACGACCTTCTGGTTGAGCTGCGGCAGCGTGCCGGGCATTCCCGAACAAACTTCGCAGACGTGCGTGTTGGGCGCTCCTCCGAACTTTGTCGAGCACCCGCAGAAGATCTTCGATTCGGTCGACAGCTCGCAGTGTACCTCGAGCCCTATAACCATTTCATAATCTCTCATATTTACTTTCCTTGTTCCTTACTGATTCCTGCGGTACGCGGATGCGAAACCGAGGACGGTCCCTTCGTCAAACGGCTTGCCGATCAGCTGAAGGCCGACCGGAAGCTTCTCCTCGCCCGTTTCTCCGCACGGGACCGAAATGGCGGGAAGTCCCGCGATGTTGATAAGCACCGTGCAGATGTCTCCGAGATACATCTTGAGCGGGTCCGAAAGGCTCTCGCCAGCCTTGAGGGCGGGCGTGGGCGCAACGGGTCCCGCGATGACGTCATACTTTTCAAAAGCCTTGTCAAAAGACTGCTTGATGAGGTTCTTCGCCTGGAGCGCCTTGTTGTAGTATGCATCGTAGTATCCGGATGAAAGCACGAAGTTTCCGAGCATTATCCTTCTCTTGACCTCAAGTCCGAAGCCCTCGCTCCTGGACTTGACGTAAAGCTGTGTAAGGTCGATGTCGCCCTCGGGACGGTAGCCGTACTTGATTCCGTCGTAACGGGAAAGGTTCGAGCACGCTTCCGCGCAGGCGATGATGTAGTAGGTCGGGATTGCGTATTCCGCGATCGGGAACGAGAAAGTCTCTACTTCCGCACCGAGTCCTTTAAGGACCTCGATCGCGGCATTGACCTTCTCCCTTACGCCCGCGTCGATGCCTTCACCGAAGTATTCCTCGGGAAGTCCGATCTTCTTTCCCTTGAGAGGGAAGTTCTCAAGAGCGTCCATATCGACCGTGGCTGCCTGTTCTGAAGAAGACTGGTCCTTCGGATCAGCGCCGCAGATGACGTTGTAAAGCGCAGCCGCGTCTTCAGGAGTCTTTGCGATGGGTCCTATCTGGTCAAGAGAGGACGCGAACGCGACGAGTCCGTAACGCGATACGCTTCCGTACGTAGGCTTGAGTCCCGTGACTCCGCAGAATGACGAAGGCTGTCTGATGGATCCGCCGGTATCCGAACCGAGCGCTATCGGGGCAAGTCCCGCAGCGACTGCTGCAGCGCTTCCGCCTGAAGAGCCGCCCGGGACCCTGCCAACGCCGTGAGGGTTGACCGTAGGTCCGAAGTAGCTGGTCTCAGTCGTGGAGCCCATTGCGAATTCGTCCATGTTGACCTTGCCGATGATGACCATGCCGGCCTCTTCGATCTTCTTTACGACGGTAGCGTCATAAGGCGGAACGAAGTTTGAAAGCATCTTTGAGCCGCAGGTCGTGAGGACGCCCTTTGTGCAGATGTTGTCCTTGACTGCAACGGGAACGCCTGCCAGAGGGTTTGTCAGCTTGCCTGATGAAATGTCGGAGTCAACCTGTGCGGCACGCTTTAACGCCTCTTCGGTGAGGACGGTGATAAACGCGTTGTATTCGCCGTCCCTTTCATTGATCTGCTCGAGATATGCATGGCATGCCTCGACCGATGAAGTCCTTCCTTCTTTGATCGCTTTTCCGAGTTCAAGTGCGGAAAGGCTGAGTATCTCTTGTGATGTCATGTCGGTTCCGCCCCTCAATCAAACGTTCTGGGCACGAGGATCGTGCCGTCCTTAGTCTCCGGAGCGTTCGAAAGGACGACGTCCCTCATGTCTCCGTTGCTTACCTCGTCATTACGCATGACGTTGCTCCTGCCGAGCGCGTGGCTCATGGGTTCAACGCCGGTGGTGTCGAGTTCGTTAAGCTTGTCAAAATAGCCCAAAATATCGCTAAGGCCCTTCTGCATGCCGGCTTCATCCTCAGGTGAAAGCTCGATCCTGCCCAATGCCTCAAGATATTTGACCAGATCAGTCGTGATCTCCATCTTTCCTTATGCCTCTTACACTCTCTGACTTAAAACGGTTATTTCTTCTTACCGTTGTTCTTGTTCTTCTTGCCGTTGTTGCCGCTGCTTTTCGCGGGCTTCTTAACTTCTTCGGGTTCTTCCTCTTCCTCTTCGTCGATTCCGGAATAAGGATCTTCGATCATGTCGGGATCTTCTTCATCCTCGTCCTCATCGTCTTCTTCGTCGTCTTCATCTTCCTCGTCTTCGTCCTCTTCTTCGACCTTGGGCTTGGAAGCCTTCTTGGGGGTTGCCTTCTTGGAGGAAGAGGGCTTCTTGGAAGCCTTTTTGGAGGATTCCTCAGCCTTCTTGGCATTCATGTAATTTGCAACGAGGATGCCGATGACCGCAACGATCGCGATTCCGCCGATAACGCAGAACACGATGATGAGGATCTTGGACATTCCGTTGTCGACCGCCGTTCCGTTGTCCGTAGGAAGTGCGGAAGGCGCAGTCTCATTGCCGTTGCCTGTCGCTTCAGGAGTCTCTGTTACGGGAACTGCCGTGGGAGCGGCCTTTGCGGGTCCGAACTTTTGATCCGTGTGGAAGTTCTTCTTGTTGGCCTTCATCTCGTTTTCGATCTCGGTGTTCATTGCAGAGTTTGCAAGCTCTGCGAGCTCGCCATCGTCGAGCTTGACCTTTCCGACGTAACCTACGCAGAAATAACCGTATTCCTTTGCATAGATGACGCCGAGGTCGCCCTCTTTACGGGATGCGTCATATGCCCACGCTTCAAACGTCGATACGGTCTGACCCTTTGAAATGGAGATCTCGCCTTCATCGTAAACGGAGCCGTCATTCTTTCCAGCCTCCGCGTACTTCTTGAGGTCGTCAATGGACTTGCACTTCTTGATCAGCTCGTTTGCGGCAGTCTCAGCCTTTTTCTTTTCATCGTCCTTTGCCGAAGCGCTCGGAGCATAGAAGAGCGCGTATCTGACGTTTGGAACCATCTTCTGGTCCTCAGGAACCTTGTATTCGGAAGTGAACTTTTCCTGATACTTGCCTGCGAGCGTCGCGTTCTCAAGGATCGCGCGGTAAGCCTTCTCGTCGCAGTTGGGTCCGAAATAGAGCTTGAGGATGACGTCGAGGGAAACTCCTGCGGGCTTTGCCTGCTCATCGGTCCTCTCCTTTAACTCATCTTCGATCGCCTTCTTGTCTTCGTCGGTGAGCGTGATGCCTGCCGCCTTGGCGCGTTCAACGAAAATGTACGTGCTGTGAAGATACTCTTCAGCCTGTTCAACGAAATAGTCTGCGAAAGTCTTCTTGCTGTCCCCGTAAGTAGACGCAAGGTCAAGGTAACCCAGGGATGTTGACGGGTAGTATCCGTAAGCCGCATACTGGCTGAGCTGCAGGAAGGTCAGGAGGAAATAGTAATCCGACTCAGCGAGCGGGATCTTCTCTCCGTTGTAGTAGTACTGATGATTGAGGAAATCACCGATCTGGTTGCCGTACATCGTGTCAAAGCTGAGCTTTGAGATGTCATAGGTCTCCTGTGTCTCCTGGGACGTGGCAGCCGCGGTCTCAGAGGGCTGTGACGATGCGGTCGTCTCGTCCGCAAGCGCTGTGGCTGCGGAAGACAACATGAATGCCGCGGTGATGATCGCGATTACAAGTTTCTTAAGTGCCTTCATTCTTTTACTCCGTTATCTTTTTGTAGTCTGCTGCGGCATCGGCGATGGTGTCGTCCATGTCGTAGTACTTGTATTTTCCGAGCCTTCCGCCGAACCAGACCTTCTCGTCCTTTGCGGCGAGCTCCTGATACTGGCGGTAAAGATCGTTGTTTCTGTCATTGTTGAGCGGGTAGTAAGGCTCGTCGCCCTTCTTCCACTCAGCAGGATATTCGCGAGTAACCGCGGTTCCCTTGCCCGTTCCGAATTCGAAATGCTTGTGCTCAATGATCCTCGTGTAAGGCGTCTCAGCGTCGGTGTAGTTTACGACAGCATTGCCCTGATAGTCGTCAACGTCAGGCATGTACTCGGTCTCAAACCTGAGGCTCCTGTATTCGAGCGTGCCGAGCTGATAGTCGTAGAACTCGTCGATCATGCCGGAATAGATGATCTTGTCAGCGAGGGCGGAAAGCTCTTCCCTGTTCTTTAGGAAATCAACGCCGGTCCTGACCTCGATGCCCTCGAGCATGTTTTCGATCCACTTCGTATAGCCTCCGACGGGGATTCCCTGGAAGCTGTCGTTGAAGTAATTGTTGTTGTATGTGAGCCTTACCGGAAGCCTCTTGATGATAAACGCGGGGAGCTCCGTTGCGGGCCTTCCCCACTGCTTCTCGGTATAACCCTTGATGAGCTTGCCGTAGATGTCGGGGCCGATTAGCGAGAGAGCCTGCTCTTCGAGGTTCTTCGGCTCATCGATCTTTACGGAAGCGATCTGCTCGTCAAGCTTCTTCCTTGCCTCTTCAGGCGTGATGACGCCCCAGAGCTTGTTGAAGGTGTACATATTGAAGGGCATGGAATAGATCTCACCCTTGAAGTTCGCAACAACGGTGTTCGTGTAGCGGTTGAACTCGGCGAACCTGTTCGCGAAGTCCCAAACCTCACGGTCGCTTGTATGGAAGATGTGTGCTCCGTACTTGTGGACGTTGATGCCGCCGACGTTCTCGGTATAGACGTTGCCCGCGACCTGCTCACGCCTGTCGATTACAAGACACTTATAGCCTCCGTCTGTCGCAAGGCGTGCAAAAGAAGCGCCATACAAGCCTGCGCCGACGATCAGAAAATCATATTTACTCATCGAGACCGGATCCTTTCGAGAATTTTGCAATAATATAATATACACTAATTGGCGGATTTTCGCATTATATATATTTAAACAGCGCATTCGACTGCTTTTCCGCTCCTCAGCATTTCGGTTCCACTGACACGGCATGAACCCGTGGGCCCTTGCAAAAGGAAAGTGCTCAAATTTGTACCATTTTGGACGCAAAAAGGTACAGTTTTTGACAAATCAGCTTTGAATTGCAATTATTTGTACCTTTTCAGGCTAAAAACGGCACAAAAAACGACACTGGTCAAAAAGAGCGGTTCCCGTCGTCTATTTGTGCCGGAACCCACGGCAAGCCAAAAGGAAACCCTCATATCGGTAAGATCCGGGATATATGTCGCAAACCGGCCTGAAAGGCATGTATATGCAGTCTGAAAGATAGAGCGCGTAGTCGTCGCCGTGTGCTTCGACGTCTGCTTTGAGTGCCGCTTCAAGCTCAGGATGCCGCGCGATCCTTCCGCATGGCCACGAAACGCCGCATTTGAGCTCTTCCGAGCCCTCGTCGATCCTGATCACGGACGAGACGGGCAGGTCCTCGCAGTCAAAGCCGCACCTGATCTCATAAGCGCCTTCCTCAAGAAGGAACTTTTTCCGGTCAGCATCGAAATAACAAAGCTCATCAATATCGAAGACCAGTTCGACCGTTTTGGTCTCCCCTGCTCCAAGAAAAAACTTCCCGAAAGCACGCAGTTCGTTCTCCGGGCGCGGCACATCAGGGCAGACCTTGTGGGAATACAGCTGGAGCGTGACCTTTCCGGGTCTTCCGCTCAAATTCTTAACCGTGATCCCGCTTACGACCTTGCCGTCTTCCACGGCAATCTTCATGTCTTCTATCGCGAACTCCGAATAGGAAAGTCCGTATCCAAACGGGAACATCGGCTTTGTCTTTCGCTTCTGATAGCCCCTGTAGCCTGCGTAGATGCCTTCTCCGTAAACGCAGCTGAAGCTGTCAGGGTAGCAAAGGAATGACGGAACATCCTCGAGCCTTTCAGGGAAGGTAACGGGCAGGCGCCCTGATGGATTGACTTTGCCGGTAAGAATATCAGCCATCGCGCGGCCGCCTTCCATGCCCGGATAGAACACGGCGAACAGCCCGTCCAGTTTTTCTTTGTATGCTCCAAGCTCAACGGGGCCGGGCGTGTTGATGATCAGGCATATCCTGCCCAAACCGCGCTCTTTTATCAGCTTGTCCAAAATTCCGCACGTCTCGCATGACAGCTTGAGATCCGTTCTGTCAGCGCCTTCGCGCGACTCCTGGGTTTCAACGACAATAGCCATCGCGCCGTTTTTATATGCTTCGTAATCGTCAAAGGCAATGTCTTCAAAACCCGGTATCTTCTTAAGCTCTTCAGGCAGTACGGTCGTTCTGTCGGTAAAAACCTGTGCGCTTCCGGTTCCGTAATCCTTGAACGATCCGCGTCCTTTGCCAAAGAAGACAACCTTTGAGCCTTCTTTAAGCGGGAACGCATCATTATTGTTGATCAGCATCACGATGCCTTCAACGGCAGCGTCGTACGCGGCCTTGCGTCCTTGGGAAACGTATTCTCCGTCGGTGAATCCTTCGGGAAGTCTTGCGCCCGAATGCTTTTCGATGAGCGTCAGAAGCCTTCTGCATGCCTCGTTTAAGCGCTCTTCAGAAACGCGCCCGTCTTTGACTGCGAGGACTATGTCTTCGCATTTCCACGGACCCGGCATGAAAAGGTCATTTCCCGCGGCAAGCGAATCTCCTGCGTCTCCAATACATGCGCCCCAATCGGTTACAACGAGACCTTCAAAGCCCCACGATGCACGCAGCGTATCCGTTAAGAGCCACTTGTTCTCGGTGCACCTTGTTCCGTTGATCGAAACGTACGCGGACATGAAGGTTGAAGCCTCTTTAGCACACTCCTTGAAAGCGGGAAGATACAGTTCCTGAAGCGCTCTCTCGGGTATCTTCTCGTCCATTCCGACGCGGTTTATCTCCAGGTTGTTGCATGCGAAATGCTTGGCGTTTGAAGCGACGCCCGCTTCCTCAACGCCTTTGCACATCTGCGGTGCGAGCGTTTTGGAAAGGCACGGATCCTCCGAATATCCTTCGAAAAACCTTCCGTTCCTCGGGTCTCTCAAAAGGTTGCAGTTAGGGGTCCCCAAGAGCACGCCGACATTGTATGCGAGCGCTTCCATTCCGAGCGCTTCAGACACTTCATGGACGACCTCCGGGTTCCACGTGCTGCCAAGCAAAATTCCGGGCGGATAGCAGCCCGGTGCGGACGTGATGTTGCCCTTTATTTCAGCGAGTCTTTGGGATATCTTCCCCCGCAAAATTATCTCACGTTCCGTGAGTGCGTCGGTATGGTAAAACAGCCTGATAACGCGGAACGCCTCTTCTGCTGAAAAGCCGTCCGCTTCGCCGTTTTCCCTGTCCTGGAAAAGCTGTTCGTAGTTGATTCCGGTACCGCCGTCCTGCATGTAAAGGACGGGGATCTCATCCATGCCTCCGACCGAGAAAGGAGACCGTCCGCAGACCAGTCTTGCCTTATCTTCCATCGGCATGTTGGCGAGAATGAGATCGATGTTCATCAGTACCTTCGGTATCTTTCGTAGCGCTTCTTCGCGAGTTCCTCTCCGTCAAAGCCTTCGCTGTTTCCGATGAATCCGGAAATGCCCTCCCTGAGTTGGGCTACGACGGCTTCCATATTATTTTCGCAGAGGTTCTCCGGCTCCGCAATGATCTTGTCGATAATGTTCTTATCCTTCATGTCCTGAGCCGTGAGCTTCATCTCGGCAGCAGCCTCTGATGCGCGCTTGGAATCCTTCCAGAGGATCGATGCGTAGCCTTCAGGCGAAAGGATAGCGTAGATCGCGTTCTCGAGCATCCAGACCTCGTCTGATACCGCAACGGCCAACGCTCCGCCCGAGCCTGCCTCACTGATGATTATCGACAATACGGGCACCTTGAGGGACGACATCTCATAAAGGTTTCTTGCGATCGCTTCGCCCTGTCCCCTCTCTTCGGCTTCAAGTCCGCAGTATGCGCCGGGCGTGTCAACAAAGCATATGACGGGTCTTCCAAACTTCTCCGCCTGCTTCATGAGACGCAGCGCCTTTCTGTATCCGTCAGGCGACGGCATGCCGAAATTGCGCTCGATGTTTTCCTTCGTGTCGTGTCCCTTGGACTCTGCGATCACCGTAACGGTCTTGCCCGCAAAGGTCGCTATTCCGCCCATTATGGCCTTGTCGTCCTTGACGAACCTGTCGCCGTGGAACTCAAGGAAGTCGGGGAAAAGCTCCCTTATGTAATCTTCCGCGACGGGCCTGTCCTTGCCACGGGAGATCATTACCTTGTCCCATGGGGTGAGCTTTTTGTCACCCTTCGGAAGCTTGATCTTCTCGCTCTTTCCGGGCTTGAACTTCTGCTTGTCGTCGTGGAATGCGAGTACGTCGGTCAGGTAATCCTTCATGTCGGTCCTTGTGACGATGTCGTCGGCAAAGCCGTGATCCCTTAAGAATTCGGCACGCTGGAAGCCCTCGGGGAGCTTCTGTCCGATCGTCTGTTCGATGACCCTGGGGCCCGCAAATCCGATGAGCGCGCCCGGCTCTGCAAGGATTATATCGCCCAGCATCGCAAAGCTTGCGGTAACGCCGCCCGTCGTCGGATCGGTAAGTATCGTCACGTAAAGAAGGCCCGCGTCAGAATGCCGCTTGATCGCCGCTGAGGTCTTCGCCATCTGCATCAGGGAAACTATGCCCTCCTGCATCCTGGCGCCGCCTGAAGCGGTGAATATGATGACGGGCAGCCTTTCCTCAGTCGCCTTTTCAAACATCCTCGTGATCTTTTCGCCGACGACGCTTCCCATGGATGCCATCATGAAGCGGCAGTCCATTACGCCAAGGCACGTGGGATGCCCGTTGATAAGGCCCTTGCCGGTAACGACGGCCTCGTCGAGCGAGGTCTTTTCGCGAAGCCTTTCGAGCTTGTCCTCGTAGCCCGGAGTCGCGAGCGGATTTGACTCCGCTATGTCGTTGTCCCATTCCTCGAACGAGCCGTCATCCAGGATGTTGTCTATCCTTGTGGCCGCAAACATGCGGAAATAATTCCCGCAGCTCGGGCACACGAAAAGGTTCCGTTTAAGTTCTTCGGAGAAGATCGTTTCACCGCACTTGGTGCACTTGTGAAAAAGTCCCTGCGGCGTTTGGGGACCCTGGTCCTCATTCTTCGGGGCATCGGAACTGCCCTGTGCAGACTGCGTCTTCTTGAATAGATATCTTAATTCCATCGCTTATGTTCCTGACTTATTTTCTCGAAAACTTGTCGATAAAATCGATGTCCGTATTGCCTGAAATGAATTCGGGGCTCGTGATGATGCCGTACTGGTAGTCGATGTTGGTCTTGATGCCGGTGATAATGACCTCGCCCAACGCGGACTGCGCCTTCTTGATGGCCTCTTCCCTGGTGGGTGCCCAAACGGAAAGCTTTGCGAGCATTGAATCATAGAAAGGAGGTATCTCAAGGCCGCTATAGACGGCTGAATCTATCCTGACTCCCTGTCCGCCCGGAAGGTAAGCAAGCTCGATCTTTCCGGGACACGGTCTGAACTTGTGCTCCGCGTCTTCGGCATTGATCCTGACCTCGATCGAATGGCCCTTTATCTCAACGTCATCCTGCGTGAAGCCAAGCTTCTCGCCTGAAGCGATCTTTATCTGCTCCTTGATGAGGTCTATTCCGGTTACCCATTCGGTGATCGGGTGCTCGACCTGGATCCTCGTGTTCATTTCCATGAAATAGAAGTTTCCGGAGGGTTCCAAGAGAAACTCGACGGTTCCCGCGTTCTCGTAATTTACTGCCTTTGCGGCCTTTACCGCAGCCTCGCAGATCGCCTTTCTCTTCTCTTCGGAGAGAGTCTCGCAAGGGGTCTCCTCGATGAGCTTTTGATGGTTTCTCTGAATCGAGCAGTCACGCTCTCCCAACGAAACGACGTTGCCGTACTTGTCTGCAAGGATCTGCACCTCGATGTGCTTGGGGTGCTCGACGTAGTGCTCGATGTACATGGAACCGTCACCGAAAGCGTTCTTCGCTTCCTGTTGCGCGGTAAGGAAAGCCTGCGTGAAAACGTCCTTGGACCTGGCGACCCTCATGCCTTTTCCACCGCCTCCGAGAGCGGCCTTGATCATGACGGGATATGTGGCAACGTCTGCGAGCCTAAGGCCGTCCTCGACGGTCCTTGCGGCTTCAGCGCTTCCGGGGATGGTCGGAACGCCCGCGTCCATCATGGTCTTCTTCGCCTGGGCCTTGTTGCCCGAAGCGGCGATCATGGAAGACGAAGGTCCGATGAACGTGATGTTGCATCTCTCGCAGATCCTCGCGAACCTCGCGTCCTCGGAAAGGAATCCGAAGCCCGGATGTATCGCATCCGCGCCTGAAGTCATCGTCGCGCTGATGATGCGGTTAATATTCAGATAGCTCTCTGAAGAAGGCGCGGGACCTATGCATATCGTATGGTCCGCGAGCATCGCGTGAAGGGCATTCCGGTCAGCCTCGGAACACACCGCGACCGTCTCGATGCCCATCTCGCGGCACGCCCTGATTATGCGCACCGCTATCTCGCCTCTGTTGGCTATCAGAACCTTCTTGATCATAAGCTTGCCTTAGTCAGCCTTGGGAAGGATCGCGAACTTGAGCGTTGCCTTAACGACGACGTTGCCGTTTACGGTTGCGACAGCCTCACCGATGCCGAACGTGTTCTTCATTGCGGTGATCCTTGTCTCAAGCCTTACCTGGTCTCCGGGAACGACGGAGCCCTTGAACTTGCATCTGTCAACGCCTGCGAAAAGGGCGATCCTGCCCTTGAACTCCTCCTGAGAGAGGATGCAGACGGCACCGGTCTGGGCGAGAGCCTCAACGGTGATGACGCCCGGAACGATGGGATATTCAGGGAAGTGTCCCCTGAAGAAGTATTCGTCGTACGTGAAATTCTTATATGCGATGGCATATTCGCCGGGCACGTAATCCTCAACCTTGTCGATGAGGAGGAAGGGATGCCTGTGCGGAATGATCTTCATGATGCCGATTGTGTCGAGTGAATTAGCCATGACTTGATTCTCCTTTTGTTAACTGATTCTGAAAAGCGGCTGTCCGTATTCGACGGGAGAGCCGTTGGTTACGAGTATCTCTGAGATCGTGCCGTCGCAGTCTGACTCGATCTCGTTCATCATCTTCATTGCTTCAACGATTGCCAATACCTGGCCCTTCTTTACGCGGTCGCCGATCTTTACGAAGGGCTTTGCGTCAGCCGCGGGTGCGGCATAGAAGGTTCCCACGAGAGGCGACTTGATGACGAACGCGTCGTCGTCCTCATCGTCTTCGGGAGCGCCGCTTGAAGCGTCTGCCGCAAGTGACATCGCCTTGTTGAGGTCGACCATCGACACGCCGGAGAAAGCGCCTGCGCCAGCCGCGTTTGCAGCGGAAGTCAGTATGCCGCTCCTGCCTGTGTGAAGCGTGATCGAGAACTCGCCTTCCTTGTAGTCGAAGCTGTCGATGTTGGATTCAGAAACCGCCTTGATAAGGGCCGTCATCTCTTCGAGCGTAAGACCGGTGCGATTGTTCTTATCTGCCATAAGTCTTCTCCTCCCTTACTTAAGCGAATTTCTTGACGATGATGGAAGCGTTGTGTCCGCCGAATCCCAGGTTGTTCGTCATAGCGTATATGATATCGCGATTCTTGGGCTCATTAAAGGTGTAATCAAGATCCATCTCGCCGTCGGTCTCCTTGGAGCCTGCGGTTACGTGGACGTATCCGTCCTGGATCGCCTTTACGCAAGTGATGAGCTCAACTCCGCCTGCACCGCCCAACACGTGGCCGATCATGGACTTCGTCGAGTTGATCGCAATGTTCTTTATGTCTTCCTTGAACGCGTACTTCATGGCGCGCGTCTCGAAAAGGTCGTTGTGGTGAGTTGAAGTTCCGTGAGCGTTGATGTAATCGATGTCAGAAGGCTTGATGCCTGCTTCCTTCATTGCAATGATCATCGCTTCGCCTGCGCCTGAACCGTCTTCAGCGGGTGATGTGATGTGATAAGCATCGCATGTAGCGCCGTAGCCTACGATCTCAGCGAGGATGTTTGCGCCTCTTGCCTGTGCGTGCTCAAGGCTCTCGAGAACGAGAACGCCTGAACCTTCACCGATTACGAAGCCGTCTCTGTTCTTGTCGAACGGTCTTGAAGCTGTCTCGGGATCTTCATTTGTTGAAAGAGCCGTGAGTGCGGCAAATCCCTGAACGCCGGTCTTGCAGACGGAAGCTTCGCAGCCGCCGGTTACCATGATGTCTGCGTCGCCGTACTTGATAGCCTTGAAAGCGTCACCGATAGAATGTGCGCCTGTTGCGCATGCAGTTACGACGCATGTGTTGATGCCCTTCATTCCGTACATGATGGCGATGTTTGCGGATG
>JAFZVF010000091.1 GCA_017617935.1 Clostridiales bacterium | reverse complement strand
GTAGGCGCAGACGACGGACTCATCGCCATCAAGGGCCTCGAGGCATTGGAGAAGGTCGGACAGGGCGCATCCACAAAGAACATCATCCCTTCAGATCTTCAGGGCATTGCAGGTCTCACGACAACCATCAAGGAAATAGCAAAATCCTGATATACGCAACCACGGCGGAGGTATTTACATGGACTACGGTATGTGGAACGACAGAACCAACATGAGCATGCTCACGGACTTCTATGAGCTCACCATGGCTAACGGTTATCTGAACAGCGGCAACAGGGACAGGATCGTTTACTTCGACATGTTCTTCAGAAACATCCCCGAGAACGGCGGATATGCCGTCATGGCCGGATTGGAGCAGGTCATAGATTATCTGTCATCCCTCAAGTTCTCTGAAGACGATCTCGCCTTCCTCAAGGACAACTACCATTTCAAGGAAGACTTCATCGACTACCTGAGGAACTTCAAGTTCTCTTGTGACGTTTGGGCGATCCCGGAAGGAACCGTAGTGTTCCCGAAAGAACCCCTAGTCAAAGTCAGAGGTCCAATCAGCCAGGCGCAGCTTCTGGAGACCGCGCTCCTCTGCACGATCAACCACCAGACGCTGATCGCGACAAAGACCGCAAGGATCGTCAGGGCAGCGGAGGGAAGGCCCGTCATGGAATTCGGCGCACGCCGTGCGCAGGGCTTTGACGCTTCCGTTCTCGGTGCAAGGGCGGCTTACATCGCAGGTGCTGCGGGAACTTCCTGCACGATTTGCGGACAGCAGTTCAACATCCCGCTTTCCGGAACGATGGCTCATTCATGGGTAATGCTCTTCGACAGTGAGTTTGAAGCATTCAAGGCATACTCGCTCGCTTATCCCGACGGAGCGCTTTTGCTCGTTGATACTTACGACGTACTCCGTTCGGGCATTCCGAACGCGATCAGATGCGCCAAGGAAGTCTTAGAGCCCATGGGCAAGCGCCTCAAGGGTATCAGGATCGATTCAGGCGACCTTACCTACATGACGCAGAGCGCTCGTAAGATGCTTGACGAGGCGGGACTTACCGATTGTAAGATCACCGTTTCCAATGCTCTTGACGAGTATCTCATCAGAGACCTCATCAGCCAAGGCGCGTGCATCGATTCGTTCGGCGTAGGCGAAAGGCTCATCACCTCAAAGGCTGAGCCCGTCTTCGGCGGCGTTTACAAGATCGCCGCGGTAGAAGAGGAAGACGGAACGATCATCCCGAAGATGAAGATTTCCGATTCCATCGGCAAGGTCACGAATCCCTGCAGCAAGAAGATCGTAAGATTCTACGACAACGCTACGGGCAAGGCTTTGGCTGACGTCGTCATGATGGCTGACGAGGAAGTGCCTAACGGCGAGCCGTATGAGATCTTTGATCCTGACAACACATGGAAGTCCAAGGTTCTCGAGAATTATACGACGAGAGAGATCATGGTCCAGATCTTCAAGAACGGAGAGCTTGTTTACGACAAGCCCACGATCGGCGAGATCAGGGCATACTGCACCAAGGAGCTTGACTCCCTTTGGGATTCCGTCAAGAGATTCGAGAACCCGCACAACTACTATGTTGACTTGTCACCCAAGCTTTGGAAGATCAAGGATGACATTTTAAGATCTTACAGAAGAAGATAAGGAGAAAGACAAAATGGCAAATCCCATCGTAACGATCCAGATGAAAGACGGCGGCGTAATGAAGGCGGAGCTCTATCCCGACATCGCGCCCGAGACGGTAAAGAACTTCGTATACCTTGCAGGCAAGGGTTTCTATAACGGACTTATCTTCCACAGGGTAATCCCCGGATTCATGATCCAGGGCGGAGATCCCGAAGGAACCGGAATGGGCGGCCCCGGCTACTCCATCAAGGGCGAGTTCACGGCCAATGGTTTTCCCAACAACCTGAAGCACACGAGAGGCGTACTCTCCATGGCCCGTGCGATGGATCCGAATTCCGCAGGCTCACAGTTCTTCATCATGCATGAGACTTATCCGAGCCTTGACGGCCAGTATGCCGCATTCGGCAAGCTCATAGAGGGCATTGAAGTCGTTGACAAGATCGCATCCGTAAGGACCGACTACAATGACAGGCCGCTTGAGCCCCAGACGATCGAATTCATGACGGTACAGCTTTGATAAACACGGTCCTGACAGTCGTCTGGCCTTTTGCTTCAGCGATATTGCTCTCGATTGCGGAGCTGATCCTATCCAAAACGAAAAGGTTCGGTGAACCGCAAGTCGGCAAACTGAAGCTTCCGAAGCTTTTAAGGCAGATAAAAACTAAAGACAAAGCCGGCATTTCGGCTTTGTCTTTTCTCGTAATATGGAGTGCCGCACTGCTGCAGTTCCTGTTCGCGATGGTCTGCGTTTACATTGTCAGAAAGATGGCCTTTGTCCTGCCCGGGACCGAGACCGAACCCGTAAGCCACCTGTTCTTCGCCGTAGGAAGCATGGTCAGCGGCATCTGCATCCTTTATCTTTTGAGGTCGAGGAAGCGCAGGGCGACCAAAGCGGCGGTGATCATTGCGGTCCTTTCGTATGTGCTGATCGCGGCCGAGCTGTTCCTGTTCAATTTCAACAGCCTCAAGAAAAACCCGTATTGGGTCACCATAGATGGAAGAGACCTTGAGACCGAGTTCGAAAATGACGAGGAGAACGAAGACGGCAGCATCCATTACATGGGTGATGCGGTCAAGGTTAAGGCTGACTGCGATCTCGTGCTCCCGGACGTTCCCGAAGGCATGTACTCCGTCACCGTGAGATTCGGCGGAGCGCTGAAGGACCCCGGAAAAAGGTTCAGATTAAGGCTTTCGATAGAAGACGACAATTCCGGTTACTTATACAGGGTCGTCGACGTCAAAAAGGTGACGGGCATGAGGAACGCTACGCTCTTTATGAGGCCTTACGGACACGTATACTCGGTCATGCTCTCCTTTGACGATCTTGAGCAGGACGTCAGGATAGATTCAGTGACGGTCGCCGACTGCAACGTTTATGGTGCCATGCCGTTCAGGTATCTGATGCTCCTGCTTGCATTTTCGATGGTCACTTTGATCCTGAACCTCAAGCTCTATGATGTAGACTACGATCCGTCGAAAAAGAGCCACGCAATCCTTTTGACGCTCGTGTTCTTCTTGACCGCGGGAGTCACTTACGCGTTCTATTATCAAAAGGACATTAAGTTCGAAAAGTATCCGCTCGAGGACGCTTCGTCCGTGTTGGACATTTACGAGCTTGCCTTTGATTCATCGATGAAAAAGATCCCTTATCTGGACGTTCCGGTCGAAGAGGAACTGAAGGACCTGGACAATCCATACGACGCGAGCGAGAGGGAGTCCAAGAACGTCACCTACAGATGGGATTATGCGTACAAGGACGGGAAATACTACTGTTACTTCGGAATGGCGCCCGTCTACATGCTCTATTACCCGATCTATTTCGTCTCGCACCGCATTCCGAATTACACGGCTGCCTCGAGCATTATCGGGACCATTGCGGTCATTGCGGTCATTCTCGCGTTTATGGCAACGGTCAAAAAGTTCGTGCCGAAAACGAATCTTTTGGCATACCTTCTCATGATCCCGGCGGTTGCCGCGGCGAGCCTCATATACACAAACATGGTCTATACGGAGAAGTATTACATAGCCTGCGGAAGCGCGCTTGCGGGAATGGGCTTTGCGGTATTCTTCGGAATATCCGCGGTCTCCGGCAAGAAGCGCGTCGGAAGGCTGGTGCTGTTCTTCCTTTCGGGTTTTTCGCTTGCGGTCTGCGTGGGTTCCCGCCCGTCCGAAGCGATCTGCGCCGCGGTTTTGCTGCCGATGTTCTTCGGAGTGCTCTTTGACGGGAAGAGAAAGCTGTCGCACAGGCTCTTGGAGGCTTTCATCTTCGTCCTTCCGGTCGTTTTGGGAATAGCGTTCGTCCTTATGCATAACTACGAGCGATTCGGAAGCATATTGGATTTCGGCGAGAACTATCAGATGACGGTAAGCGACATCAATTCGCTCAAGGTCACTCCCGAGATGCTTCCGTCCGCGATCTTCTACTATTTCCTGATGCCGTTTTCCTCCATTGACGTCTTCCCGTACTTTGAAGCAAGGGGCATCATCGCGAACACTTACGAGATATACAGGAACGTCGAGCCGTCAGTCGGACTTTTCAGCCTGCCGCTCATGCTCCTGGGTGCCATTTTCACTCCGGGAGGATTCATGAAGGCAAAAGGGAAGATCACGAAGGGCGAGGCCGCGTCTTACAACGGATTCATCGCGCTGGGGATCATCTGCGCGCTGTTCCTTGCTTGGTTCGACTTCTCCCGCGCGGGAGTCTGCATAAGGTATCTTACTGATATCGCATGGCTCCTCGCCATATGCTTCGGAGTGATACTGCTCAGGAGGATCATGAGAAAGTCGGGGAGGAAGACCGTTTACGGGATCATATGCGTTACCTGCGTCCTGACGGTCGCAACGGTATTCTTCATGGTCATTTCAAATGACGGCGGAGACTTCCACATGATACATCCAACGCTTCTTGAAAGATGCGAGGACTTCTTTATGTTCTGGCACTGACGCCACCCCCCGATGTGAAGCCAATTAGGATATAATTATCTAGATCTGTTTACGAAAGGCCGCTTGAAAGATGCGAGAACTCCAACAACTGGACAACAAGGTTCAGAAAAAGAAAGAGCGCGTGACCGGGAATAAAGGCATGGCGTCTCTTTCTTACCGCGCTTTCTACGCCGCCTGCCTCATCTTCCTCGCGCTGCCGGTCGTAATCTTCTGCCTTGGATACTTAAGGCCTTTGATCGGCATTACCCTCATGATCTGCTTCGTGGGAACGTGCGCCATTTCCATAATGGAATGCATGAACGATCCTGAAGGGATCAAGCTTGAAAAACAGGATGAGATGATCAACGTCCCAATTAAGTTCCTGATCGTTTTTGCTGTGACCGCGTTGGCCGTTTCGCTGATAACGGGCGTGGGGGAATACGTGTTCACGCTTCAGGATCACCCTTACAGGCGCGCCATATTGAAGGATCTGGTCGATTACGAATGGCCCGTCATCTACAACTACAGCACGCAGACGAACCCCGACGTCATAAAGATCTTCGGCATGGCCTCCGGAGAGAGGGCGTTCTCTTACTATTTCGTTTACTGGCTTCCCGCGGCGGCAGTCGGCAAGCTGCTTGGATTTGAAGCCGCAAACTTCGCGCTCCTCATCTGGAATTCCATAGGCATATTCCTTGGCTTTGTTGCCATGTGCGCGATAAACAAGAGGTTTTCTTTTGCGATGCCGTTCCTTTACGTCTTCTTTGCGGGACTGGACGTCATCCCCAATATGGTCTATTTCTTCACGGGATACGACGCATGGCTCTGGCTTGAAGGTTGGGTTCCCGGGATATCCTACGTGGCGAACTTCACCGAACTTGCAAACGTGTTCAACCAGATAGTCCCGTGCTTCATCATAATGGCGATGCTTCTAATGTCGCACAGCATGAGGTCTGCAGGACTTATTGGCGGTCTGCTCTTTGCCTATTCGCCGTGGGCGGTGTTCGGCCTCCTGCCGATAATCATCGGTTTCGCGCTCCGCAAGGAGATGAGGAGCAAGAGCGTCAAAAGAGATATCCTTAACATCCTCACTCCGGTCAACGCCGTTTCGGCGATACTGCTGCTGGTCCTTTTCGGAAGCTATTACATGTCCAACTCGGGAGCGGTCTCGTTCAGGGGATTCACATGGACTTTCTACAAGCAGCCGGCTTTGTTCATTCCTGCATATCTTCTGTTCATCGCGATCGAGGTCCTGCCTTTTGCGGTAGTGCTTTACGGCAAGTACAAAAAGGATCCCGTGTTCATCGCTTCGATCATTACCCTTTGCTTCATACCGCTGTACCGCGTGTCTGAGATGAACGACTTCTCGATGAGGGGTTCGATGCCCGGACTGTTCGTGCTCTGCATAATGTTCTCAGGTTGTTTTTCTTCAATGTTCGCGCCCGAAAACCAGCCGAAGGACAAGAAGTCATGGGCCAAGTGCGCGGCAATGACGCTCCTGGTCATCCTCATGACGTTCCCTGCGGTGATCAACCTGTTCGTCATCGCCGGCAGCACGATAACCGGTGACGAGAGCAACAAGGACAAGATAGGCTCGTTTGGCAACATACGGGACGCATATTACGCGAAGACTATAGAAGAGCAGTTCTTTGCACCTGATTACAGGAACAAGTTCTTCTACAGGTATTTTGCCAGGCAGTAAAGGGTGACGGAGATGAAGAAGGAGATACTTGTCAGAAGAGACGTGTTTTTCGCGATCTGCGCGGCATACCTCACGATCCCCGTGATCATTTTTCTGGTGGGCTGGTTAAAGCCTCAGATAGGGATTCCCGCAGCCCTGATAATGGCAGGTTGCGCGCTTTATTCCTGTTTTGATTTCTGCAAGGGGCCTGACAGGAAGCTTTCAGGCAAGTCAAGCGATTTCCTCGGAATGAAGATGCCCTTGAAGTATCTGATCGCGCTTGCGGTCATCGCCTTCATTACTGTTTTTGTTTCAGGCGTTGGCGAATACATTTACTCGATGGTCGACCACGTTTTCAGAAGGGCGATATTCAACGATCTCATCAGTTACAAGTGGCCGGTCATCTACGATTACGGTACGCAGTTCAATCCGAGGGTAATCGCGGTTCTGGGAAAGACGAAAGGAAACGCTGCCCTGGTCTATTACACGACTTTCTGGATGCCGGCAGCGCTTTTCGGCAAGATCTTCGGAGTTGCAGCGGGCAACGTCTTCCTGCTCATCTGGACGACGGTCGGAGTTTGGCTGACTCTTGTCGGAACGACGCTTTGCATAAAGAGGATATCGTGGGCGGTTCCCGTCATATTCATAACCTTCTCAGGGTTGGACGCTCTGCCCAACATCGTTCATTCGGTGACGCAGTACGAGGGCTTCATGGCGATAGAACACTGGCTTCCCACTTTTGCATACATGAGCAATTTCACGCAGCTTTCCAACGTCTTTAACCAGTGCGTTCCCATCTGGGTCGTGATGGTGATGCTCGTGCTTTCTTCAAACGTCAGGTCGACGGGCTTCATCGGAAGCCTGAGCTTTGCATATTCGCCTTGGACTTCGATAGGTATGATCCCCCTTGCTCTGGCACTCGCGTTCAGAAAGCAGCTTCAGCCTGAGAAGAAGTCAAAGGTCATCCTCCAGCTTTTAAATCCCGCAGGGATCACCGCGTGCATCGTAATGCTCGGGATATACGGTCCTTATTACATGGTCAGCACTTCCGCTACTGATGAGAGCGGGTTTGCCTGGAAGTTCTGCAGGAACTTTGGAGAGTTCATCCTGTTCTGGGTGCTCTTAATGGTCATCGAGGTCGTCCCGTTCGTTCTCGTGCTTTGGAAAAAGCAGAAGAAGGAGCCGCTCTTCATTGCATCAGTCATTACCCTTGCGGTAATACCAATCTACAAGATCTCCTATTTCAATGACTTCTCGATGAGGGCGTCGCTCCCGGCGCTGTTCGTCATATCGGTAATGTTCACCGAGCTCCTTGCCGAAATGTTCGCTGAGGACAAGCAGAGGATCAGGAAGGCAAAAAGGCGCCCCAAAAAGGAATCGGTCAAATGTTTCTTCGTCCTTGCACTTGCGGTCGTCTGCGCGTTCCCTTGCGCCGTGGATCTTGTCCTGATACTTGGATCCGAACTTACGGGAGAGCCGCACTACGAGGATGACATCGGTTCGTTCGGCCGGATTGCGGGCGAGGAAAAGGGCGGTTACTATTCGACTGAGGCATACACCGAATCAGTCATGCTGCGCATGGCGGACGGCTACGAAGACACGATATTCTTTAAGCATCTGGCAAAGTCAACGGAAAGCAGGCAGGAATGACGGGTAAAAAGACAGGCGGTCCAAAAGGGATAAAGATACCGTTCAGGCTGTGGTACGGCCTGGCGGCGGCATTTCTCGTAATCCCCGTCATTGTGTTCTGCTTGGGATACCTCAGGTGGTACGTCGGCATCCCGTTTGCGCTTTGCTTTGCGGGATTCGCCGCATATGCGGTCATGGACTGCACGAAGCCCGCGGCAGGGAGGCTCGAGCTTGGAGCAAAGGCCAAGGAGATCGTCATCCCGGTCAAGTACTTGATCGGCTTTGCCGTTTTCGCGATATTCCTTTCCTGGTTCTCCGGCGTGGGTGAATTCATCTATTCGCTTCAGGACCATGCGATCAGAAGGGCGACTTTGAGTGACCTGGTTTCCTACAAGTGGCCCGTCATCTACGATTATTCGACACAGACAAATCCAGACGTCATCAAGGAGATAGGCAAGACGAGCGGCAAGACCGCGCTGATGTACTACTTCACTTACTGGATGCCTGCGGCCCTTTTTGGAAAGCTTTTCGGACGGACCGCAGCCGACGTCTTCCTCATGCTCTGGACCGCGCTCGGCATATTCCTCACGCTCGTCGGAATGGCGAAGATAAACGGAAGGGCGTGCATGACGCAGCCGCTGTTCTTCATGTTCTTCGGAGGCCTGGACGTCATACCGACCATGATCCACAGCGCAACGGGCTATGACCTCTGGACCTCGATCGAGGGATGGGTGCCCAACATGGCTTACTACTGCAACATGAGCGAGCTTGCAAACGTCTTTCACCAGTGCGTTCCGTGCTTCCTCATTACTGTGCTCGTAATGCTGTCTGTAAACACGAGATCATTCGGCCTGATGGCGGGAGTGCTTTTCGCATATTCGCCGTTTGGCGTTTTCGGAATATTGCCCGTAGTCCTGACGGCCATCTTCAGGAAGGAGATGAGGCAGGACGTCAAAGGCACCCTAAAGGACCTTTTCACGCCGGCAAACGTTATTCCTGCGGTTATCCTGCTCGTCATGTACGGAAGCTTCTATTTTGCAAATTCCGGAGCCGTCGGCAACAACGGTTTCACGTGGAAGTATTACGATTCAATAGGCCTTTTCGTGATCTGCTATATTTGCTTCCTCATAATCGAAGTGCTTCCGGTATCTGCAGTTCTCTTCAAGCGTTATGGGAAAAACGTTTTCTACCGCTGCGCCGTGATATGCCTTACCTTGATCCCGCTTTACATGATGACCTGGGTCAACGACTTCGCCATGAGGGCGTCCATGCCGTCAAGGCTCATAATGTGCACTTTCCTTGCCGGATTTTTCAAGGACCTGTACGATGAGGACCTTGAACGCATAAGCAGGAAAAGGAAGATGGACAAGAAGCAGGCAGTGGGCCTTGTCTTTACGATACTTACAGTGCTGCTCATGATGTTCCCGGGGTTCGTTAACGCCTTCCTCATCGGGGGAAGCCAGGCGACGGGCGAGCCTGACCGCAAGGACATGGTCGGTTCTTTTGGCAACGTGAACTGTGCCACGGACGGCTCGATAGAGTATGCTTATGTTATAAACAACCAGTTCTATACTGATGATTACATGGATTCGTTCTTTTTCCGTTATCTCGGAAAGACGTAAGGAGGACAGGAAGTGAAGAAAGTCGTAACCATTCCATTCAAGGCTTTTTGGGCGGTGAGTCTCGGATTCATTGCGCTTCCGGTCATCATATTCTTTTTGGGATATCTGAGGCTTTATATCGGCATCCCGTTGGCGCTGTTGTTCATCCTTGCCTATGTCCTTTCGGTAAGAGATGCTTCGAAGGATCAGGAGAAAAAGCTCCTTTCGAGAAACGATACTGATATTAAGATCCCTGTCGGATATCTGATCGGCTTCGCGGTCACGGCCGTTGTCCTGTCGCTCGTGTCAGGCGTCGGCGAATTCATCTTCACCTTGAACGATCACCCGTACAGAAGGGCGATCATGAACGACCTGGTCAACTACAAGTGGCCCGTCATCTACGATTATTCGACGCAGACCAACCCGGCCGTCATCAAAGAAATCGGCAGAACTTCCGGCACTTATGCGTTCATGTACTATTTCACTTATTGGCTTCCCGCGGCGCTTGTAGGCAAGATCGGCGGAGCCTATGCCGCACACCTCGCCCTGATGCTTTGGAATGCGGCCGGGATCTTCCTGACTTTTGTCGGAGTAAGCAAGATCATCGGCAGGGCAAGCTTTACGGTGCCGTTCGTCTACATATGCTTTGCAGGCCTCGACGTCCTTCCGAACATCGTTCATACCTTCGTGGAATGGGATTGCTGGAATGGAATGGAGGTGTGGGCACCGGTACTGGCCTACATGAGCAACTTCGCCGAGCTCACGAGCGTTTTCCACCAGTGTGTTCCGTGCTGGCTGATAATGACCATGATCATGACGTCATACAATACGAGGTCCCTGGGAATGTGCGGCGGAATACTTTTTGCGTACTCGCCCTGGGGCGTGATCGGCTTGTTCCCGCTTGCGTTGGTAAGGGCATTCTCCAAGCAGATGAGGGCAGGCGGCATCGGAGGCGCGGTCAAGAACGTCGTCAGCATCGTCAACGTAATTTCGTGCGCGCCGCTCCTTCTGGTCTATACGCCGTTCTACCTGGGCAACCATTCCTCGACTTCCATAAAGGGATTCTTCTGGGAATTCATTGACAATCCGGGCTTGTCGGTCATCGTCTACATCCTGTTCATTCTGATCGAGATCGCTCCGGTAGCGGTTATCCTTTGGAAGACCGAAAAGAAGGAGGCGCTATTCATCGCGTCTCTGATCGAGCTCATGATAATCCCGCTTTACAAGATCACGGAGGCAAACGACTTCTGCATGAGAAGCTCAATGGCGGCAAGGTTCGTCCTTTGCATCCTTCTCGCGCGTTATCTCAAGGACCTCTATGACGCGGACAAGATCATCGTTTCCAAGAAACTGAAGAGAAAGAAAAAGGACGTCGTCAAGCTCGCGTTTACGATGCTTACGATCGTCCTGATGATGTATCCTTCATTCGTCATGGGCTACTACGTGCTCGGAAGCGAGTTCACCGGCGAACCCCACAATGCGGAGGAGATCGGATCGTACGGAAACATAAAGAACGCCGAGCACACTTGGAACGTCACGCACAACTATATCTCGAACGATTACCAGGAAGCGTTCTTCTTTAAGTATCTGGCGAAAAAGTAAAGGGATTTAGTCCTCGTCCTTTGTCTCGTCCTTGGCGATGTATATCGGTCTGCCCTTGATCTCGATGTAGGTCCTGCCTAAGTATTCACCAATGATTCCCAATGCCATCAGCACGAGTCCGCCGATGAAGAGAATGAAGCAGAGAAGTGAAGGGTAGCCTGCGACTGCGGTGTCCCAGAGTCTTCCGATTATCGCCTTTATAAAGTAATAGAGCATGTAGATGAAGCCTGCGATGGCGAAAAAGAAACCCGTGTACGTTGCAAGCCTCAAAGGCGCGGTCGTAAAAGCGACGATGCCGTCGATCGCATAGCGGAAAAGCTTCCAGAAGCTCCACTTTGTCTCGCCTGCAGCTCTCTCAACGTTCTCGTGCTCGATCCACTTTGTGCGGAATCCGACCCAGGCAAAGATGCCCTTGGAGAAGCGCTGTCTTTCGGAAAGGCTTAAGATCGCGTCAACAACGGGCCTTCTCATGAGCCTGAAGTCACGTGCGCCATCGGCGATCTCAACGTCGATCATGCTGTTGATCAGCTTATAGAAACATCTTGCAAAAAAGCTTCTGATCGGAGGCTCGCCCTTACGCGTGACGCGCCTTGCGGCCACGATGTCGCATTCGTCTTTGTCAAGGTCGTCGATCATTGAAGGGATGAGGGCCGGGGGATCCTGCATGTCGGCATCCATTATCGCGATGTAATCGCCCTTTGCCTTCTGCATTCCCGCATACATGGCGGCTTCCTTGCCGAAGTTCCTTGAGAAGAAGACGTAGCGGACGCAGGGATCGTTTTCTGCGAATCCCTTGATTATCTCTTCGGTCTTGTCGCGGCTTCCGTCGCTTACGAAAATGAATTCGAACTCCTTGTCGGTATCCTTCAGTGATTCTCTAACGCCCGTGAGCGCTTCGTAAAGGATGGGAAGGACTTCTTCCTCGTTGTAGCAGGGAACTATCAGGCTTACAAGCATGCTGTCATATCCGCCTTTCATGAGGCCGCAAAATTGGAACGGCTTAATAAAATGTATTATAATCAAAAAGTTCGTTAATTGATACATTTGGTCGGGCGCACGTGCAAACGACAGGTCAGGAGGCTACATGAAGGAATTGGACTCGCTGGGACAGGGGAAGAAGGCTTCCGCCGCCCGCACCAAGGCTAAGGAACCCAAGCTTGCCCTCAGGGAGAAGAGAAAGCCTGATTACCGCCCGCTTCTGGCGTTCGTTTTGGCGCTCGCGCTTTACGCTTTTACCGCGATCATCTGCAATAAATACCCGACTGGAGAGTATTCGTTCATTTTGAGCGACCTCAAGGCACAGTACGCGCCTTTCCTCGCTCTCAACAGAGCAAGGATCTTAAGCCTTTCCGGCGGTTCCGAGCATCTTTTGAACAATCTCACTTATTCATTCCAGTTGGGTCTCGGAAAGAACGTAATGGGAACCTTCGGCTATTACATGGCGAGTCCCCTGAACCTCATTTATCTTTTGTTTGAACCTTCCCAGGTCGACCTCGTGGTCATTCTCCTGGTAATACTGAAGCTCAGCTTTGCGTCAGGCTTTATGGCGCTCTTCCTCGGAACGAGGACGGAAGACAAAAAGACGAAGTGGCCCGTGCTCTTGGGCATTGTTTACGCGTTTTCGCTCTATGCGCAGGCGTTCGCTTTCCAGATCATGTGGCTTGACGGCTACATGCTCCTGCCGCTGCTTCTCTATTTCGTTGAAAAGTTCATTACAAGGAAGCGTTATCTTGGGATAATCGTAACCTTGCTGCTTCTGTTCGTTTCGAACTATTACATCGCCTACATGGTGGGCATCTACAGCTTCCTTTACCTCATCGTAAGGATGATCACGCTTAAGACAGACTTGAAGAAGGCCGTCGGAACGGTGGTGAGATACGTTCTCACGGCAGGATTTACAGGCATGTGCACCGCGGTGCTCATTCTTCCCGTAGGCATCGATACGATCGTAAACAGTGACAAGACGAAGGCTTCTTCGGATCCGGACCTGATAATGTATTCTCCTCTGACCTTCATCAAGATGTTCCTGATGGGAGATCCCGGTGAATTCATGGACGTCCTTCCGGCGAACTATCCGTTCTTCTTCCTCAGCCTTGCGGTCACGATCCTGGTGGTAATTTACGTCACGAGCAAGGTTTTCAGCGGCCGCGAGAAGACCGTTCACTTGTTCTGTCTCGTGGGTGCATTCCTTTCCACCGGATTCTACTATTTTGACAAGGCCTGGCAGGTCTTTGACGACCCGAACTGGTTTTATCACAGACACGCTTTCGTGTTCCTGACGATATTCCTCGTGATAACGCTCAGGGTGCTCGAGCGCGTGAAGGAGATCCCGTTCAAGGACGTAAGGCTCGTTGCCGTCATCGTGTGCGCGGGACTTGTCATCACTTACGCGTTTGGAAGGTTCAAGGACGAGGACAAGCTGTTCATTTACAACCTGTTGTTCATACTTGCGTATTGCGCATTGATAGCAGGGTATGGGGTTAAAGACTGGCATGAACAGCTCAAGGACGTTCCGCAGATCCTTTCGCCGATCCTTGCCGTCTTTATCGGTTTTGAATTGGTCTTTGCAGGACCGATGCTTTCATCGGGAATCGAGAGCTTCACGATGTTTTCAGGAAATGCAAGAGAATACATATCCGCCATTGACGCCCTTGAGGAGTATGGAGTCAGAGCTTCCATACAGAACTCTGAACTTGGTGCGGCAAGAGCGGAGACCGAGCATGTTTCCGGCTATTATCCGACTTACTATGTTGAAGAAGGGGAACAGATCTACGGCAACTTCCGCAACATGTCGTTCTTCAATTCGAATTCAAACAAGAGGATGCACCACTTCCTCAAGCAGCTCGGATACCCCGTCAACTACAATTACTTCGCCGCTTCCTACGATCAGGTCATCCCTTCGAATGACGCTTTCCTTTCCATCGGAAGCGTAGCAAGCAGAAGGCCGATATCCTTCTATGAGAAGACGGGCACCGATTCCTTCAAGTCAGGACTCGATTTCTACAAGGCGGGAAAGACAATGCCCATTGCTTTTGCGGCGGCGGGCTCCGCGGCGGATTTTGATTTCTACAAGCTTGAGAAGACGGCTGATGAAAAGAACTATTTCGCCTTCCAGAATGAATGGTATGCCTCGATGTTCCCGGGAGCGTTCACCAGTGACTTCTTCATCACGATGAACGGAAGGGAAGTTTCCGGACCTGAGATCACTAACGGCATCAGTTACAACAAGAACGCATACAGGAGCCGCGCTGAAGTCATGAAGGATCAGGAATCTTCAGAGGCCGGCAAGGCAAGTGAATCCAAATCCGCAAGCGAAAACGATGATTCCGCACCCGTCCAGTATGATGATCCGATCGGCTTCGAGGGCGTTGCGGCAAAGGAACTCAATGCAAAGCTCAAGACGATCTACCGCCAGAATGAGAAGCTGCCGATAAGGATCGAATACCATATTAAAGCGCCTTCGACCTCGGAAATATACTGCAACCTTTCGACCGCAAGGATTCTCAATGAGACTGACGTCTATGTTAACGGGATCAGGATCAACAGCTTTGAGAGCGGAACGTTCTATTCGCAAGTTTTCAGGATCGGCTCTTTCGAGCAGGGCGAGGACGTAACCGTCACGTTCCTTTCCGAGGCGGCTGACTGGTCATATCTTGACATAAGATTCGGCTACTTCGATTACAAGACTTTCGAAAGGCAGATTGGATACGTTGACCTTTCAAAGGTTAAGACCGAAGCGCTTGAGGACGGATACGCCAAGTTTACGGTGAACGGCGTTTCCGCAAATGAAATGGTCATCACGACCATCCCCGCCGAAGACGGATGGAAGCTTACGATCGACGGTCAGGAAGCCGAACTGGGCAAATACCAGGATGCATTCCTCTCGTTCAAGTGTCCTGAAGGCACCCACACGGTGGAGCTCAGCTTCACGCCGCCCGGACTCAAGATCGGAGCAATGGCTTCATGCGCAGGCATCGTCTGCCTTGCGGCATTTGTATTTATCGACAAAAAAGTATTGAATAACCGCAAAGAAATCAAAACCACAGAGGTTAAACCAGAAGAGAACACGGAGGATTGATTATGGGCTACATGGAAGAATACGAATTTTGGAAGAACGATCCGTTTTTCGACGAGGCGACAAGAGCCGAACTGGCATCGTTGACTGACGCAAAGGAGATTGAGGACAGATTCTACCGGGATCTGGAATTCGGTACTGCGGGACTCAGAGGCGTCCTCGGCGCAGGAACCAACAGGATGAACGTTTACACGGTGGCAAAGGCTACTGCGGGACTTGCGCAGTACATCATCTCATGTGGCCCCGAGGCTATTGAGCGCGGCGTAGTCATTTCATATGACTCGCGCAACTTCTCGCCTGAATTCGCCGCGATCACGGCCGGCACCCTTGCCGCATACGGCATCAGTTCCAGGCTTTCCGACGAGCTGCGTCCGGTGCCGATGCTTTCTTATTCGGTAAGATATTTCAAGGCATTCGCAGGCGTAATGATCACCGCGTCCCACAATCCTGCCAAGTACAACGGATACAAGGTCTATGGTGAAGACGGCGGCCAGGTTCCGCCTGAAGCGGCTGATGCGGTTCTCGCCAACATCGGAGCAATAAAGGACATCAGGACCATCAAGATGATGGATTTGGAGGAAGCCAAGGCAAAGGGTCTTGTCACTACTTTCGGCCCTGAGGTTGATGAAGCATTCACAAAGATGCTTACCAAACTCGTTATTGATCCTGACGCCATTGCCAAGCAGGCCGACATGAGCATTGTTTACACTCCGCTCCACGGTTCCGGCAACAAGCCCGTCAGAAGGATTTTGGAAGCGGTCGGATTTAAGAACATCCATATCGTTAAGGAGCAGGAGCTTCCTGACGGCAATTTCCCGACGGTAAGCCTTCCCAATCCTGAGAATCCTGAGGCCCTTTCAATGGCCATCGAGCTTGCGAAAAAGACCGATGCATCATTGGTATTCGGAACGGACCCTGACTCTGACCGTATCGGTGCTGCCGCCAAGGTCGTTGAGAACGGCGAAGTCAAGTATAAATGCTTCTCAGGCAACCAGATGGGTCTTATGCTCTTGGATTACATCCTTGATGCAAAGAAGAATCTCGGGAAGCTTCCCGACAAGTCTTTCGCAGTAACGACTATCGTATCTTCCAAGCTCGTGAAGTACATCTGCGATTACTATGGCGTTGAACTTCAGGAGACCCTTACCGGCTTCAAGTTCATCGGCGAGAGGATCAAGCTGGACGACGAGTTCGGTGACAAGCACTTCCAGTTCGGATTTGAAGAGAGCTACGGTTATCTCTCCGGCGTGGACGTACGTGATAAGGACGCCGTTGTCGCCGCAATGCTCATCTGCAACATGGCTGCCGCTTCTTTCGAGAAGGGCGAGACCTTGGCTGACAGATTGGATCATCTCTATGAGAAGTACGGCTATGGAATCGAGCAGACGATAAGCTGCACCCTTGAAGGCAAAGAGGGCATCGAGAAGATCGGAAGCTGCATGGCTGAATTAAGGAAGGAACTTGACGGCTGCAAGAACCTTGCCGAAGCAAAGGGACTTCTTGGTGGCGCCACGGTTACCGCAGTTCGCGACTACAAGGCGTCCAAGCGTTACGACTTCACGGAAGACGGCGTCAAAGTCTCTGACATCACGCTCCCCAAGTCCAACGTTCTGCTCTATGAGCTGGGCGGCAACAAGGGAATCGACTGGGCATGCGCAAGGCCTTCCGGAACGGAGCCCAAGCTCAAGATCTACATGGGCGTTTACGATTCCGACAAGGCAAATGCCGAAAAGTCTTTCGAGAACATCAGGGGACAGGTTGAAGGATACGTTAAGTCAAAGCTTAACTGAAACTCTTAACCAACGGGATAACGTATTCATCGACAGCCTTGGCAAAGCCGAGGCTGTCGCAATTTGCGGTGACGTAACTGGCCGCCTTCTTGCAGTTGTCCGCCGCATTGCCCATCGCGATGCCGTATTTTGCAGCCTCGATCATCGACAGATCGTTGTCACTGTCGCCTATCGCGAAGGTTCTGTCTCTCGGAATGCCAAGGAAATCGGCAAGTTCGAGCAAAGCCTTGCCCTTGGTTATGTTCGCGGTCATTATGTCGTAAAAGGTAGGTCCTGATGATATGACCGTAAGGTCAGGATCGTTTTCTACCGCTTTGACGACGACTTCCGGAGGATCTATCAGCAGGAACTTGTTGAACGGGGGAAGGTCGTCCCTTTTCCAGCAGTCATCGTCAAGATCAAAGAGCGGCGCCTTTTTGGAAGGTTCGACGTCCTTGTTGTAGTTCTCGCAAAAGGCGCGTCTGTTCGAGCAGCTCGTGAAATATATGCCCGTCACGGAATAAAGCGAGGCATTGACTTTGTTTTCGGTCATCAGCTTTAAAAGGGATCTGAGCTTGGAGTCTGAAAAATCGTTTGAAACAACGTCCTTGCGGTTAACGGGATCGAAGAGCGCCCCTCCGTTGCTGGTGATTATCGGAATGTCTATTCCGAGGCGTTCCGCGAACTTCCCTACGAGATATGATGACCTGCCTGTTGCTATTGTGAAGGCAATGCCGTTTTCCTGAAGGCGCTTTACCGCCATAACGTTTTCCGGCGGCACGTCCTGTCCGGGCAGCAGGAGCGTAAAGTCCATGTCCGCTGCCAAAACGGCCTTGTATCCTGTGGTCATCAGCATTTCCTCCGTTTGGTGGATGAAGTATAAACAATTTTACATCAGTGGTGGGGCAAATATGCGGTAATTTTATCAAATTGATTTTTTGGGCTTTTAGAATAATATAATAAATGAGTTCCACAGGTGGGACTCTTATACATATGCGTAATTAACTAAAGGGGACCTTATATGAAGAAAGTCGATTCCCGCAATTCAGGCGCTGGAAACAAGCGCTCTGACAAGGGACAGAAGAGTACTGAAAAGCAGCTGAGCGTCAAAAAGGACTCGGCGGCGAAGTTTTCACTTCCTGAAAAGACGGCAAAATCATCTTCAAAGCAGCTGGTTCCCGCGGAGAAGAAGGAAAAAGCGGTCTCTATGTCCAATGATTTCGATTACAGCATGCTTGGCGTAACCAGCAAGAAACGCCAGCAGCAGAAGACCAAGCAGGCTCAGGCAAAGCAGAAGGCACGCGCGGCCGAGGCAAAGTCAAGGACCCGCTCGGGCAAGCCGAGGACTCCTCTCGCCATTTGGATAATGACGCCGATCGTCATCGTTGCGGCACTCGCAACGTTCTATCTGTGGTATCTCGTAAAGACCGGATATTTCAAGGAGACCATCGTTGCCAGCATGGCTGACGGAACAACCGCCAATCTGTTCGTTGAAGATGCGTTTGCATACATTTCCACGGACAAATTCTTCAAGGGAACGATCATCGACGGCATCGACGTCGGCGGCATGACCAAGGAGCAGGCGAGGGAAGCCGTCATCGCTGCCCAACCGAAATCACCCGAGCAGGTCAAGATCTCTTTGTCCCTCGACGGCAAGGAATACGATCTTGATTTCTCGAACGTTACTTTCGAATACAATACCGACGACGTCGTCAACGAAGCATATTCACTCTACAGGCTTAAGGGCGGCGAGGATAACTCAACCCTTACCGAATACTTCAATGGCGTTCAGGCTCTCACGGTAGATCCGAAGGAATACCAGACGGCTTATACCGTCAAGCACGAGGGCGTTGAGGAGACCGTCAAGGAGCTTTTGGAAAAGTTCCATCTCGAGCCCGTAAACGCGTCGATCAGCACTTTCGACGTTGACAGCCGCGCTTACACGATCGTTCCTGAAAAGAAGGGATACAACATAAACATTCCCGCCACGACCGAAAAGGTCAAGGCGATGCTCGATTCCAGGAACTACGTCGGAACCGTTATGGTCGAAGCCGAGATCATCTCACCCGAGATCACGGAGGCTTCCATCAACGCGACCTTTGGCAAGATCAGTTCCACAACTTCCAAGACGACGAGGAACGCCAACCGTAACAATAACATCAAGAAGGCCTGCCAGTACATGAACGGCTACATTCTCAAGCCCGGTAAGGAATTCTCGTTCAATAAGGTCGTTGGACAGAGAACGGCTGCAAGAGGCTTTAAGGAAGCAACGGTCATAGCCGGCGGACAGTATGAACAGGGTCTTGGCGGCGGAATCTGCCAGGTCAGTTCCACGCTATACAATTCCGTCATTAAGGCTGGCCTGTCGGCAACCGAAAGGCATCCGCATGCCTTCCCGTCTACTTACCTCCCCATGGGTCAGGACGCTACCGTTGACTATCCTCATCTTGATTTCAAGTTTAAGAACACAACCGACGGAGAGATCATCATCGTTGCGTGGTGGAGCAAGAGCGACAGGATCTGTCATGTTGAGCTTTACGGCAAAAAGCTTCCCGACGGGCAGACGGTCAAGTTTGAGAGCAAGACGACCTCAAAGGGCAAGACTCCTTCCACGGTCGAGTACGTTGAAGATCCGACTATGAAGGCCGGCGAGACGGAGGTTGTCAGAACCGCGCATTACGCCTGCACCGTTGTCTCTTACCAGGTCTGGTACGACAAGGACGGAAAAGAGATTAAGAGAAAGAAAGTGGCGACGTCCAATTTCAGGGCATATCCCAAGAGGGTTCTCGTAGGAACCCTGCTCGATAACGGAAAGCACGCCAAGCTGGACACGAAGACAGGCAAGCTGTCAGGATTGCCGACGGCGACGCCAAAGCCGACCAAGGCCACCAAGGCGACTACCAAGCCTGCTGATGGCGGCTGAAACGCTTAAAGCCGACTTTTTCATTAATAATTCTCGAAGTGTTCAAAAGAGTACCTTTTTATGACCAAAAAGGTACTCTTTTTTGCAAAATGACGCACAAGTGCTTAATTCTGTACCTTTTTAGCTTCAAGATGGCACAAAATCCAGCACTTGTGAATACACGACGTTTCACGGTCATGAGAGAGAATGAGTTTTCAGACTTCCTTTTAACAAAAAACAGTCTGTTAATTTGTCTGTTTTATGATGCCTATTTTTAATATAAGGGTTTATAATAGACAATGTTTTTGTAGACTGAAATCAGAATGTAATAATTCTGACCGAGGTCAAAATTTTTCCAAAGGAGATCCAAGTTTATGGCAGAACTGACAAAGAAAACCATGGACGGTAACGAGGCTGCTGCGTATACTTCGTATGCATTTACCGAAAACGCCGCGATTTACCCGATCACACCGTCCTCGCCTATGGCTGACCACACCGATCAATGGGCTCAGCAGGGCAGAAAGAACATTTTCGGACAGACGGTTAACATCGTCGAGATGGAGTCTGAGGGAGGCGCTTCAGGTGCTGTTCACGGCTCGCTCGCTACAGGTGCTTTAACCACAACGTATACCGCTTCGCAGGGTC